>JADGNR010000368.1 GCA_017883415.1 Bryobacteraceae bacterium | reverse complement strand
GCGTTCCGCTTCTTTCACGCGCGCCTTCAGCTCGCTGCGGCGCAGCTCGCCTTCGGAGCGGCGCAGGCGTTCCAGACACTGGCGTCCATAATCGAGCGAGATCGCGACCCCGTCGGCTTCGGCGGAGAACACCACTTCCGCCAGCAGGTTCTGGTCGGCCTCCTCCAGGCGCGATCGAACGGCATCGAAAGTCGCCGCCGCGCCGCTGGAATGCACCGCCGCCACGGCCTGATAGATGCGCCGCGTCGGGATGCGGTTGAGGATGTCGATCCCGCCCAGATCCTCGATCAGCCGCTCGCGCCCCTCCAGGTTCGAGAGCAGCACGCTCAACAGCCCCTTCTCATCGGCCCGGACCATCTCCCGGGGCGGCTCCAGGGCGCTGGTCCGCCGGTCGGCCACCGCTTTGCGAAAGCGATCCAGCACCATGCCGCGGTCCACGCCAATATAGCCGGCGACGTCGTTGGCCACGGCCATGCGCTCCAACCGGTCCGAGATGCGCTCGACCGCCGGGAGCAGAAACTTGAGCACCGCCACCACGCCCTCCGTCGTGTGGACATCGTACTTCGCCCGCGCCCGGTCCGCCAGCCAGTAGAAGTAGCCTTTGGCGCCCTCCAGCCGGCTCTGGTACGCCGCGGCGCCACGCTGTTTGCAGTATTCGTCCGGGTCCAGGCCTCCATCCAGCTCCATCATGCGCACCTGCATGCCCTCGTCCAGCAGGAGGTTGATGGAGCGCTCGGCCGCATTGGCGCCCGGCGCGTCGGGATCGAAGTTCACCACAATGCGCCCGGAGTGCCGCTTCAGCGCCTGCACCTGCTGCGCGGTGAGCGAGGTGCCGCAACTGGCCACCACGGCCCCGAAACCCGCCGCGGAAACCCCGATCGCATCCATATAGCCTTCCACCAGAATTACCCGGTCTTCCTTGCGAATCGACTCCTTGGCCCGGTGCAGGTTGTACAGCACGTGGCTCTTCTTATAGATCGGCGTTTCCGGCGAATTTAAGTACTTGGGATTGTCGTCGGCGGCGAGCGCGCGCCCGCCAAAGCCAATGATTTTCCCGGATTCGTTGTGGATCGGAAACATGAGCCGGTTTCTGAAGTAGTCGTAGAAGGTGCCGTCGTCGCGTTTGCGCGCCAGGCCCGACTGTTCGATCTCGGCGGCGGGGAAGTTGCGCTGCTGAAACAAGCGCACCAGCGTCCGCCCCGAGCCGTCGGCGTATCCCAGGCCAAACTGCTCGGCGATCGCCGGCGCCACGCCGCGCCCCACCAGATAGCCGCGCGCCGCCTCGCCCGCGGCGGCAGCCAGGCTGGCGCGAAACGTCTCCTGCGCCAGCTCGTGCATCTGGAAAATGGCGCCGCGCAGCCGCGAGTCCTCATCGGAGTATTGCGAACGCTTGGGCATGGGAATGCCGTGGCGCTCGGCCAGCGACTTGAGGGCCTCGTAGAAGGTGACGTGTTCGATTTCCATCACGAAGTTCACCACGTCGCCCTTGGCGTGGCAGCCAAAGCAGTAGTAGAACTGCTTCTCCACGTTGACCGAGAACGATGGTGTTTTTTCGCTGTGGAAAGGGCACAACCCGGTGTAGCGGTTCGCGCCCGACTTGCGCAGCCGCACCCACTCCCCGATCACGTTGAGGATATTGACCGAGGATTTCAGTTGCTCGACAAACTCCATAGCGCCCTTCCGGCTATTATCGCCCGGCGCGGCGGGGCCGAAGGCGGGCCAAACCCCGCGTCGGCCGGCGGCCGCCGCGCAGCATGCCATCCTGCCCTGCCCGGCGGCGGATCAGTGTTTGGCGAGCATCGCCTGCACGTCTCTGCGCAGCGCGGCCTGGCTGCCCGGACGGCTGTAGAACATGTGGCCGCCGGGATACTCCTGCACGGCGATCCGTGCCGGATCGCCCATCACCGGCATCTGGTCCACCGTCAGCAGCGAGCCCATGAAAGGGCAGGAGAGATCGTTCCAGCCGTGGGCAATCAGGACGCGCAGCTTCGGATCGGCTGCCACTGCCCGCCGCAGATCGGGAACGGCGCCGAGGCGCAGGGCGCGGCTGTCGCGATCCCAGTGGGAGTTCACTTCGTAGTTGAGGGTGTGGTAGGGTGCCTCGGTTTTCCAGCCGACGATGCGCGTCACAAAATCCACCATCGCGGTGGTGGTGGGCGCGATGATGCTCTCCAGCATCGGATCGTTGGCGCGCTGCTCCGGAGCGAAGGGGAACGGATCGAAGCCGGTCACGTTCGAGTCGTAGACGCTGCCGATCTTCCCGCGTTCGCGGAAGACTTCGCGGAGATACGCGCCGGCGTCCAAACGGCCCCCGGCCCGCCGCACGAATTCCTCTTCGAGGCCGGTCATTGCCGTGACGTGCTTCACGATCCGCGGTGTCGCCTCCGGATCGGAGCGGCCTTTCAGCAGGTCGGTGGCATATTCACCGCGAGTGTACGCGATCACTTGCGCCATGGCTTCGGGGGTCAGCTTGTCCTCGCGCTCCAGCCGGGCGGCCGCAATCGAGGGCAGGGTGAGCATCCACGGAACCGGCGAGACATCGCCGTTGCCGTCGAGTTCCGGATTCAAATAAGGAGAGACCAGCACCACGCCGTTCATGGCCACGCCCAACTGCGTTTGCAGGTAGTGGGTGATGCGCGGGCCGCGATAGCCGCCGTAACTCTCGCCGACCAGATACTTGCGGGAGCCCAGTCGCCCGTGCTTCACCAGCCAGTCGTACACGATGCGCGAGAGGTAATGAATGTCGGCATCGGTGCTGTAGAACTGCTTCTTGGACTCCTCCAGCGGGACCAGCGACCGGCTGTACCCCGTGCCGATGGGGTCGATGAATACCAGGTCGGTAAAATCCAGCCAGGTTCCCGGATTGTCGGTCAATTTCGCCGGGTCCGACGGGCTGTCTCCCTCCTCGCCGAAGCGCAGGTGCTTCGGCCCGATCGCCCCGAGATTCAGAAAGACCGAAGCCGCGCCCGGGCCGCCATTCAGCGCGAAGGTGACCGGCCGGTCGGCGCCCTCGGTGGTGTACGCGGTAACCACCACCTCTCCGATCTTCTTCGCGTTGTCATAGACCGGCAGCGCGCCCACCGCGACCGTGTAATGCAGGGGCTTGCCCTCCAGTTGCATGCTCTCGGCCACGCGCGCGTCCGCGGGCAGCGGAGCCTCCTTGTCCCCCGCTTTATCCTTATCCTTCGCATCGGCGGAAGCCGGCGGAGCCGCAGGCTTCGTTTCCTGGGCCGAGGTACCGGAAGAGCAAAGGGCCAGGGTCAGCACGAAGAGCAGGAACCCGGCCGCGCGGTTGGGTACAGAGTGCACGGTGATAGAGCTCATGTGGCTACGATACCGTAAACCGGCTGTCCGGGACTCCGATCTGTCCTCCCACGGACTCTGTCCCTTCGCCGCCCGTCCCATCACCGCCCGTCCCGTCACCGCCCGTGTCACCGCCCGTGTCACCGCACGTTTCGTCACCTCCCGTGTCACCACCCCGTCACCGCCCGTGCCCCGTCACCGCACGTGTCACCGCACGTTGCAAATCCGCGCCGGTCTTGATAGAGTGCTGCCGTTGACGTACGATTCCGCCCGTTCTGCGACGGGCATCGAAAAAAGCAGTGCATAGGAGGAGCCCATGAACACGTTCCCGGTTCTGCTTGGCGCTCTGTGCGTTTACGCGATCGCGTACCGCTATTACAGCGCCTTCATCGCGGCCAAGGCCATGGCTCTGGACGACCGGCGTCCCACGCCGGCGCACACCTTTAAGGATGGCCATAACTACGTGGCCTCGCCCAAGTGGGTGCTGTTCGGCCACCACTTCGCGGCCATTGCCGGGGCCGGCCCGCTGGTGGGGCCCACGCTGGCGGCTCAATTCGGCTTTGCGCCCGGCTTTCTGTGGCTGCTCGTGGGCGCGGTGCTGGCGGGCTGCGTCCAGGATTTCACGGTGCTGGTGGCTTCCATCCGTCACCGCGGCCGGTCGCTGGCGGAAATTGCGCGCACCGAGATCAGCCCCTTCGCGGGCCTGGTGTCCATGATCGCGGTGCTGTTCATCCTCCTGGTCACGCTGGCCGGCCTGGGAATCGTAGTCGTCAACGCGCTGGCCAACAGCCCGTGGGGCATATTCACCATCGGCTCGACCATTCCCATCGCCCTCATCATGGGGATCTGGATGTTCAAGAGCCACGCGGGGAAAATCACGGTCACCGGCCCGAGCATCTTCGGCGTGGTGCTGCTGATCTCGGCGGTCGTCGGCGGGCACTGGTTCGCCGGAACTGGCGCCGCCGGTGCGCTGACCTTCACCCCGCACCAGATCACCTACCTGATGGCGGCCTACGGGTTCATCGCCTCGGTGCTGCCCGTGTGGCTGCTGCTCGAACCGCGCGATTACCTCTCCACCTATGTCAAGCTGGGCACCATCGCGATTCTCATCGTGGGCGTCTTCATCGTGCATCCGGATATCAAGTTTCCGGCGTTCACGCAGTTCGTCCATGGGGGCGGGCCGATCATCAAAGGCCCGCTGTTCCCGTTCCTGTTCGTGACCATTGCCTGCGGCGCGATCTCCGGCTTCCACTCGCTGGTGTCTTCCGGGACCACGCCCAAGATGCTCGATAAAGAGACCGACGCCCGCTTCATCGGCTACGGCGCCATGGTCTGCGAATCGCTGGTCGGCGTGCTGGCCCTGATCGCCGCCACCTCGATGTATCCCGGCGATTACTTCGCCATCAACAGTACCGCCGAAACCTTCGGCAAACTCGGCCTGCATACCGTCAACCTCGATATGTTCTCGCGGGAAGTGGGCGAGAAACTCGCCGGACGCACCGGCGGCGCGGTTTCGCTCGCCGTGGGCATGGCCCAGATCTTCAAGGGGCTTCCCGGCATGGACCGCCTGATGGCGTACTGGTACCACTATGCCATCATGTTCGAGGCCCTGTTTATCCTGACCACGGTCGACACCGGAACGCGCGTGGCGCGTTATGTTTTGCAGGAACTGATGGGCAAGGTGAACCGGAATTTCAGCAACACGGCGTGGCTGCCCGGCAACCTGTTCACCACGTTCTTCGTGGTGCTGGGATGGGCATACCTGATCTATACCGGAAATATCTCGACCATCTGGCCGCTATTCGGAACTGGAAATCAGTTGCTGGCGACTATCGCGCTGGCGATCACCACCACTTTCCTCATCAACATGGGGAAGGCAAAGTACGCGCCGATTACCGCCATACCGATGTGCTTCGTGGGTGTGACTACCGTGACCGCCGGCGTTCTCTCCATCAAGAACATTTTCTGGCCCCTCACGTTGAAACCGGGCCAGGTGTTCACGGGCTACCTGGATTCGACGCTGATGACCATTTTCATCCTGGGCGTGGTGCTGGTGGTGTTCGATGCGGTGCGGCGATGGATTGCGGTTCTGAACGGCGCGGCGCCGCCTACGGAAGCATTCGGCGAGCCGGTCAACGCCGCGGGCGAAATCAAAATGGGTTGCTGCTGAAGTAGTAAGAAATGCGGGAGGGGCCGGCACGGCACTCGGGCGCCGGGGTCCGCGTTTCTTACGTCTTGTTTTCGTACGGCCGCCTGATTATCTGACGTTCCGCGTCAGAGGGGCGGCCCGGGGCACTGACGGGGATGGGGGCACAGTCCGGATTCGGGCGACAAGGGGGTTGCGCCGGTCCGGCGGAAGTGGGACTCCCGGATTGGCGATTCAGTTGCAACTGCCGGGACACCGCAAGGCCAATGCGTTTTCGGATAACAGAGTTCTGTTATCAAGAAATGAAACCGAAGGGATAGACGGCCTCGCGAGGCCGGAGAAAGGATATAGCTTCCATGAAGTCAGCGCTTCAGGGTGTGATCGTGATTCTGACGTTTTCCGGGCTGCTTGCCGCACAGCCGTCGGCGGCTGAGAGCAGTCCTCCCAATGTACCTCTCAGCAAGATTTCAGACCCGCTGGTCCGCGTCCTGGCGGGGAAAGGGCTGTTTACC
>JADGNR010000367.1 GCA_017883415.1 Bryobacteraceae bacterium | reverse complement strand
GTCAGCAGGACGGGAAAAGTGGTGTGCGGTTCGGCATTCAGCTACAACTGAATGTGGACGAGTTACGTAATGATCCAAGGTTCAATCGATCTGTGCTGGCAGAAATTGAGAGTGAGCCAGATGCCCAAGACCTTACCTACATGATTCGGCAGTTCATTGAGAGTCTCAGCCGTATTCATGAAGCCGTACACAACTTGACCGAGCGAGAGGTTGCAGATTGGACAACAAAGTTGGATAACGTGGTCGAAAGGGAGAGCACGGATATTGGGCACACAGTTGGACTCGCGGCGGTCGAGCAGGACGATGAGGGGCTCTATAGAGAGAAAGTGTATGTGTTTGCTGACCTCGCGAAGCGTGTGCATGATATGCGGAGTCGTTACAGGAACCTCAAGTTTGCGTCAGGTTGGTACGTTTCTGGCGGCGTGGCCATATAATCCACGGTCGCTTGGAAGACCGCTGGACCTACCGTGAAGCCCCGGAGCGTGTGCAGCCTTTCCGTGAGCTGACCCACTACCCGCCAAAAACCCTCCCATTGACATCGCCCCGCCCCATCCTGTAAAAATATAGTGCAGGCGAATAAAAGGCGAACAAAATGCCCGCGGCGCTCCTTAAAAAACAGTTCGAATCCGTGCTGGGCGGCCCGCTCGATTGGCAGTCGAGGCCGGCGCCCGAAGTGGTCCGGACCGGCATCCCGGAAGTCGATGCGGCCATTGGCGGGCTGCCGCGCGGCGCCCTGACGGAGATTTATGGCCCGGCATCGTCCGGCCGCACCAGCCTGTTTTTCAGCATCCTGGCCGCAGCCACGGAACGCGGCGAATTCTGCGCGCTGGTGGATGCCGAAGATGCCTTCGACCCGGCATCCGCCGCCGAAGCCGGGGTGCGGCTGGAGCGCTTGATCTGGATTCGCTCCGCGCACAACGCCGAGCACGCCCTCAAAGCGGCCGATCTGCTGATCCAGGGCGGCGGCTTCGGGATGGTGGCCATGGATCTGGGCGATACGCCCGCCGCCACCGCGCGCCGCATCTCGCTCACCTCGTGGTTCCGGCTGCGCCGCGCGGTGGAGCATACGCCCACCGTGCTGGTGACCGTGGCGCGGCAATCGAACGCCAAAACCTGCGCGTCCCTGGCGCTCGAATGCGCGCGCGAGCGGGCGGCCTGGTCGGGTGTGCCCGGCACGTCGCGCCTGCTGCGCGGCATACGGGTGCGCGCGAAATCCACCGAGCGGAGCAAGGTATGTTCGCCTGTCTTCACGGCAGCGGCCCGCTAACGGCGCTGGCCTTCGAATTCTCCCCCACCGTGGAGCGGACCGCGCCCGATACCGTGACGTTCCATGCGGCGGGCCTCGACCGTCTGTTCGGCGCGCTGCAGGATCTGGCCGCCGCTATCGCCCGCCGCGCCGCGGAGACGGGGTGCAAGGCCAATCTCGCGCTGGCGGCCAACCCCGATGCCGCCATCTGCGCCGCGCGCGGATTTTCCGGCGTCAGTATCGTCCCCGAAGGCGACGAGGCCAAATATCTGGGCCGGCTTCCGCTGGCGCTGCTCGGCCCCACGCCGGAGTTGCAGGAGACCCTGGAGCGATGGGGCATCCGCCGGTTTCAGGAGTTGGCCGCGCTGCCGCCGCTGGGCATCGCCGAGCGGCTCGGTCCCGAAGGGCTGCGCCTGCGCGAATTGGCGCGCGGGGAGGCGGAGCGCAAGCTGGCGCCGCTGGCCGAGCCGCTGCGCTTCGCCGACGAAATCGAGCTGGAATATCCGGTGGACCTGCTGGAGCCGCTGGCATTTTTGCTGGCGCGCCTGCTGAACGGTCTCACTACGCGCCTGGCCACGCGCGCCCTGGCCACCGACGAGCTGCGCCTCCGCCTGAAACTGGAGAGCCGCGCGACCCACGAGCGCACGCTGCGCCTGCCCGTGCCCGCCCTCGATCCCAAAGCGTTTTTGAAATTGCTGCAGCTCGACCTGGACGCGCATCCGCCGCCCGCGCCCGTCGTGCACGTATGGCTCGGCATGAACCCGGTAAAGCCGCGCGCCGCGCAGAACGGCCTCTTCCTTCCCCTGTCCCCCGAACCGGTGAAGCTGGAACTGACCCTGGCCCGCATCCGGTCGATCGTAGGGGAAGATCGCGTGGGCTCGCCCGAGCTCGTCGACACGCACCGCCCCGACGCCCAAAAAGGGGACAGACGCATTTTCCCGGCGTCCGCCACCACCATCGAACGCCACCGCTCTTGCCGGGAAAATGCGTCTGTCCCCTTTTTGGCGCTGCGCATGTTTCGCCCCCCGCGCGCCGCACGCCTCACCCTCGCTTCCGGACAGCCCAGCTTCCTCGCCGCCGCCGGGGGCATACGCGGCAAGGTGCTGGAATTCGCCGGGCCGTGGCGCACTTCGGGCGACTGGTGGACCACCGACCCGTGGGCGCGCGACGAATGGGATATCGCCCTTTCCGATGGCGCGCTCTACCGCATCTATTGCAGCCCGCGCGGCTGGTTCGTGGAGGGCAGTTATGACTGAAGGCTACGTCGAGCTCCACGCCCGCTCGGCGTTCAGCTTTCTGGAAGGCGCCGCTCTTCCCGAGGAGCTGGCCGGCGCCTGCGCGCAATCCGGCATGCCGGCCATGGCCATTATGGACCGCAACGGGGTCTACGGCGCGCCCCGTTTTCACATGGCCGCGAAGAAGGCCGGGGTGCGCGCCCATATCGGCTCGGAGATCGCTTGCACCAACGGCATTTCCTATCCGTTGCTGGTGGAAACGCGCGAGGGCTATCAAAACCTGTGCCGCCTGGTGACCCGCATGAAGCTGCGCGCCAAAAAGGGCGAGGGCGCAGCCACGCTGGACGAACTGGCGGAATTCGCCCGCGGCCTGGTCTGCCTCACGCGCCATCCCGACCAGCGCCTGCTCGAGATCTTCGGCCCGCGCAACGTCTATGCCGAGCTCCAGCGCCACTACCATCGCGACGAAGAAGCGCGCAACCAGGACACTGTGGAGCGGGCGCGCCGCCTCGGCATCCCGCTGGTGGCCACCAACGGCGTCGCTTATGCCGTTCCCGCCGGGCGCGAGCTGCTCGATGTCTTCACCTGCGTGCGCCATAAAACGACGCTCGCCGCCGCCGGCCGCCTGCTCGAGCGCAACTCCGAGCGCCACGTCAAAACGCCCGCCCAAATGGCGCGCCTGTTCGCCGACCTCCCCGAAGCCATCGCCCACACGCGCGAAATCTCCGCGCGCCTCGCCTTCACCCTGGCCGACCTGGGCTACGAATTCCCGCGCTATCCGGTGCCCGCAGGCGAGACGCAGATGTCCTTCCTGCGCCGGCGCGTGGATGAGGGCGCCCGCCGCCGCTACCAGCCGTATCACGAACGCGCGCGGCGGCAGATCGAGCGCGAGCTGGCGCTCATCGAAAAGCTGAAGCTGCCGGGCTACTTCCTGATCGTCTGGGACATCGTGCGCTTCTGCAAGGAGAACAACATCCTGGCGCAGGGCCGCGGCTCGGCCGCCAACAGCGCGGTATGCTACGCGCTCGAAATCACCGCCGTCGATCCCGTGGCCATGGACCTGCTGTTCGAGCGCTTTCTCTCCGAAGAGCGCGGCGAGTGGCCCGATATCGATATCGACCTGCCCAGCGGCGGCCAGCGCGAGCGCGTCATCCAGCACGTCTACCAGCGCTTCGGCAAGCTGGGCGCGGCCATGACCGCTAACGTCATCACCTATCGCGGACGCTCCGCCGCGCGCGAAGTGGGCAAAGCGCTGGGGTTTGAAATCACCACCCTCGAGCGCCTTTCCGGCCTGGTGCGCGCGTGGGAATGGAAAGACCCCAAAGACACCACCGAACGGCAGTTTCGCGAAGCCGGCTTCGACCTCGAACATCCGCGCGTGCGCAAATTCTTCGAGCTGTACCGCATGGCGCAGGACCTGCCGCGCCACCTCGGCCAGCATTCCGGCGGCATGGTCGTCTGCCAGGGGCAGCTCGATTCGGTGGTGCCGCTCGAGCCCGCCACCATGCCCGGCCGCGTGGTGGTGCAGTGGGACAAGGAGGACTGCGCCGACCTGGGAATCATCAAGGTGGACCTGCTCGGCCTGGGCATGATGGCGGCGATCGAAGAGTGTCTCGATCTCATTCCCAAAACGTACGGCGAAGCGGTGGACCTGGCGCACCTGCCGCCCGACGATCCCGCGGTTTTCCACGCGCTGCAAAAGGCCGATACCATCGGCATGTTCCAGGTGGAGAGCCGCGCGCAGATGTCCGCGCTGCCGCGCATGATGCCGCGCCGGTTTTACGACATCGTGGTGCAGGTGGCCATCATCCGCCCCGGCCCCATCGTGGGCAAAACGGTGCACCCGTACCTCAACCGCCGGCAGGGCAGGGAAGCGCCCGATTGCCTGCATCCCGCGCTCGAACCGGTGCTCCGGCGCACGCTCGGCGTGCCGTTGTTCCAGGAACAATTGCTGCGCATGGCCATGATCGCCGCCGGATTTACGGGCGGCGAAGCCGAGGAGCTGCGCCGCGCCATGGGCTTCAAACGCTCGGAGAAACGCATGGCCGATATCGAAGTGAAGCTGCGTGCGGGCATGGCGCGCAACGGCATCGCGGGCAAGGTGCAGGACACCATCGTGCACTCCATCACCTCGTTCGCGCTGTACGGCTTCCCGGAATCGCACGCCGCCAGCTTCGCGCTTCTGGCCTACGCCAGCGCGTATCTGAAATGCCACTACCTGGCCGCGTTCACTTGCGCCATGCTGAACAACCAGCCCATGGGTTTTTATTCGCCGGCGATTCTGATCAAGGACGCGCAGCGTCACGGCCTGCGCGTGCTGCCCGTGGACGTGATCGAATCCGATTGGCAGTGTACGGTGTGGGGCGGGCGCCCTCGGGGGTACCCTCTGGGTCCAGCCGACGCCCCCGTCGGCTTCCGGCCGAAGGCCGGCCCGAAGGCCGGGGCGCCCTCTGGGCCCGGACAAGGGAGTCCGCCCCACTGTCTTCGCCTCGGCCTGCGCTATGCCAAGGGGCTGCGCGAAGAAGCCGCTCGCGCCCTCCTCGAGGCCCGCGTCGCCCGCCCCTTTTCGAGCGTCGACGATCTGGCCCTGCGCGTTCCCCAAATGCGTAAGGACGAAATCAACCGCCTGGCGGAGATCGGCGCCCTGAACTCGCTCGGCCAGGCGCACCGCCGCGATGCGCTCTGGCAGGCGCAGCGCGCCATCCTGCCGGTGGGGCCTCTGCTTGCGCCGCTCGAAGAAATCGGGGAGCCTTCGCCGCTCGCCCGCATGACCACCGAAGAGCGCCTGTGGGCCGACTACCGCGGCACGGGCATGACCGTGGGCCGGCACCCCATGGCCTACCGCCGCGCGGAGATGAACGCGCTGGGTGTTACGCGCGCCATCGACCTCGCGCAGGTTCCCAACGGCCGCCTGGTGCGCATCGCCGGATCGGTCATCGTGCGCCAGCGCCCCGGCACGGCCAACGGCTTCGTCTTTCTCAGCATGGAAGACGAAACCGGCATCATGAATGCGATCGTCGCGCCGGACACTTTCGACCGCTACAAATTCGCCGTGCTGGGCGAGCCCTTCCTCGAAATCTTCGGCGTGTTACAAAACCTAGACGGCGTGATTTCCGTGAAGGCCGCGCGCATCGCCGGCCTGCGCGAAGGCGCGGCCCCGGAGTCGCACAACTTTCATTGAAGGATTGAACCGGCCGCGGGCCCCCTGGTCAAGCTGAACGCTTCCCAGATCGGAGCGTCGTGACCTCGTCGATGGGTGCAGATCAATGGTTGGGCGTTACCCGTCAGAGTTACTTCGCGACGCCTCCCTATAACCGCCAAACAGCCGGCGACGTCCGAATCTGAGGCAAGGATCTCCTTCAAATCTGCGAAAATGAATCGGAGGCGCGCCACGGCAGTTACGGGCCGATTCAAATGACGAGCGCGGAAAAAAAACAATCTGAGCGTTGGTTAATCGAAGAGGCACGACGACGCACCGACCTTTTCCCGGCAGGGGACCCCCTCCCCTCCCCTCCCTTT
>JADGNR010000091.1 GCA_017883415.1 Bryobacteraceae bacterium | reverse complement strand
CGGGGCCCACTGGGGAGACCAGGGCCAGCGCTCCGGACTCGATGGCGGAAGCGGTGTCGATCCCGCCGTCGCGCATGGCGGCAAGCACGTCGCCGGTGTTGTTCTCCGCGCTGACATAGATGCACTTCTCACCGCGCTCCAGACCGAGTTCCAGGAATGGTACGGTGGCGGCGAACTGTTGTTCCGGACTCTGGTAAATCAGGCAGGAATGGGTATCGGGCTTCAGCCGTTCCAGCGAGGCTCGAAGCCGGGACTGCGTTGGGGTGGGACTCATGACCAATCTTCCTTTACGACAAGGGTGCGGCAGGGACCCGTGGCCGCGCCATCTGAATCAACGGTAATGGAATCTCGCTGTCCGAAACAGAACGAGAACTACGGAAGACCCTTGCAGAAAACTACGCAACGGGAATCCGGCGCGATGCCGCGGCCGGAGCCGGCCCGTTGTGTGGTACGATTCTGCACAATACGGCAACTCTCGCCCCGAATACAGCCATGCCCGTATCCCGAGGATTTATGCGCCGAATGATCGCGAGCAGTTCTTTCCTGGCAGTTCTTTCCCTGACGGCTTTTGTCGCCGAACGAGCGGCGAACTCCGCGCCGCAGGGGAAGGCCAAAGCGGCCAAAGTAGTCACCAACGCAGCCGTGGCTTACGGCAATGCGGATGCCATCACGCAGGAGGAAATGAAGGTTGACCTCTACTTTCTCGCGTCCGATCAGTTGGAGGGGAGGAACCTGCCCTCGCGCGGCTTCGATACCGCGGCGCTATACGTAGCCAGCCGCCTGGCGGAATGGGGACTGAAGCCGGGAGGGAGCACGACCGATACCAATGGCCCGTTGCAACCGTACCTGATGCCCATGGAGATGGTCAGCAAGCAGGTGGCGCCGGCCGAGAGCAAGGCATCGATTACCGCGCCTCCGCCGGCCGGACGGGGCGGAGGCCGTGGGGCGGGCGGCGGTGGCGCGGCGCGCGGTGGAACGCCGGCATCCGCTCCGCTGCGGACCACGGATTTCGAATATGGCAAAGACTGGACGGTGACCGCTGGGGGAAGAGGCGCGCCACCGCTTGAGCCGGTAGACGCCAGCGGGAACCTGGTTTTCGCGGGAAACGGGTATGTCGTCAATAAGACCAAAATCAACCCGTACGAAGGCCTGGATGTGCGCGGCAAGATCATCGTGGTAGCCGGGTTGCCGCCGGAACTAGCAGCGCAACAAGCCGCGTTGGCCGCGGGCAGAGGCGGCCGCGCGGGTGCGGCCGGTGCCGATGCGGCCGCTACGGGAGATGCGGGCGCCAATGCCGGCGCGGGCGCGGCGGGGGCGGCCGGCGGACGCGGCGGCGCGCCGCCCAATCCCCTCGGCGAAAACTGCACCGACTACCTCACCCCGGAAGAGTATGGCGCGCAAAACGGCGCCGTGGCGGTGGTGGCCATCGCGAATTTCCAGCAGCTTAGCGCCATGAGCAATGCCAACGCCGGGTTGGGCGGGGGAGGACGCGGGGGCGCTGCGCTCAACGGCCCCGCCTTCCAGGTGCCCAAGTTCCAGCGCCCGCCCGCCTGCCCCGCGGTTCCCGCCGTCATCGCCGGGCTGGCCCTCACCAACGCCATCTTCCAGGGAGAAAAATCCTCCGCCACCCAGATCTTCTACGGCGCCGGCGGCAACGCGAAGCAGGATTCCTTCGAACTGACCGCGCAGAAGAAGCTGACCCTGCATGCCGCGGTGAAGGCGGAACCGGGCCACGGCGAGAATGTCGTCGGCATCGTCGAAGGCGGCGACCCCGTGCTGAAGAACGAGTACATCGTCATCAGCTCGCACCTCGATCACATCGGGCTGAGCGCGCCGCTCGCCGACGGACACAACGTCAACAACGGCGCCGACGACAACGGTTCCGGAACGGTGGGCATGCTGGCCATGGCGCGGGCTTACGCGGAAGGCGCGGCTAAGGGCACGCGTCCGCGGCGCAGCATTCTCTTTTTGTGGAACGCGGGCGAAGAAAAGGGCCTGCTCGGCTCGCAATACTTCGCCGAGTTTCCGCCCTTCGATCTCAAACAGGTGGTGGCCAACCTCAACATGGATATGATCGGGCGGACCAAGGGTCCGGGCTTCTCCGATCCCGACCGCACGCACGTCCTGGTGAACCCCGGCGAGGTGCTGGTGGTCGGTCCCCACATCAGCAGCGACGATCTGGAGAAAACCATCGAGACCGTGAACAACGCCTATCAGAAAATGACCCTGAACCATTTCTACGACACCACCGCGCCCGACGCGACCCACGATAACCTGGGGCCGCAGCCCAATGGGCAGCGCATCTTCTACCGCAGCGACCATTACAACTTCGCCAAGATGGGAATCCCGGTCGCCTTTTTCACCACGGGGCTGCATCCGGATTATCACCGCCCCACCGATACGCCCGACAAGATCGATTACAAGGAGATGCAAACGGTGTCGAAGACCGTGGCCGCGGTGGCCTGGGTGCTGGCCAACCAGGCGGGACGCCCGCAGTTGAAGGCCACTCTCCCGGAGCAGTTGGTGAAAGACATGAAGACCGCGAAGGAGCAGGGCTGGGGCAAAATCACTCCCGTGCTTGCGCCCGTCGCGGGCGAGCCGAAGTGAAGGAGCGGCTGGCCATCCTCGAAACCAGCCGGCTCCTCCTTGATCGGTGGCAAGGCTCCGACTGGGCGGACCTGCGCCCCATCGCGACCGACCCCGAGGTGATGCAATACATCACCGGCGGCGTGCCGTGGAGCGACGACCAGATCCGGGACTTCGTAAACCGGCAGGTGAAGCTCTATGACGAGCGCGGCTTCTGCCGGTGGAGGCTCACCGAAAAATCTACCGGGGAGTTCCTCGGTTTCTGCGGGGTGGGGTTGTGGCGAACGTTTCCGGAGCCGGAGATCGGATGGTGGCTGGCGCGGCGGCACTGGGGACGCGGCCTGGCCACCGAAGCGGCCCGAACCGCACTGGGCGACGCATTCGAGCGGGTGCGGTTGGAACGGATTGTCTCCGTGGCGATGCCGGAGAATCAGGCCTCGATTCGGATCATGGAAAAGCTCGGGCTACACTACGACGGCGAGTTCGAAAACGAGGGCGTGCGGCTGGTGCGCTACGCGATCGATCGGGTGGGGTAGGCCTCCTGGCCTGCCTCCGGGCCGAAGGCCCGCTACGCGCCCGGGGGGCAGGCCGGGAGGCCTACCCCACCCCGCACTTGGCCCTGATGAAATCGCGGTTCATTCTTGCGATCACTTCGAGCTTGATGTCCTTGGGGCAGACGGCCTCGCATTCCCCGATGTTGGTGCAGCTTCCGAACAGTTCCCGGTTCGCTTGGGCCACCATGGCCACCGCGCGGCTCTCGCGCTCGGGCTGGCCCTGCGGGAGCAGGCCCAGGTGGGCGATCTTGGCGCCCAGGAACAGGGAGGCGGAGGCGTTGGGACACATGGCTACGCAGGCGCCGCAGCCGATGCAGGCGGCCGCGTCCATGGAGTTTTCGGCGCTCTCCTTTTGCACCGGAATGGCATTGCCGTCGGGGGCGCTGCCCGTCGCCACGGAAATGAAGCCGCCGGCGGCGATGATGCGGTCGAAGGCGCTGCGATCCACCACCAGGTCCTTCACCACGGGAAATGCCCGGGCGCGCCAGGGCTCCAGGTACAGCTCGTCGCCGTCCTTGAAGTGGCGCATGTGAAGCTGGCACAGGGTCGTGCCCGGAAGAGGTCCATGGGCGATGCCGTTGACCATGGCGCCGCACATGCCGCAGATGCCTTCGCGGCAGTCGTGGTCGAAGGCCACCGGCTCCTCCCCTTTCATGGTCAACTCCTCGTTCAGGACGTCGAGCATCTCCAGGAACGACATGTGCTCGCTGACGTTGGGCAACTCGTAGCGCACCATGCGGCCCTTTTCGCCGGCGTTCCGCTGCCGCCAGATGTGGAGGATGATTCTCATTACTTGTAGCTCCGTTGCGACGGATGAACGTATTCGAAGGTGAGGGGCTCCTTATGCACGACGGGGGCGTTGCCGGCGCCGCGGAACTCCCAGGCCGCGGCGTAGGAATAGTGTTCGTCGTCGCGCGCCGCTTCGCCTTCCGGCGTCTGGTACTCCTCGCGGAAGTGGCCGCCGCAGGATTCGTTGCGATTCAGGGCGTCCAGGCACATCAGCTCGGCCAGTTCGAAGAAGTCGGCCGCGCGGCCGGCGCGTTCGAGCGCCTGGTTCAGTTCTTCGCCCGAGCCCAGCACTTTGACGTCGCGCCAGAACCGCTCGCGCAGCTCGGGGATCTTGGCCAGCGCCTGCTTGAGCCCCGCGGCATTGCGGGCCATGCCGCAATACTCCCACATGACCTTGCCCAGCTCGCGGTAGCAGGCATCCACCGAGCGCGTGCCCTTGGCGCCCAGCAGCCGCGCGGTGATGGCGGCCACCTGCGCTTCGGCTTCGCGCACGGCGGCGTGGCCGGTATCCACCTTCTCGAATTTGGTGGAGGCCAGGTAATCGCCGATGGTGTTGGGGAGCACGAAGTAGCCATCCCCCAGGCCTTGCATGAGCGCGCTCGCGCCCAGCCGGTTGGCGCCGTGGTCGGAGAAATTCGCCTCGCCGATTACGTACATGCCGGGAATGGTGGACATCAGGTTGTAATCCACCCACAGCCCGCCCATGGTGTAGTGGCTGGCCGGGAAAATGCGCATGGGCGTCTGGTAAGGATCTTCGCCGGTGATGCGCTCGTACATGTCGAACAGGTTGCCGTAGCGCTCCTTGATGACGTTCTTGCCCAGGCGCGCAATGGCGTCGCGGAAATCCAGATACACGGCCAGGCCGGATTCGCCCACCCCGCGGCCCTCGTCGCAGACCTGCTTGGCGTTGCGCGAGGCCACGTCGCGCGGGACCAGATTGCCGAAACTGGGGTACTTGCGCTCCAGGAAGTAATCGCGCTCGTTTTCCGGAATCTGGGCGGCCAGGCGCTTGTCGCCCTTCTTCAGGGGCACCCACACGCGGCCGTCGTTGCGCAGCGATTCGCTCATCAGCGTGAGCTTGCTCTGGTACTCGCCCGAAACCGGAATGCACGTGGGATGGATCTGCGTGAAGCAGGGGTTGGCGAACAGCGCCCCGCGCTTGTAGGCGCGCCAGATGGCGGTGGCGTTGCACCCCTGCGCGTTGGTGGAAAGGTAGTACACGTTGGCGTAACCGCCGGTGGCCAGCACCACGGCGTCGGCGATGTGCGACTCGATGGCGCCGGTCAGCAGGTTGCGCGTGACAATGCCGCGCGCGCGGCCCTCCACCACGATGAGGTCCAGCATCTCGGTGCGCGGGAACATGGTCACTTGCCCCGCGCCAATCTGCCGCTCGAGCGCCTGGTAGGCGCCCAGGAGCAACTGCTGGCCCGTCTGCCCGCGCGCGTAAAAGGTGCGCGAGACCTGCGCGCCGCCGAAGGAGCGGTTGTCCAGGTAGCCGGAGTATTCGCGCGCGAAGGGCACGCCCTGCGCCACGCACTGGTCGATGATGTTGAGGCTGATTTCGGCCAGCCGGTACACGTTGGATTCGCGCGCCCGGAAATCGCCGCCCTTGACCGTGTCGTAGAACAGGCGGTACACGCTGTCGCCGTCGTTATGATAATTCTTGGCCGCGTTGATGCCGCCCTGCGCGGCGATGGAATGCGCGCGGCGCGGCGAATCCTGGAAGCAGAAGCAGTTCACGTTGTAGCCCAGCTCGCCCAGGCTGGCCGCGGCGGATCCGCCCGCGAGGCCGGTACCCACCACGATGATCGTGTACTTGCGCTTGTTCGCCGGATTCACCAGCTTCAAATTGAAGCGCTGCCGTTCCCATCGGGTTTCGATCGGGCCGGCCGGAGATTTCGAATCGAGTTCCATGCTGGCGTTCCTCAGAGATGCAACAAACCGGTCATCACCGCGATGGGGATGGAGCAGTTCCCGATGGCGATCAGGATGGCCAGGATGGCGGCGCCCGTCTTCAGCTTGGGCGTGTAGCGCGGATGGCTGATGCCCACGGACTGGAACATGCTCCACATGCCGTGGTACAGATGCATGCACAGCAGGATCATGGCCAGGATGTAAAAGCCGGAGACCCACGGATTCTGGAAGCCCAGGATCACGTTCTCGTACACGTTGGGCGTATTGGGGTTCCCGTTGATGTCCTCGAGCGGCAGCACCGCCCCCACCGTCAGGTGCAGGACGTGGAAAACGATGAAGGCGCCTACGATCGGCCCGCTCCACAGCATGGTGCGGGCGGCATAGGAAGCCGGCACGTCGTCCTTCTTGACGTAGCCGATGGGCCGCGCGGCGCGGTTTTGCAGCCACAACTGCACACTCGCGGTGACGTGCAGCACCACCGCCAGCAACAGCACCCCGCGGATGGCCCACAGCGGGATGGCGCTGGCCGGGTTGTGCAGGAAAGCGGCGTAGCGGTTGATCTGCTCGGGGTTCGCGGAGTAGATCTGGAGGTTGCCGAGCAGGTGACCGATCACGTAGCCGACGAGCATCACGCCCGTGACGGCCATGACCACCTTCTTGCCGATGGGCGCTTCGTAGAAGCGGACGGCCCGGTAAATAGGGTTGATCGCAATAGCGCTCATGCGGAGATCCTGACGGTGGTGAATCGTTCGGCCGCGTCCCTCACCGGGGGCGGGCCAAGCGGGTCCAAATTTCTCAAACTTCCAGTATACTCGCGCTGCGGGTGGGTGGGGCCGCGCGAACGCCTAAAAAGTGTAATCCGGCGGTTTGATGCCCTTGACGCGCAGGTAGACCTCCGCCTGGCCGCGGTGATGCGCGGTATGGGTGAAGTAGGCCCACAGCCCTTCGAACGCGGTCATTTTGCGGGCCGCCGGGAAGGGCCAAGTCAGCGCGAGCACTTCAGCAGACCTTCCGGATCGTCCACGGAGACGGCCAAACTTCGCACGCGACGCTCAATTCCATACAGCTTTCGAACTGTGATCGGAGTGGAGAATTCGAGCCGCAAATTGGGGTCCGTCGCGGGTGGCATGCTCAGGTCTGCTCCTTCACCTCGCGCCGGTGACATGGACGCGATCTGGTGGAGGGGAACCCGCAAGCTCCACAACAGCCCGTTCCGAAACACCAGTTCTCCATTTTGAAGATAGCAAGGGCACAACCAGAACGACCGGCTCAGCGCAATCAGCCACACGGTGCCGTAGATGCTCAGCCCGGTGAGCACCCATGCTGCCGCCAGACTCCAGCGCATCACAATCACGTGGGCCACCAGGGCTTCCACCACGCTCATGCCCGCGGCTGCCGCAAAAAGCACTCCGGCGCTGCTGCGCTCATGGACCGAAAACACCTTCGCGCCCGCTGGAGCATGCGGTTTCGCGCGCCACGAGCAAAGGCCATACCAAAAAAACGCCAGTTCGGTGGCCAGGACATTCGCCGCTACAGGAATTCGGACCACCTCGAGACAAGTCGCGCGCAACCGTTCCAGAACGTCCCCGTCCTGGTTGCCGGCCCGCCGCCCGCGGCGCACGCGAATCAAGATCAGGCTGATGATGGCGATTTCAGCCGCGGCGCCGAGCACCGGCCGCGTCCACCCGATTCCGGGCGCTACATAACTGGCCCTCAGCAGCGCCATCAGGCACAAGGGAACCATCGTAAATGCCGCCTTCGTTTGCCCGCGCGCCACCAGCAGGAAGTACAACAGAGGCACAGTAAACGCGACATCGAATGCCAATCCCCACTTCACCTCCGGGCGGAATGTTCCCCGCGCCACAAAGAAGGCGATCGCATTGATGGTCAGCGCCGCGACAAGCCACAGCTGAAAACGGCGCGGGGCCCAGAACCGCCAGACGGAGGTCATATTAAGGTGATGCCGGGAGCGTATCCGAAGTTGCTGGTTGTTC
Organism: Bryobacteraceae bacterium; assembly: GCA_017883415.1. Classification (GTDB taxonomy): domain Bacteria; phylum Acidobacteriota; class Terriglobia; order Bryobacterales; family Bryobacteraceae; genus JADGNR01. The sequence goes on along the minus strand of JADGNR010000091.1, from coordinate 8,110 downwards.
CGGGCTGCAATCGCATCCGCCTCCGCGTGCCGCGCGCCGGCGTGCGGCCGGCCAGCCAGACCATGAACAACGCAGACCGGCGCAAGAGGCGGCGCCGCAACCGCACTCATGCGGAGATCCTGACGGTGGCGAGGGGTCGGCCCCGCGCGAACGCCTAAAAAGTGTAATCCGGCGGCTTGATGCCCTTGACGCGCAGGTAGACTTCCGCCTGGCCGCGGTGATGCGCGGTGTGCGTGAAGTATCCCCACAGCCATTCGAACCCGGTCATTTTGCGAGCCGCCGGGCCCGCCACGGCGTCCAGCTTTTCCGGTGTCATGGCGGCCACGGCCTTGTTACAGAAGTCGAACGAATCGGTGAGGATCTGGATGGCGTCGTCGCGGTCCACGTCCACCTTTTCGGTGTCCTTGGCCCAGGCGGCGATTTTGGGCGGGAGCGCCGGCCGCGCCAGTCCGCTCGCCACGGCGCAAGCGCCGAGATTGCTGGCGGCGATATGGGCCATCAACTGGCCGAAGTTCATCTCCGCGGGACTGGGCCGGAAGGTGTAGCTCTCGGCGGGCATGGCTTTGGCCACCGCGATGGTGAAGTCTCCGGACGCTTTCCAGTGTTTAGCGAGCGCGTCCTTGACGGTGGTCTGAGCGAGCGCCGGCAGGGCCAGCGCCAGAAGGAGCGGTATCTTGTTCATGATTTGCCTCGGGCTATCATTCTACGCGCACATGCGGTGAGTGGGGTAGGTCGCCCGGCCTGCCCCCGCGCGCGAAGCGCGCCCACCGTGCCGTGGAGCAGTCGTTGCAGGTCGCGATGCAACGCTCAGGCGATCGACCGCACGACGCCTCCGTCGGCGCGCAGCGCGGCGCCGTTGATCGCAGAGGCCAGCGGGCTACAAACAAACGCGACCAGCGCCGCGATCTCTTCAGGCCTGGCAAACCGCTGAAGGATCGACGTGGGCCGGGCCTCTGAAAAGAACTCGCGCTCGATGGAACCCCGATCGACACTCTTGGTTCTGGCGAGCCTGTCTACGAACTCGTTGACGCCCTCGGAAGCGGTGGGGCCGGGGAGGACGGCGTTCACGGTCACAGCCGTGCCGGCGGTAGTTTCCGCCAGCCCCCGGGAGATTGCGAGTTGGGCGGTCTTGGTCATGCCGTAGTGAATCATTTCCACGGGGATCTGGAGGGCGGATTCGCTCGAGATGAACACGATGCGTCCCCAGTTCCTTCGCTTCATCGGCTCGAGGTAGTGCCGGCTCAGACGCACGCCGCTGAGGACGTTCACTTCGAAGAACCGGCGCCAGTCGTCGTCCGAAATCTGTTCGAACGGCTTCGGCTCAAAAATGCCCAGGTTGTTCACCAGAATGTCCACCTCAGGGAACCGGGCGGTGACGGCACGGGCGCCGCTCTCGGTTCCCAGGTCCGCCGCGATGCCGTATGTGGCGCCGCTCCTCTTCACCGCGCTGTCGACGCGCTCTTGCGTCCGGCCATTGACAATTACCGAGGCGCCCTCTTCTGCAAGAGCCGTCGCGATTGCCAGGCCAATGCCGCCCGTCGAGCCCGTGACGAGCGCGGTCTTGCCGTTCAGTTGCAGATTCATATTGCCTTAGATGCGGACAGGCACGTGTCGATTCGGCAGGCGCAGCCGCTCAGCAGGCCAATGCCGGCCTGGATCTCCGGCTGCAGTAGAGGCCGGCTATGTCGTAAGCTGCAGTTCCTCCCTAGCGGACCCCATGGGCCGCGCGGGCCAGCGGCACTGGCCGCCGGATCGATAGGAAGTCCTCGCCATTGCGGCGGTGATGCACATTGAGGCATACTGATTCTGTATGCCTCAGCCAGAAGCAAACACGCCCAGGCGGGGCCGGGAAGCCGGTCCGCGTAAATCCAAACCGAACCGCCGGAGCAAGCCTGGACCGCGCTATAGCGTCGGCCTTCCCTCCACGGTCGCTACCGAGGTGGAACGGTACGCCGAGACGATTGACGCCAGCGTGAGCAAGGCGATTGCCGCGCTCGTGCGCCTTGGCCTGGAAAGCCAGGCGCACCGAAAGCGCGAGTTCTTCAAGAGGCTGAAGGAGAATCTTGGCAAGGACGATCCGAAGGAACAGGACCGAATCGTGGATGAGTTCCGCACTTTAATCCTAGGCCGCTGAAGAAATGCCAAAGATCCAGTGGGAGCGGCTTCCCAGGGAGAAGTGGGCCCACCTGCGAGATCGCGCGAGGGAGCGGAGGGTTTCCAAGGACGACCTGTTCGCACTGGCTGAGTGGAAGGCGCCTTTCTGATGGCCGGGCAGTCCGCCAGAGGCAAGCGGCTGTCAAAGCGGACGCCCAAAAAGTATATTCCGGCGGCTCGGCGGGCCTGGCTTTAGCCTCATTTCCCATCGCGGCCCAGTGCTTGCGCCGCCGCCTCCAAAAGAACCGGCGCATCGGCCTCCGGGACCAGCGACCGGGCTGATCGAACCGACGGTTTTCCCGTTAGACCCTGATAGATGACCAGGGCTGAAAGGTATGAACCCAGTTGCGTGGGATGAAATCCGTCGGGTCCGTAGAACACGAGAGTGGCGTCGCGGCGCCAGGCGACTCGCCACGCCTCTCCGGCAGGGAGAAAGATGCCGCCGGCTTCATGGGCTGCCGTTTGGTACGACAATTTGACGCCATCGAAGTCCCTGGCGCGGCTGGACTCTGGCCAGACCATGAATAGTGCCGTGCGCGCGTGCACTCGCCTGGCTTCTTCGGCGAAGCGTCTGGCGTAATCGACGAGGAGCATACGCGATTCCGGCAGCGCTGACGGTCCCTGCTGCAAGACCACGCAGGACCACCCGCCCTCGGCGATGGCGCGCCTCGCGTCACCCTGATTCCAATGATCTTCCAGGCTGTAATTCGGAAAGGCAACCGTTCTGGTTATGATGCGTTCCCCGTTCGCCCTGGCCAGCGCCTCCACCATGGCGGGAACGTCGTTGGTTACCGTGAGGCTGTTGCCGATGAAGAGCAGCCGGAGCGGTGCGGGAGCGGAGCCCTCCATGACGATTCCCAGCAGCATGAGTGCGGTCGACAGGCGGCGGAAGGCGCGCAGGCGCATCGAATTCTCAGTGATCTTGAGCATCGCACAATCGAGCCGCGGCTGGAAAATGCTAACGGGCCGGGACAGGCCAGGAGGCCTACCCCACTGCTCCCCGCCACACGCTACAATAATTTCGGACTCTAAATACTGATATGCCCAGACGTCTCGCCCGGAAGCTCATGCTCTCGATCACGGTGATCGTCGTCATCGTGGCGGCGGTTTCCGGGTTGGTCAATGTCAAAACCGAGGAGCAGCAGCTCCTCAACACCATGATCCTGGGGGCCGACCAGCTCTCCAAGGGCATCACCAGCGCCACCTGGCACGCCATGCTCGACGACCACCGCGAGGCGGCCTACGAGGTGATGCAGACCATCGCCCTCAAGCAGGGAATCGACCGCATCCGCATGTTCAACCGCGCCGGCCAGGTGATGTTTTCCACCAACCAGGAGGACCGGCAAGCCTCCATCGATCCCCTGAACCTGCCCTTCCGCGTGCACACCATTCCGGGGGCCGACGGCCGGCGGCGCCTGGAGATGTTCACGCCCATTTATAACGAGCGCTCGTGCAGCCAGGCGGAGTGCCACGCCCATCCGGCCGGGGTGAAGGTGCTGGGGGTGCTGGACCTGGCCTTGAGCCTGGAGAGCGTCGATCAGGAAGTCGCCAGCATGAAGTTTCGCGTGCTGCTGGTGACCGGGGTCGAAATCGCCCTGATGAGCCTGTTCATCATCTATTTCACGCGGCGGTTCCTCAGCCGTCCCATCGAGAAGCTCATCGAGGGCACCAAGGCGGTGAGCCAGATGGAGTTGGACCAGCCCCTGAATATCGTGGGATCGAGCGAGGAGCTGGACGAGCTGGCGCGTTCCTTCGACGTGATGCGCGACCGCCTGCGCACTGCCTTGGGAGAGATCAACCAGTTCACGCAGAACCTGGAGACCAAGGTGGAAGACCGCACGCAGCAGCTCAAGGCCGCGCACCAGAAGCTGATGCAGAGCGATCGGCTGGCTTCGCTGGGGCAGCTCTCCGCCAGCGTGGCGCACGAAATCAACAACCCCATCGCCGGCGTGCTGAACCTCTCCATGCTGCTGCAGCGGATGCTGAAGGAAGACGGGGTGCCGCCCCACCGCATCGAGGAGTTTCGCAAGTACCTCTCGCAGGTGACCAACGAGACGGCGCGCGTGGGACGCATCGTCAGCGACCTGCTGGCGTTTTCCCGGCGGTCGAAGCCGCAGCGCGCGCCCGCCGACCTGAACAGGATCGTGAAGACGACCCTCTCGCTGGCGCAGCACAAGATGAAGCTGAGCAACGTCACCGTAGAGACGAACCTGCGCGAGGATCTGCCCGCGGTGGCCTGCGACCAGTCGCAGATCCAGCAGGTGGTGCTCAACCTCCTGCTGAACGCGGCGGAGGCGACCCAGAGCAAGCTGGAGCGGCGCGTGGCCGTCTCCACGGCGACGGTCGACGGGATGGTGTGGCTCACGGTGGCGGACAACGGTGAAGGCATCCTGCCGGAGAACATGGCCAAGATTTTCCATCCGTTCTTTACCACGAAATCGGAAGGCAAGGGCGTGGGGCTGGGGCTTGCGGTTTCGTACGGCATTATCGAGGCGCACGGGGGCGATATCGAGGTGCAGAGCAAGGTGGGCCAGGGCGCCACCTTCACCGTATCGCTGCCCATCGAGCAGCCCCCGCAGCGGAGCGAGCTTCCGCTGCCGGAACTGGCCCGGAAGGAATGAAGTATCTGTACGTGGGCGCGATCGCGGGAATCGGCGCGGGCATCGAACGGGAGGCGTACCGGGAGTTACAGGAACGAGTGGCCGCCGAATTTTCGGCGCCGGTGCGGGAATTGGAGCTTCCCGGAGTGGAATTCGCCTACGATGCGGGACGGCGGCAGTACGGCTCGATCCCCGTGCTGGAAATGCTGGCGCGGTTGTGCCCGGCCGATGCGCTGAAGCTGCTGGCGGTGACCGGGCGGGACCTGTTCATTCCGGTCCTGACGTTTGTTTTCGGGCACGCGCAGTTGGGAGGCAGGGTGGCGGTGATTTCGCTCGCGCGGTTGAGACAGGAATTTTATGGCCTCGCGCCCAATCGCGAGATCTTTCTGGAGCGCGCTTATAAGGAAGCGCTGCACGAAACCGGACATACCTTCGGGCTGGTGCACTGCGCCGACCGGGATTGCGCCATGTCGCTGGCCACCAATGTCCGGCAGATCGATCTGAAACACGCCGCCTTCTGCGCCGCCTGTGCGGGGCGGGTGCGGCGGGGACCTGGGGAGCAAATGATATGAAGACTCACTGGCAGATTCTGGTAGTGGACGATGAAGAGGTGATGTGCGAATCGCTGGCGGCGTGGCTGCGCGAGGACGGGTACCTGGTGGACACCGCGTCGTCGGGCCGCGAGGCGGTGGACAAGGCCTCGCGGAGAGACTACGCCATCTATTTCGTGGACCTCAAGATGCCCGGCGGCATGGACGGCATCGAGACCATGATGCAGATCCGGCGGCGGCAGCCGGAAGCGTCCATCATCATCATCACCGCCTACGCCACCGTCGATACGGCCATCACGGCGATGAAGGAGGGAGCGCAGGAGTATATCGTCAAACCGTGCAATCCCGAAGAGATCTCGCTCCTGGTGAGCCGCATCATCAAAGTCAAGAACCTCCAGCGGGAGAACACCATCCTGCGCAAGAAGCTGTCGCGGCAGTATTGCGTGCACGACGTGATCAGCAAGAACGCGCGCATGCACGCCATCCTGGCGCTGGCGCACGAAATCTCCAGCCTGCGCAGCACGGTGCTGATTCAGGGCGAGAGCGGCACCGGCAAAGAGATGGTGGCGCGCGCCATTCACAACTCGGGCGAGCGCGCGGCCAAGCCGTTTGTGGCCGTCTCCTGCGCCGCGCTGGCCGAGACGCTGCTCGAAAGCGAGCTGTTCGGCCACGAGAAGGGCTCCTTCACGGGCGCCACCCAGCAAAAGGCGGGCAAGTTCGAGATGGCCGACGGCGGCACCATTTTCCTGGATGAGATCGGCGACATCTCGCCCAAGCTGCAAGTGGACCTGCTGCGGGTGTTGCAGGAGCGCAGCTTCTATCGCGTGGGCGGGTCCGAGGAGGTGCGGGTGGATGTGCGGGTGATCGCCGCCACGCACGTCAACCTCCAGCAGGCCGTGGCCGAGGGCAAGTTCCGCGACGATCTTTTTTACCGCCTGAACGTGATCGAGATCCGCATCCCGCCGCTGCGCGAGCGCCGCGAAGACATTCCTCTGCTGGCGAACCACTTCATGGAGCGGCTCTCCCACGAACTGGGCAAGGACGTCGGCGAAATCTCCGAGGGCGCGCTAAAGCTGCTGATGGACTACAACTGGCCGGGCAACGTGCGCGAGCTGGAAAACGCGGTGGAGCGGGCCATGGTGACCTGCCGCGGGCGCGGCTTGACCGAAGAGGACTTTTCCTTCCTGGCGCAGAACGGGTCGAACGGCAAGAGCTGGTCGGCGCCGGCGGGCATGACGCTCCAGGAGATGGAGAAGCTTCTCATTGCCTCGACCATCCAGCGAACCGGCGGCAATATCAAAGAGGCGGCCACGGTTTTGGGCATCGACCGTTCCACGCTCTACGAGAAGATCAAGCGCTACGAAATTCCGCGGTAGAATCTTACCGCCGAGACACCGAGACGCCGAGAATTGGATGGGAATTAGCCGGCGGCCTCAGCCTCCGCACGCGCCGAATTGTTGTTTGGATTTCTCGGCGCCTCGGCGGTGAATCACTTCGTCGTCACTTCCACCAGTTCCACGCGCCGGTTCTTGGCCCGTCCCTCCTCGGTCTTGTTCGAGGCCACAGGGGCATAGGAGCCGTTGCCAAACGCAGTCAAGCGGGAGGCCGCGATCCCGTATTTGCTCACCAGGGCGGCGATCACCGATTGGGCCCTTTCTTGCGACAACTTGAGGTTGACCCCCACGTCGCCCACCATATCGGTGTGCCCGACGATGAAGACCCGCAAGGTGGCGCTGCTCTTGAGCAGTTTGGCGATCTCCGCCAGGGCCGGCTCGGAGTCCGGCTTCAGCTCCGCCTTGGCGGTATCGAAATGGATCCCGTAAATGGCCACGCTGCCCGTTGCGCTGAGCCCCTGGGCCATGGCGGCCGCGTCCACGGTGACGTCCTGCTGCATCGCCTGTCGCTCCACAATCGTCAGCACATGCGCGTCGTCGCGCACCTCCAGCAGGATCCATACCTCTTTGCCATCTTTCGTGAAACGCAAGGTGGAATCGGACCAGTTGCCGTCCTTGTGTTCATTCAAGACCTGGCCGCCTGCCGCGCGCATTGCGTTGTGATAATTGCGAACCACCTGCAGCGCGCTGGTGGGCGGGACGCCGTCCTTGATGTTGTAGTTAAGCTTGATCATGCGGCCTTCCACCTGTTGGTCGGTGGTCTTGCCATTGGCGGTCACCGGGAACGCCGCGGCATTGAACTGCTGATCCGTGTACCCATAGATGTAATATCCAGGCATGCGCGTGATCCCCGGATAGTCCTTCGATCCCTCTTTGTCGGTTTGCGCGAACCCGACAGAGACGAAAAGGCACGCCAGAAGCGCCGTGGCAACTCGATTCATTACAGCCTCCCGATAAGATTTCGGTATTTTAGAACCTCATTGTATCTCAAACTGGCGGGCCAGCCGGCGCCTTCCGTGCGCATGTCGAACGGGAGGGCCGGCTTCCATCGGCAACGAAGGGGAGCGGCCACGACTTCCGGGGCTCCCTGCCTCGATCACGCGGACATCGGGCGGCCGCGTGGCTTGCGGGGGTTGTCCCCTCGCGCCAAACGGTCGCGGCGCGGGCCTCAACCTCACGCCCCCCGAGTGCCTTGTGAGGGTCGGGCTTGGCCGAGAATTTCAATCGGACAATTGGTTGGGGCGGCTTAGTGAAGAAAGTGGGGCGGGTCCCCTGACCCGCGCCGAGCCCCCTGGCTCGGCGGTCGGACCGGGGGTCCGGCGCGGGCGAGGGCGCCCGCCCCCCCTGGCATTTCGGAGCTTCTGCCGGCCTGTCCGCCCCCCGTCCCACGGCGGCACAGGATGTCCCATTA
>JADGNR010000090.1 GCA_017883415.1 Bryobacteraceae bacterium | reverse complement strand
TCCCACTCTCGCCACTCCCCGCCGCAACTCCCCCGCCGCAACTCCCACTCTCGCCACTCCCCGCCGCAACTCTCCCGCCGCCAGTCCCACTCCCGCCACTCTCCCGCTGCCACTCCCACTCCCGCTACTCCCCGCCGCCACTCCCGCCCGCCACCTCCCCGCCCGCCACCTGCCTCCGGCTGGTTGAAAATCCGGGCCGGTGCGGCTATGGTGGATGAACCGAGTCCCGCCAGGAGAAGAGGATGACCACCCGCGCAAATGGAACGTTCGAGGTAAAGCTGACTCCGCAAGCGGCGGACCCCGCCGGCGATCCGGCCCTCGGCCGCATGTCCATCGACAAGCAGTATCGCGGCGATCTTGAGGCCGCCAGCCGGGGTGAGATGCTGACCGCCGCCACCGCGGTCAAAGGCTCGGCCGGTTACGTCGCCCTCGAGCGGGTCAGCGGGAGACTCCACGGCCGCAGCGGCGCCTTCATCCTGCAACACAGCGGCACCATGACGCGCAGCGCGCCCCAGCTCACCATCACCGTGGTGCCCGATTCCGGCACCGGCGAATTGGCGGGCCTGGCCGGCACGATGGCCATCCGCATCGAGAACGGAGCGCATTTCTACGAGTTCGCCTACACTCTCGCCGGCGCTCCCTGAAACCCTCCGGCCGCCATCCCGCACCTGCTAGCATAAACGCTTGATCTCCGTGGTCGTCGTCAACTGGAACCGCATGGAGCTTTTGCGTGCCTGCCTCGGCTCCCTGGCGCGGCAGACGGGCGTGACTTTCGAAACCATCGTGGTGGACAACGGCTCGACCGACGGCTCGGTGGACCTGGCGGAACGCGAGTTCGCCGCGCGCGTCATCCGCAATCGGGAAAACCGCGGTTTCTGCGCGGCCAACAACCAGGGAATCGCGGCCGCGCGCGGCGAGTTTATCGCCCTGCTCAACAACGATACCGAGGCTGAGCCGGGCTGGCTGGCCGCGCTCCACCGCGCGTGTGCGGAGCGGCCCGAGATCGGCATGGCCGCCAGCAAGGTGCTGGTCTGGGAAGACCCGCGGCGCATCGATAAGGCCGGCCATCTCATTTTCCCCGACGGCCAGAATCGCGGGCGCGGCACCGGGGCGTTCGATACCGGGCAATTCGACCGCGAAGAGGAAGTGCTCTGGCCGGATGGCTGCGCCGCCATGTATCGCAAGGCGATGCTCGACCAGATCGGCGGCTTCGACGAGGATTTCTTCGCCTATGGCGACGATGCCGAGCTCGGCCTGCGCGCGCGCATCGCCGGCTGGCGCTGCCTGTACACGCCCGCGGCCGTGGTGCGCCACCACCGCGGCTCCACCCTGGGAAAGGACTCCGCGCTGCGCCTGGAGCTGATCGAGCGCAACCGCCTGCTGCTGGTCTTCAAGCTGTTTCCGTGGAGCCTGCTGGCGCTCAACCCGTTCTACTTTCTGGCGCGAGTCGGGGCCGGTCTTCTGGCGGCGCGGCGCGGCGCCGGCGACACGGCGCATTTTCCCGGCATGCGCGGCTTGTGGGCGATGGCGCGCGCCTTCCTGCGCGGCAACCTGGGCGCGCTGCGCATGGCGCCCCGCATGCTGCGCAAACGCTCCCAAATCGGGCCCCTGCGCAAACTCTCGCCGGCCGAGGTACGCCGCCTGATTCTGGCCCACCGGCTGAGCCTGAGGGATACCGCATGAGCGCCTGCCTGGTGTGCGGTTGCGACCGCGTGCAGCCGCTCTTCAAGGCGTCGGACCGGCTCTATCGCACCACCACGCGGGAGTTCGCCGTGGTGCGCTGCCTTCAGTGCGGCCTGGCGCGGCTCGATCCCCAGCCCGCCCCCGAGGAGCTGCGCCTGTACTATCCCGAGACCTACTGGTTCCGCCCGGATCGCAGCGCCGCCGGCCGCATGGAAGAGGCCTACCGGCGCATCGTGCTGCGCGGCCACGTGCGCTTCGTGGAGCGGGCGCTCCGCCGCTCGCGCGCGCGCGGCCCCCTGCTCGACGTGGGTTGCGGCGGCGGCCTTTTCCTGGGCATGATGCGCGCCCGCGGATTCCGCGTGGTGGGCCTGGATTCTTCGCACGAGGCCGCCGCCATTGCGTGGCGCGAGCAACTGGCGCCGGCCGTGGCGGCCGACCTGGAACACGCCCCGCTGCGCGCCCAAAGCCTGGCGGGCATCACCATGTTCCATGTGCTCGAGCATCTCTACGATCCGCGCGCCTTCCTCATCGCGGCGCGCAACCTGCTGGCCCCCGACGGCCGCCTGGTGGTGCACACTCCCAATGCCGCATCGTGGCAATTTCGCCTGCTGGGGCGCTGGTGGAATGGCGTGGATGTGCCGCGCCACCTGTTCGACTTCCGCGCCCGCGACGTCGAGAAGCTCCTGGAATCCTGCGGCTTCGAAGTGGTCCGCCGCAAGTATTTTTCCCTGCGCGATAATCCCGCCGGCCTGGCCATCAGCCTGGCGCCCGCGCTCGACCCCATGGCGCGCCGCGTCCGCCGCATCGCGGAGGGCGCCGCCACCCGTCTCGCCAAAGACCTTGCCCACCTGGCGCTGGTCGTGGCCGCGCTGCCCTTCACCCTGGCCGAGGCGGCGTTCCGCGCCGGCTCCACGGTCATGATCGAGGCGCGCCGGCCATGAGGTATTCCGCGCTCGCCTACCGCCTGCCGCGGCCCCTGCGGCGCCACATCCTGCACTTCGAATCGGAAATCGAGGACGCCGTGGCCGCCTTTGCGCGCTCGCTCCCCGCCGGCGCGCGCGTGCTCGATGCCGGCGCGGGAGAGGGGCAGTATGCGCGCCATTGCGCCGGTCTTCGCTACTGCGGCGTGGACCTGGCCGTTGGCGACACGGCCTGGGACTACAGCCGGCTCGACGTGCGCGCCGACCTCACTGCCCTGCCCTTCCGCGCCGGGGTGTTCGACGCCGCCCTGCACATCGTCACCATCGAGCATCTGCCCGAGCCCGGCAGCGCGCTCGCCGAGATCGCCCGCACGCTCGGCGCCGGCGGCCGCCTGCTGGTGGCTGCGCCGCACGAATGGGAAGTGCACCAGGCGCCCCACGATTACTACCGCTACACGCGCTACGGCCTCGCCTACCTGCTGGAGAAAGCCGGATTGGAAGTGTGCGAAGTGCGCGCCGCCGGCGGCTACTTCCGCCTGCTCGCCCGCCGCCTGCTCAACGGCCTGCAATTCTTCTCCGGAGGATGGCGCTGGCTGCTGTTCCTTCCCGCCGCCGTCCTGCTGGTGCCGCCAGCGCTGGTCCTGCCGTTGCTCGATTTCCTCGACCACGACCGCAATTTCACGGTGGGGTATATCTGCATGGCGAAGAAGCGGGGTTGAGTTCTCCTCACCGGGGGAACACAAGGGGCGCACAGCCCTTACGCGGGCTTGCGCAGCCCGGAGTAAATCGTTTCACGCGGCCCAATCCGCTCGATGACGACGGTGCGGCTTCTCTGCTTCACCCGATAAACAATTCGGTACCGCCCCCGATAGAACCGCACCCGGTAAAGATCCGCGTAGCCCTCCATCGGTTTACAGTCGAACGGGAACGGATCTTCCGCGAGCTCACCGATTGCCTCTCCGGCTTCCAACTGCACCTCTTCTCTGAGCCGGCTGAACATGCGCGCGGCGCGGGGCAGGATTCGAACGCTCCAAAGCGATGCCATTCTTCCGAAGCACTTCCTCCAGGCTGTAACTCCGGCCGCCGGACCGTTTCTCCTCCCGAATCGCCATAATGGCGTCCGCTTCGTCCTCTGTTACCCACCTGGGATCTGCCAGTTTTGTCCGCTCGGCGCGGGTGAGGTTCGTTTCCTCTACGGGAATGCGCGGCGGCGGCAAAGACGGCAAGCCGGGATCGGGTCTCCGCACGCGCACGGGCTTCGGACGCGCTGGCGCGATCGCTTGTCTTGGCATTCGTCGTACCTCGTACCCACCGTACCGCAAGGGCGTTCACTCCGGCAAGACCGCGAATAGTCCTACCCCAGCGCGCCCTTGTACAAGGCCACGAGTTTTCCCCAGGCGCGCTCGGCGTCGGGCTTGCTGTAGATCGGCTTGCCGTCCTGGAGCGGCATGTCGGGCACGCACCAGCCGTGCAGCGCTCCGGGATAGACTTCGATCTCCGCGGGCACGTGTGCGGCGGCAAACGCTTCCTTCAGTTTGTCTTTCGCGTCCGGTTGCCGCGCGTCGTCGTTCGCCGCGATGCCGAAATACATGCGCGCTTTGATCTTCGGCGCCAGCAGGTGCGGGCTGTCGGGCTTGTCGGTGACCAGGCCCCCGCCGTGGAACGACGCCCCGGCGCCGATGCGGTCGGGCACTGCCGCGGCGGTCCGCACCACCAGCGGTCCACCCATGCAGTAACCTTGCGTCCCGATTTTCTTCGCCTTGTCGACCTCCTTCTGCGCATCGAGGAAGGCGACGTACGCGGCGGCATCCTTTTCGACGTTGCCGGGCGCGCTCAGCGAACCCGTCAGCGGCGCGAGTTTTGCGCGGTCGGCCGGATCCGAAAAGTTGAAGTGCGAGCCGTCGGTGAAGGGCGCTTTCGCCACGCGGTAGTAGGGATTAGGCACCACCACGGAATATCCATCCGCGGCCAAACGCCGGGCCATATCGCGCATGGTGGGCCGCAGGCCGAATACGTCGGGCCAGATCAGCACACCAGCGTGAGAGCCGGTCTTGGGGTGGATGAAGGCGGCGTCGCACGTTCCGTCGGGAGTCTTGATGTCGACGTTGGTTTCGACCACTTCGAGGCCCGCCCCGGCGGCCGGCCCCGCCGTAGCGGCAATCCCCGCGGCCACCGAGAACGCTACAAAGTCGCGCCGCCCGATATCGCCGGCCTGTGCTTCATTCTTCTGTTGATTCTTCTTTTCGTCCATCATGGCTGCCCTTCCTATTTCGACACCGCTAACCCGTCCACCTGCACCTCGAGGAGATGGTTGACGCGGATGCCGTAGATGCCGTCGGTCTTGGCCGTGGCGCCGCTCTTCGGCTCCGAGTGCACCACTTCGCCGTTGACCACGAAATCGATCTTGTCGGCGCCGACGCGCACTTCGAGGGCATTGGTGGATTTCCCGCTGGCGTCCGGCTTCTTCACCGCGTCCGCGGGCGTCTTGGGCGCCACGGTGCTGGTGGCCGTGTCGCCGTCGCGGCGTTTGATCAGCCACGTCCCGTTCTGCGCCACCACAAAGTACAGATAGCTCTGCTGCGGACCCTCGAGGCCGCTCGCGCCAAACACCAGGCCGTAATAGTTGTTATGGCCGCTCGGCTTCATCAGCGTAAACGTGCCCTTGAGCGTATACGTGCCCGAAGCGGTATTCGCCGGATTCCAGTACACCGCCGCCTGGGGATTGGTGGCGTGGAACCCCGATCCCATGGTTACGAATTTGATCTCGCCGGCGGTGTCGGGGTCCGATGCCGAGGTACTTTTGTCGGCGCGCACCTTCCAGCCTTGCGGCGCTTGCGCGGCCAGCGGCGTAAGAGCGGCCAGCGCGAGTACGGTGACATAAACGTGACGATTCATCCTTCTCTCCTCTGTCGTGCTTGATTCCCGGACCATTATATATCGCGCCCGCCGTCAACTCCGGCCCTATTCCCGCGGCCGGCGGCTACTCTCCCATACCAGCGGACCGGGTGGCTTGTCCGCGACGATTCGCTCGGATGCGTTTTGGAAGCCATGGTCCGCGGCAATCCCGCCGCGCGCGGGAACTCCGCGTTCCCTGCTATAACGAGATGGGTGCCGAAGCTTGGACGGAGTCATCGTAGTCGATAAAGCCGAGGGCTGGACCTCGCACGATGTGGTGAGCAAGGCTCGCCACATCGCCCATACCAAGCGGATCGGCCACCTGGGAACGCTCGACCCCATCGCCACCGGGGTCCTGCCGCTGGTGATCGGACGCGCCACGCGCCTGGCGCAGTTCTATACGCGCACCGGCAAAGTCTATGAAGGCGTGGTGCGGTTCGGCTGGGCCACCGATAGCTACGACCGGTCGGGCGCCCCCGCCGGCCCCAAGACCGAAGTCCGCATCGACGTTGGCGAGCTCGAAGCGCTGCTCGAGAGATTTCGCGGCGAGCTCCTGCAGACGCCGCCGCCGGTATCGGCCAAGAAGGTCGCGGGGAGGCGCGCCTATGAGCTGGCGCGCAAGTCGATTTCCGTCGAGCTCGCGCCCGTCCCGGTGCACGTGTACGAGCTGGCGCTGCTCGAGGTGGACGGCGCCGACGTGCGTCTCCGCGCGCGCTGCTCGGGTGGAACCTACCTGCGCTCCATCGCTCACGACCTGGGCCAGGCGCTCGGCTGCGGCGCGCATTTGCACGAGTTGCGGCGCATCGCGTCGGGAGAATTCGAAATCGGCCAGGCGCGAACCATTCCCCAGCTCGAATCCCTGGCCGCCGAGGAACGGCTGATGGACGCGCTCGTACCGCTGGCGAATCTGCTTCCCGGCTTCCCCGCCGTGTACGTGGACGAACCGACCGCCGCGCAGATCCGCGACGGCCGTAATTTCCCGGCCTCTCCCTTCCGTGCGCAGCCCGCCGCGCGGTACGTCAAGGCCATCACGCGCGAGGGCGAGCTGGTGGCCATCGGCGAGGCGGTGCTGCCCAACCTGTACCATCCGGCGGTGGTGCTGTGACGCCGCGCCGCACTTGCTAGAATAGTCGTAGTCCATGTTGAAGCGCTTCATTCTGTGGGACTACGCGCGCGCGAGCTGGCAGTACGATGTGATGGTCGGCATCATCCTCGCGTTCATCTTCCTGGTTCCCCGGGAATGGTTCCGCGATCGCCCGCGCATCCCGCAAGCCAGCGTCATCACCATGCTGCCCGCCGAAAAGGGGAGCTTGCCTTTTGTGGTCGACCCGGAATTCCTGGCGGGCATGCCTGAGAACCAACGGCTGGCCAAGCTCACGCAGGAAGTGCGCACGCGCATGAGCAATTCGCACCTGACGGTCACCCGCGTGGAGCCGTTCATGGATTCGGAAGGGGAACTGCGCTTCTACATAGCCTTCGCCAGGCCCTGACCGGTCAAACCCGTGAAGGACGGTTTCGGAATTGATGGAAGATCTACACTGGATACGATTTTGCCGGCCCGCCTTTGTAATGATCCTCACACTGGCTGCTCTCCACGGGCCGGAGTTTGGCGCGTCCGCTGCTGATACTACACTGGCGGCGACGCTGGCTCGCATCGACGAAACCGCCGCCAGGTTCAAAGGACTTAGCGCCGACGTGAAGAAGGTCTCCTACACCGCCGTGATCAACGAAGAGACCACCGATACCGGCACGGTCCTGGTCAGGCGCCCCAGGGCCAACGACCTCCGCGTGCGTATGGATATCCTGCTACCGGATCCCAAAACGGTGGTGATCGAAGGCCACAAGGCGGACATCTATTACCCCAGGAGCGGCGAAGTGCAGGCGGTGGACCTGGGGAAGCAGAGTTCCCTGGTCGACCAGTTCCTGGTGCTCGGATTCGGCAGTAACTCCCGCGACCTGGCACGCGCCTATTCCATCAAAATGGTGGGCTCGGAAATGGCCGCCGGCGAAAAGACCACGCGGCTTGAATTGACCCCCAAGGACCCAGAAGTGCTCGCTCACCTGAAGAAGGTCGAGCTTTGGATCTCCGACACGAAGGGACTCGCGGTGCAGCAGAAATTCTATCAGCCGGGTGGCGATTTCAACCTGGCCACGTATACCAACATACAGATGAACCCCTCCATCCCCGACTCCGCCTTCAACCTTCCTAAGGGCGCGCACAAAGCCGCTCCCAAGAAAAAACCGGGATTGGATCATAAGTAGCGATGAAGACCACCAAGACCAGCGCCTACCGGCTTCAATATCTCGACTGGGTCCGCGGCATCGGCGCCGTGATCATGCTCCAGGGCCATGTGTTCGATTCGTTTCTGAAGCCCGATCTGCGCGAGGGCGGCCCGTTCGTTCTGTCCCAGTTTTTGGGCGGCATGCCCCCGGCCATTTTCCTGTTCCTCACGGGCGTGACCCTGGCTTTCCTGATGGACAGCACCGAGCGCAAGGGCATGGCCCCCCGCGATCGCGTCTTCACCGCGTTTCGCCGGGCCGGCTACCTGTTTTTACTGGCCTTCGCGTTTCGCTTGCAGCTCTGGGTCTTCGGTCTTCCGGCGCCCTGGACCGATCTGTTTCGAGTCGATATTTTGAACTGCATGGGTTTTTCCATCGCCATCATGTCGGTAATGGCCCTGTTCCGGACCTCCGAACGCGTGCGCCTGTGCGCCGTACTGGGCTTGGCCATCGCCCTCGCCGCGCCGTTGATTTCGCAGATGGACTGGGCGCTAGTGCCCTCTCTGCTGCGCAACTACATTGTCCCCGACTACAGGTTTTTCGGCTTCTTCCCGTGGGCCGCCTACCTGGCGTTCGGCATGAGCGCCGGCAGCGCCATTCGCCTGATCCCTCCGGAAGCCACCGAGCGCGCCATGCAATGGGCCGCGCTGGTGGGGGGCGGCACCATCCTGGCCTGCCAGTACCTGGCCAACGTGCCCTATTCGATCTACGCCAAATCGGAATTCTGGCTGAACAGCCCGGCGCAGGTGCTGACCAAGCTGGGCGCGACGCTGCTGCTGGTGGCGCTGGCGTTCCTGTGGACGCGGTACGCCGTGAAGGACGGCTGGAGCTGGGTACGGCAGTTCGGCACCACGTCGCTGCTGGTCTACTGGGTGCACATCGAGTTGGTCTATGGGCGCGGACTGGCGTTCTTCAAGAACAACCTCACGGTGCCGCAGACGGTGGCGGCGGCGGTGCTGATCGTTCTGCTGATGCTCGCCATCTCGACGGCGAAGACCTACCGCCATCGCGTGGCGGCGGCGCTTTCCGGCGCAGGGTTGTGGGGCGCCCCCAAGCCGGAACGCGTGCCCGGGGATTGAGCCAAAGCAGCGGCTTCCTCAGCGTTTTCCCGGAAGCGTGACGTTCACTGTGTCGCCGGCGGCGTTGGTGACGATCCTAGTCTCGCGCGACGGGGCGGGCTTGGCGGCACGCGCGGGCGACAACCGGGAGAGCACGGCGGTCTCGAAGGCGGCCCGCTGCCCCTCGACGGCCTTCTTCAACTCGTCCTCGGAAACGGTCAGCGAGAGCTGGATCGTGCCGTTTTTGGATTGCATGGTGAATCCACCCGCGGCGGATGGCTGGCGGGCGTTCATCATGGTTTCCAGCAGCCGCAGCGAGGTGGCGATCTTTTCCGCATCTTCGGGCGCGGCGAGATGGATTTCCGCCTTGAGTTGCAATCCTGCTTGGAGGGCGGCCCCGAACACGAACCGGTCCAGGGATCCCAACCCGTCGGGCCGTGAGGCTGCTGCTGCGCTGTGCTCCGGCACGTCGCCGGTTCCCCACAGTTCGTACCGGCTGCGCAGCGCCTCGATGCGGGCCGCCAGCGCCGGGGCCAGGCGAGTGGGGCTGCCGCGCCGGTCAATGGCGGCGCGGACCGTGGCCAGGTCGCCCGCGATGGCCGTGGAGGCGTCCAATAGCGCGACGACCCCGCCCGAAGGCTGGCCGCTTTCGATCACCGGCACTCCGTGGTAGAGTTTCGCAGCGGCGCCGAGTTGTTCCACGTGAAACACGCCGCGCGCCACGACCAGCACCGGCGGATTCTGGCCCTTGCCGCTCGAGGCCAGAAACACCTCGTCGATATCGGTCATGGGGTTGAATCCGGCAAACGGAGTGTGGGCGACCATCTCCGCGCCACGCTGGCGCAGATCCGCACCCGCGCCCAGCGCCGGAAGCGAATCGATGAGGCGGCTCAGGCGAAGCCCGAGCACGACCCTGGTGTCCGGAGGAAAGCAGCCCGGAAGAGGCGCATCGGCCGCCATCGCACACGCGGCCAGGAAGAGTACGAGTACGCCCGCCGGATGGCGCACTACGAGCCGGAATAATCTCATTATTCCAGCTTGCGGGATGGCGTCAGGTAAAGCCACGTTCGCGAAGGTTAACCGAGCGGCGTTAACCGACGGGCTGCGGCGCGGGGTCCGGCTCCTCGGTGAGCTCGTAACCGTGTTCGGCGATGCCCGCCAGCAGCACGTCCGATTCGTGGCCGTGCAGCCGGAAGATCTGCCGCACCAGGTCGCAGACGCTCTCGTAGCCGCGCTCATGGAACACCAGGATGGAGGGGCCCGCGCCGCTCAGGGCGCACCCCAGCAGCCCGGGGGCGCGCAGCCGCAAAATTTCGGAGAGGCCGGGCACCAGCGGCTCGCGGTAGGGTTGGTGAAAGCGGTCTTCCAGGGCCGCGGGAAAGGCGGCGACGGAACCGGCGGCCAGGGCGGCGATCAGCAGCGCCGCCCGCTGCACGTTGAAAACCGCGTCCTCCCGGCTATAGCAGGAGGGCAGCACGGACCGCGCGAGGGACGTGGGCAGCTCGAAATCCGGCACCACGACGCCGAGGGCGAACTTCGCCGGCAGATCGAGCCGCACCGCGCGGGCCACGCCGCCGGAATCGATGGCGCTGGCCACGATCGACCCCAACGCGCAGGCGGCGACATTGTCGGGGTGGCCCTCCAGGCGCGCGGCTTCGTCCAGCACGCGCAGCCGTTTCCAGCGAAGATCGAGCAACTGGTCGGCAATGATCACCCCCGCGGTCAGCGCCGCGGCGCTCGATCCCATGCCCTTGCCGAGGGGAATGTCGTTGGCGATGCGCAGCTCGATGGGCGGCATTTCCAAGCCGTGGCTTGCGGCCACCGCCAGCGCGGTTTGCCAGATCAGGTTCTCGGCGCCGCGGGGAATGCCCGCGGCATCGCGGCCTTCGGCGTGGATTTCGAGCGCGCCGCTCCGCCGGAAACGGCAGGTGAGATAAACGCCCAGCGCCAGGCCCAGCGCGTCGAATCCCGGCCCCAGGTTGGCGCTCGAGGCCGGCACCCGGACCGTGAACCATGGCATGGAAGGCTACCTGAGCTCCAGGATTTCCTTTTCCTTGGTTTTGGAACCCTGGTCGATCTTCTCCATGCAGGCGTCGGTCAGTTTCTGGATCTCGTCGTGCGCCTTCTTATCGTCGTCCTCGGTGATTTTCTTGTCCTTCAGCAGCTTCTTCACCGCTTCGTTGCCGTCGCGGCGGATATTGCGCACCGAAACGCGATGGTGCTCGGCCACCCCATGCAGCTTTTTCACCAGCTCCTTGCGGCGCTCTTCGGTCAACGGCGGAATGGGCAGGCGGATGATCTTGCCATCGTTGGCCGGATTCAAGCCGAGGTCGGAGATGCGGATGGCCCGTTCGATGGGCCCGATCTGCGAGACGTCCCAGGGCTGAATGGTGATCAGCGCCGGTTCCGGAACGTGCAGGTTGGCGATCTGGTTCAGGGGGGTGGGCGTGCCGTAATAATCCACGCGGATATGATCCAGGATCCCCAAGGAGGCGCGGCCGGTGCGTATGGAGGCCATCTCGTGCTGCATGTCCGAGATTGCCTTGTCCATGCGGGTCTTGAGGTTCGCCTCCACCTCCTTGACCGAATTGAAAGTGGAACCAGGCGCGGCGTTCTGTTCTGTCTTCATAAGAGCAGTATCTCCGAATCGCGGCTTTGGGGGGCCGTGCGCGCCCCTCGACATTCGCATTATACGACGTAGTTCCCGGGCAGATGGCGGAATTGAAGGGGTTCGAGGCGGGGGCCGGGGCACCCTCCGGGTCTCCATTCTTACCTCCGGCGTTTCGCGGGAGCGAGGATCTCGATGGTCGGAAAATAGCTCCGGTAACGTGCGGCATCGCGCGTGAGCAGGGCAAGATGCTCGACAGCGGCATGCGCGCCGATGTAGAAGTCCGGGAGCGGCGAGCGCCGCGCACCTCCTCGGCGGCGGTACAGCAGGAAGCATTTGCCGGCCAGAAAGGCGGCTTCCCAGGGTAGCGCATCGCGCCGGTAGAGGTTCGCAGGCAGGGCGGCATCGAGCGCTTCGATCCTGGTATAGCCGATTGAAACTTCCGCGTAGACGATCGGGTTGACGACCAGTGTCGCGTACTCCGCCGACTCCGCGAGCGCCCGCCTGGACCAGTCGGACCATTCCGGATCGCTGGTGGCCACGTCGAGAAAGACATTACTGTCCACCAGCACGCCGCGGCACGCACTTAGCCGCGCCCGCAAATCGGGTATGGCCGGTGTCACTTGCGTCGCTTCGGACGGCGTGCGACGCCGCGGGTTAGCGCCATGATCTCGTCGGTGCTCATTCGGACGTCGGCGGTGCCGCCGAGAGCATCGAGTACCAGACGGCCCCTCCCAGACCCCCTGTCCTCACGGCGGGCCTTGCGAATGCGCGCGTGATCCCCCGCCAACTCGAACTCGACGTCCGTATATGGCAAAAGACCGAGGCGGTTACGGATCTCCTGAGGGATGGTGACCTGGCCCTTGCTGGTGACCTGCATGGTAATACTCCTACTGATCAGTGTAATACCAGCCGCTGCCATCGAGGCGGCCGACAGGTAGTGTGCGCCGAACGGGCCGGTTCGGAGCCGGGCCGCCCGGACGCCCCGTCAGCAGGCGGTTTCGCGATGGCACGAAATCTCGCGGTCACGGACCTAGCCGATCTTGGTGCCGATGGTCTCGCCCATGGCGATACGCATGATATTGCCGGTGGTGGTCAGATTGAAAACGATAATGGGCAGCTTGTTGTCGCGGCACATGGCGATGGACGTGGCGTCCATCACGCCCAGGCCCTGCGCGAGCACCTCCAGATAGGTGATCCGCTGGTATTTGACGGCCTCGGGGAATTTGAGCGGGTCCTTATCGTAGACGCCGTCGACGCGCGTGCCCTTGGCGATGACGTCGGCGCGGATTTCGAGCGCGCGCAGGGTGGCGGCGGTGTCGGTCGAGAAATAAGGATTCGAGGTGCCGGCCGCGAAGATCACGATGCGGCCCTTTTCCAGGTGGCGGATGGCGCGCCGCCGGATGTAGGGTTCGGCCACCTGGTGCATCTCGATGGCGCTCATCACGCGGGTGGGAATGCCCATCTGCTCAAGGGCGTCGGAAAGGGCCAGCGAGTTGATCACCGTGGCCAGCATGCCCATGTGGTCGGCGGTCACGCGGTCCATCTTCTGGGCGGCCGCGGCCACGCCGCGAAAAATATTGCCGCCGCCCACCACGACGCCCACCTGGACGCCCGCGGCGGCGACATCGGCCACTTCCTGGGAGAGGGACTTTACCCGGGCGGCGTCAATCCCAAAAGCGGCGCCGCCGGCCAGAGCCTCGCCGCTCAGCTTCAGCAGGATGCGCTGGTAGGCGGCCATTTACTCGGGCGCCGGGTGTTCGTGGCCGGCTTCCATCGCCGCCACATCGCCCACTTTGAAGCGGGTGAAGCGCGCGATGCCGATGTTTTCTTTCAACAAGGCGATCTTGGTCTTGACCAGTTGGCCGACCGTGAGCGTGGCTTCCTTGACGAACGGCTGTTCGAGCAGGCAGACTTCCTCGTAGAACTTGTTGATGCGCCCTTCGACGATCCGGTCGAGGATCTTCTCGGGCTTGCCTTCGCCCAAGGCGCGCGCCCGCGCGATCTCCTTCTCCTGATCGAGAATGGCGGCGGGGACATCCTCCTTGCGGACGTAGCGCGGGTCGGCCGCCGCGATGTGCATGGCGACGTCGTGCACCAGTTCCTTGAAGTCGTCGGTGCGCGCCACGAAATCCGATTCGCAGTTCACTTCCACCATCACGCCGAGCTGGCCGCCGTGGTGGATGTAGCTCCCGATCAGCCCCTGCCGGGTGACGCGCGAGGCCTTCTTGCCGGCCGACGCGATGCCCCACTTGCGCAGCAGGATCTCGGCGTCGCCGATATCGCCCTTGGATTCCACGAGCGCCTTCTTGCATTCCATCATGCCCGCGCCGGTGCGTTCGCGCAGGTCCTTGACCAGTGCCGCAGTAATTTCCGCCATAAGGGTTCTTCTTGAAACGATCTCGGGGCAGGCCAGGAGGCCTACCCCACTTTTTAATGTCCGCCTTCGGTCAGCGCCGACTCGGGGGCCGGCTCGGCGGTTTCCGAAGCCGGGCCCTTGCGCGACTGCTGCGCCGGCTCTTCTTCCATGCTCAGGCTTTCCGCCATGATCTTCTCGGCATACTTGGGGTCCACATACTCGGTGTACTCCATCATGCCTTCTTCGGCCGGAGTTTCGTCCTGGACAATCTTGTCGGCGGTGAAATCCTGCTCGGTCGCCAGCGCGCGGCCTTCAATCACCGCGTCGGCGATCTTGCTGGCGAACAGGCGAATGGCGCGCAACGCATCGTCGTTGCCGGGGATGACGTAGTTGACTTCGTCCGGGTCGCAGTTGGTATCGACGATGGCCACCACCGGAATGCCCAGCCGCTTGGCTTCTTTCACGGCGATGGCTTCCTTATTGGAATCGATCACGAACAGCACATCCGGCAGTCCGGGCATGTCCTTGATGCCCGCCAGGTTCTGATCCAGGTGCTTGCGCTCGCGCTCCAGCCGGATCACTTCCTTTTTCGGCCGGCCGGCGTAGCCGCCTTCGACCGCCGCCATTCCTTCCAGTTCCTTGAGGCGCTTGATGGATTTCTGGACGGTGAGCATGTTGGTGAGCAGGCCGCCCAGCCATCGCTGGTTGACGTAGTACATCGCGCAGCGCTTGGCTTCTTCGGAAATAGCTTCCTGGGCCTGCCGCTTGGTGCCCACGAAGAGCACGTTCTTGCCCTGCGCGGCCATCTCGCCCACGAAGCGGGCGGCGTCCTTGAACATTTTGAGGGTCTTCTGCAGGTCGATAATGTAGATACCGTTACGTTCGCCGAAGATGTACTCTTTCATCTTCGGATTCCAGCGCTTGGTCTGGTGCCCGAAGTGAACGCCTGCTTCGAGCAATTCCTTCATGGATATTGCGGGCAAACTACCTCCTAGTCAAATGAAGAAGGGCCAGCCCTTCTTTTCAAAGCCTTCCGCCACCGCGCGGCCAAAGCGAGATTTGCGCCGTGGAAACGAAACGGAAGACCGCCGATACAGGCGTCAGGGCTGGACCAATTCCAGCCCTTGCCTGGGGAACCTTAACGTTTGGAGAACTGGAACCGCTTGCGAGCGCCCTTCTGGCCGTACTTCTTCCGCTCGTGCTTGCGCGGGTCGCGAGTCAGAAAGCCGAGCTTCTTCAGCCGGGACCGCAGTTCCGCATTGAACTCCACCAATGCCCGGGAAATGCCGAGGCGGACCGCGCCCGCCTGGCCGGTGATACCGCCGCCGTCGGTGAGAATCAGAATGTCGAACTTGTCCATGGTCTCGGTGGCCGCCAGCGGCTGCCGCACCGCGGCTCGCGTACTCTCCGTGGGAAAGTAATGCTCGAACGCGCGGTTGTTGACCTTGATCTCGCCTTTGCCGGGCCGCAAAAATACGCGAGCCACCGAAGTCTTCCGGCGACCCGTACCCAAATATTGAACAATCGTGGCTGCCACTAAACTTGTACCTTCCCGCTACTTCACGGCCAGCGCGGCCGGTTTTTGCGCCGCGTGCGGATGCTTGTCACCCGCGTAGACCTTCAGTTTGCGATACATCTGTTTGCCGAGCTTGGTCTTGGGAAGCATGCCGAAGATGGCGTCTTCCACCAGGCGGATGGGCCTTTCGGCGCGTACCCGCTTCAAGCTCTTTTCCACCAGTCCGCCCGGATACCCGGTGAAATGGCGATAAAGTTTGTCTTCTTCTTTGCGGCCGGTCACGCGGACCTTATCGGCGTTGATGACGATCACGTGATCGCCCGTGTCCAGGAACGGCGTATAGGATGGCTTGGTCTTGCCCATCAGGAGCATGGCCGCCTTGCTGGCGAGTTTGCCCAGAACCAGATCCTGGGCGTCGATGACATGCCACTGGCGCGTGATGCCGTTCTTGGAGGGGAACTCGGTACTCATTGACACACGTCTCCAACTAATCGGTTACAAAATATTTAGCTTACGGGGAGGAAGGGTCCGTTGTCAAATCGGCTCTCGCCCGCGATCGCCTCTCTGCCGGCCGCCGCGTCACCCTTGCGGGCGGTTCCCGGCCGCCGCGTCACCTTTGCGGGCGGTTCCCGGCCGCCGCGTCACCTTTGCG
>JADGNR010000366.1 GCA_017883415.1 Bryobacteraceae bacterium | reverse complement strand
GTTTTTTCCCAGCCGTACTTCACGTTCAGGACGTCGATGAATTTGTTTTCGAAATCGTCGCCGTAAAAATCGCTGCGGCCGTCCACAAACACCTGGTGGCCCGGATAGAGGCGCCAAATGAGGTAGTCGCCCCACTCGTCGTCGGTGAAGATGCGCGCCGCGGGATCCTGCCCTAACGAGCGCAGGGCCGCCGCCGGATAGGATTTGGGGTCGAATTCCGGCCGGAACGAGGGGGGCGGGTGGGGGGCAAACAGCAGAGCCGCGACCAGGGTCATGCCCGCGGCGCTGACCAGGTGCCAGCGCCCGATCGCATCGGTCTGGCCCATCTCCGCCGCCAGGGCGTTGAAGCGCGCGGCCGCCGCGCGCAGCCATCCGGCCACCTGGAGCCGCGGCAACCGCTCGAGCCACTCTTGGATGGCGGCCGCCACCGGAGGCGCCGCCGCAATCGCGAAGATCGGAATATTGCGCGCCGCCAGCAGCGCCCCGTGCGCCCAGACCCCGATCAGCAGGAACTCGGTGAAGCGGTTCCGGGACAGGTTCCAGAGGGCCGCCGCTACCGCCAGCGCCAGCAGCGCCTCGAAGAAAATGGCGGTCGGATGGTGGAAGGACGGGGACAGGAATTCCATGATGTGCTGCGCATTGTACGGATCGCGCAGGTACTTCACCATGTGCACATGGAGGTGATAGAAGTACGGGTTGATCAGGCTGGCCGCGAGACAGGCGAAGGCGCTCAGAAAGAGCCCGCGGGCGCGCCGCCAGGCCGGGCGCCAGCGCGCGCGGTCCACCGCAAACAACGCCGTCAGCAGCTCGCCGGCGCCATACGCGCCGATCAGCAGCACGCCCACGAAAAACCCGCCGTGGAGGTTGGTCCAGAGGATGGTGGCCACCGGCAGGATCGCCAGGTAGGGAAGGCGCGCGAATCGCGGCCGCCCCTCCCGCACCTCTTCCAGCGCGAAGTAGAACAGCACCAGGAAGAACAGCGTGAACAGGTGCGGGCGAGCCAGCCAGTGGATGGTGGAGACGGCCGCCGCCATCAGCGTGACCGCAATCGCCACCAGCGCATTCGATTTTCTGAGCACCAGGCGAAACAGCAGCAGGTAGGTGAAGGAGATCAACAGGATGCTGAACAGGACCACGGCGGCCAGACCGCCCAGCGAGTTCAGCCCGGCGAACAGCACGTCCGACAACCATTCCCACGCATACCAGACGGCCCCCGGCTTGGAAAAGGAAAACACATCGTGGGTGGGGACGGCGCGGTGGGCCAGGATCCATTCGCCGGTGCGAATGTGCCAGCCGGTATCGCAGTCGCCCAGCAGCGTCTTGGTGCCGCCCATCCGGCTGAACAGCAGCGCGGCGGGCGCGAGGAAGGCGAAGTCCGTCAGGGACGGAAGCAGTTTGACCGCGAAATGGGATCGCTGCGCTTCCATGGCCGGTCACGCCATCCACGAGTTCGGTCCGCCCGGCTCGGCCGCCAGCGTGCGCAGACGATCCTGGAACGAACGAAAATCCATGTAATTCACCTGCAGCGCCACGCGCCGACCGTCCGACACCCGGGTCACCGTCCCCTGGCAGTGGATGCATTTCTGTCCGAACCCGTGGCTGGCCGGCAACTCGATTTCCACGGTGACGATTTGACCGACGCCGGGCATCGGGACGGCGGCGCTCTGGCTCCGCCATGCGACCAGAATCCCGCCGCGGCTGATGTTCTCCGTGTACATCGCGCTTTCGACCCACGGCGCGGGCGAAGTGACGTGGCATCGGAGCTCAATGTCGATGCGCGGGCTCTCGCGCCGGTTTATGTTCCTCATTGCGTTGGTCGACACTGGCGAATTTAGCCCGCAAATGCTTCGGCATCAATATCGTAAAAGGGCTATAGCGTGGTGTTCCCGAAGGTTATCACCGGGAAGCGGCGCCTCCGCCGCCGGCCCGCACCGGCGACCCGGCAGTAAACCCGGTTCCGCGTCGGGAGGGTTATTAGCCGGGAATTGCCGGGTAATTGCGGTGTATTGTGCAGAGCGATTCCTTTGGGGGACCAACTCCCATAACACATTATAAATATTATAGTTAACAAGAAAATCCAGCGTGCTTGCCAGCTCCGGCCGGCCCGTAGGCCGCTCTATTTACCACGTAATTTCTTCGCATTTTCGCAAATTGTTATTGACAACTGAAGTGAATAGTCCGAGAATTCAGGAGTATCAGATCTTAAACCAGCACAGGAAGCCCCTTGGCGCCGTAGCCCTCGGGTTGCCTGAAAGGTACCGGAACATGACACGGATTCTTCTCTATAGCGATGAACCCATCCTGGCGAAAGGCCTCGAATCGGTCCTGCGGCAGGTGGAAGGCTTCGACCTGCTTCCCACCTGCGGCACGGTGGGCTGCCTCATGGAACAGTTGACCACCGGCGCCCCGGACCTGGTCCTGATGGACCTTACTCCGGAAATTACCTTCGCCGTACTCAGCGACATGAAGCACGTCATGTTGAGCAGCAGGATCGTGCTCTGGGTGAATTCCATTTCCACGGAACTGGCGTTCCAGGCCATGGGATTGGGCGTGCGCGGCATCCTGCGCAAGACCCTGCCCACCGAGTTGCAGGTCAAGTGCCTGCAAAAGGTGCAGGGGGGAGAACTCTGGTTTGAGAAGGCGCTCACCGACAGCTTCCTGTGCGCGCGCCGGGTGGCGCTCACCCAGCGCGAGGGCCAGCTGGTCAGCCTGCTTTCGCAGGGATTGAAGAACAAGGAGATCGCCACCACGCTGATGATCTCCGAGGGCACCGTGAAGGTCTACCTGTCGCGGCTATTCCAAAAAGTGGGGGTGAAGGACCGCTTTGAACTCGCGCTGTTCGGCTTGAAAAATCTCACCACCGGCCAGTTGCCGGTGGGCGAGAAGGGCCAACGGGGCGCGATGCCCGGACTGCGGTCGTTGGTGCTCGAGCGGCCGACGGAGCGCGCCGAAGCCCCGGCCCGGTTCCCCATTCCCCTGCGGCCCGTGGCGTCGCGACACTACTAGCAAGCGGAAGAAAAAAATGCCCGCACGAAAGTGCGGGCATTTTTTTTGGGGCCGGGGGCCAGGGATCGGGGGCCGGGGAAAGGCGGGCTCGCTTCGCTCGCAACGTTGTTCGGAAATGACGCGAGCGAAGCGAGCTTCCTTTCCCTGGCTCCCAGCCCCTAGTCCCCAGCCCCCGCTTCTATTCCACCGGCAGCAGCAGCGTGTTGCTGTCCTGGCCGTTGATGGTCACGCGGAAGGGCACGTTCGCCGGGGAGGGACCGCCATCGCGCAGCCGGAACTGCACGGCGTCGATTCCCACGCGGCCCGGTACGGCGAAGGCGTGCTCCGGGACGATGACGGTATCGCCGGCGAAGAGGGTGGCGGCGTCCCGCAACGGGAACGGGGGCGCCTTGGGGAGCGCGAATCCGATGGTGCGCATGGGGTCGGTGGGCCCGAAGCCGGTTCCGTACACGGTGAGCAATTCACCGTGCCGCGCCTTGGAATCGGGAGTGACGAGCGAGCCATCCTCGTGCAACACCACCGCGAAGGCCTGGCCGCCCCACAACTGCTGGAACAACCCGGGCGCATTCCTCACCACCGTGAAATCGGCGCGCACGTCGGACAGCCCGGACGAGCTGACGACCAGGGTCTGCGGCCCTTCGGGCATGTCGGCCGGCAGTTCGAAATTGATCTGCGCCGGGGAGACGAAGTAGAGCGGCATGAGCCGGTCGCCGATGCGCACCGTGACGCCGGCCAGAGTCTGGGCGAGCGGGCTGTCCGGCCCGGTAGCCGTATCCGAGGCCAAGCTGGCGCCGTACAGTGCGACCACCGAACCGGGCGCGACTCCCGATTGCGGCGTCACCCCGGCGGCGTTGCTTACCCCGGCGGGCGCGATGAAGGGCACCTTATCGAGCTGCGCCACGACGGCGTGCGGCGAAGTCATGGCCAGGGAGCCGGAGGGCACGGTTCCGGCAAGGTCTCCGCTCCAGCGGCGGAAACGATACCCCGGCAGGGCCGAGACGGTGACGTCGACGGTGGTCTGGGCGTCATAGAAGCCGTCCGGCGAGGCGGGCGACATTTTCCAGGAAGCGCCTTCCGGCGGAACCGCGGCCGCCTGAAGGCGGTTCATCAGGTGGTAATTGGCGCTGACCGCGATGGGCTCCAGGCCCAGCGTGGCGGTCCACTCCGCGGTCACGGCGCCATTGGACCACGCCAGAAAGTCCTGCCGCGAGCCGTCTCCGGCGGGAAGGGAAGCCGGCGCGCTCACGCGGATGCGCGTCCCTACCGGCCGAATGAGGTCGCAGGGCGTCGCGCAGGCCGCGCCATCCACCGACACCACCAGGCCGGAAATCGCGCTATTGATGGTAAGCCGCCCCAAGGGGCTGAAGTTGGCGGTCGCGGTAGCGCCGCGATCGAGCGCGGAATCGGGAACGGTGAAATCCTGTGCGGTGGTGAGGGCGCCGTTGGACCATCCGCTGAACTGCCAGGGCTTCCCCTGCGCGTCGGTCTGCTGCGGCGCCACATCCAAATGATGGGTCTGGCCGATGCCCCAGATGTAGTAATAAGGAGACGGCCGGTCGCGGCCGTCCACGGTGACGCGCAAGCCGGAGGGCGACGTCGTGACCGCGACCGAGGCGCCGGGGATGTAGGTGGCGGTGTATTCGGTGCCGAGCGCGGGCGTATGGATCGCATGGGTCGCAGCGCCGCCGTCATTCCACGAGGAGAAGATCCACCATCCCCGCGTATCCATCTGCGGCGTCACCGCGCCTATGGCGTGGGGCGTGCCGGCGCCCCACTCCACCGTCGTCGGAGTCAAACTCTGCAACCGGTCGACATACACCGCGAGGCCCGGTGGCACGGTGGCAAACGAGACAGGCTTTGCCGGCACAAAAGACGGCTGCACGGTCATCGCGCGGCTCACGTTCACCGTCACCTGGCCGGTGGTAATCAATTGTCCCATGGCCGTGAGCGGCGTCTGCCATCCGGCGAATACCCAACCCGGGTTGGGCGTTGCCCCGAGCACGGCGTTGCCGGTCAGAAACAGATCCACATCGCCATAATACGGAGTGCCGTTGACCGTAATCGTGCCGGGGGAGCCGGGGCAGGGGTTTTGCGGATCGGCGCAAGGATGGTAGCGCAGGGAAAACACGTATCCCGAAGAAGCAAATACGGCGCGATACTCCGAAATCGTGGGATCGGCCGTGACCGTCACGGGATTTCCGGGGAGAGCTCCGGCGGGGGTTTCCCAACCTTGAAAATCGTAGCGCGTGCCGTCCAGGCTCACCTGGGTGGGCGGCATGGCAAACAGAACGTGCACGCTGCCAGTCGGCCAGATGGGGCTGGCGGCGGAGAGGACCCTCTGTCCGTCGACCCGGAATTCGAGGTTGGCCGGCACGCTCAGGATGCGCGTGGCCGTGCCCTGGCTCTGCGCGCGGCCGGCTGGGGCGAAAGCCGCCAGGAGCGCCGGAAGAATGCAAAATGTAAGCGATTTTAATAATGATTTCTTCATGGCCAGACATTCCGGGCCGCCGCCGGAGCAACCGACGCAGGCGAGGGCAACCCTGTTCTCACGCGTGCAGTATAGGGGTAAATTCGCGGAAATACACGGCTAACTTTGGTAATGCCGTATTTATTAGCCATTTCGATTATTGATTGCGGCGTCCGCCCGGCATGTAATCGAAACGTTCGAAGACCCTATCTTATGCGCTCGAAATGTTTCCTGATCCCGATCGCGCTCGCGGCGGCTCTAACGAGCGCTGCGGCGCCTGCGACCGCTGCCGGCTTCGGAACGGTAGTTCCCATCGGCGGACACGCCTCCGATATCGCCCTGGATGAATCGCGCGGCCTGCTGTACATCGCGAACTTCACGGCTAACCGCATCGAAGTGATGTCGACGGCGGACTATTCCACCATCGTCCCCTTCGCTCTGCATTTCGACGGGACAACTTGGCGGCAGGTCGCCCCGCTAGCTGCGCCGGGTGACTCCGCGTCCCTGGACAAGGTAACGGTCGCCAGCTCGGGTGTGGCGTACGCCGTAGGCGGCTACGCGACTCAGGTCCCGCGCAACGC
>JADGNR010000089.1 GCA_017883415.1 Bryobacteraceae bacterium | reverse complement strand
TGGAAAGCCGGTGGTACGCGGCACGCGCATCGCGGTCGAGTTGGTGGTGGAACTGCTCGCGGCGGGGTGGAGCCACGCGCAGATTCTGGCCAGCTATCCACATCTCACAGAAGCTGACATCCGGGCCTGTCTCGCATACGCGGGCGAACTTCTGCGCGAAGAGAAAGTCTATCCTCTCAAGACCCTATGAGAGTTCCGCGGCCGGCGCTGGAGGCGCTGCGAAAGGCGGGCTGGGACGTAGTCGCTATTGCTGAAGAGTGCCCCGGCGTTTCCGATGAGGAAGTCGCGGTACTTTGCGCTGAACAGCAGAGAATCCTTCTCACGTTCGACAAGGATTTCGGTGAGCTCATATTCCGGCGCGGCCGGCCGGCGGGCAGTGGGGTCGTTCTGTTTCGCATCACGCCGGACTTCCCCGAAGAGGCCGCGGAGGTGGCGTTGGCTCTGGCCGAGTCTCAGCCGGATCTCCGCGGGTCGTTTTGCGTAGTCACACGGGACCGAATTCGGGTTCGGCCGCTAAGCCCGGGTTCCGCCCGTTGACCCCGTTGACGCCTTTCAGCTAATTGGCACGCGGCACGTTAGAATCGAATCATTCCATGCCCACCGAGGCCCACATCCCAGGCGCGCGCCAGTTTTTTTCGCGGCAGGGCACGCTCGCGAAGTGGCATCCCAATTATGAATTCCGGCAGGGGCAGGGGGAGATGGCCGAAGCGGTGGCGTCGGCGCTGGCCGATAAACGCCACCTCATTGTCGAGGCGGGCACGGGCACGGGGAAGACGCTGGCCTACCTGGTCCCGGCGCTGCTCTCGGGCAAGCGCATCGTGGTCTCGACCGGCACCAAGAATCTCCAGGAGCAGCTCTTCTTCAAGGACGTTCCGTTTCTGCAAAAGCACTTTCCGCGCCCGCTGAAGGTCTGCTATATGAAGGGCCGCAACAACTACGCGTGCCGCCAGAAAATCTACGACGCGGATCGGGACATGGTGCTCACCGGCCTGGAAGAGGTGGCCGATTTCCAGATTATCCGCGACTGGGAGACGAGCACCGAGATCGGCGACCGCGCGGAGATCAAGACCCTGCCCGAATCGTCCATCGCATGGGCCAAAATCGACGCCCGCCGCGACCTGTGCACCGGGCAGAAGTGCCAGAATTTCCAGCGCTGCTTCATCACCCTGATGCACCAGCGCGCGGCGGAAAGCGACATCATCATCGTCAACCACCATCTGTTTTTTGCCGATCTGGCCCTCAAGGACGACAACTACGAGGGCGGCATCCTGCCCGAATATCATGCCGTGGTGTTCGACGAGGCGCACGAAATCGAAGACGTCGCGGCGCAGTACTTCGGCGTCTCGGTAAGCAACTACCGCTTCCAGGAGCTGCGGCGGGATATCGCGGCGATCGGGCGCATGAAGAAGTTCGGCAGCCCGGAGCTGGACCGCATCCTCGACCGTCTGGACGAAGTGACGCTCTGGTTCTTCGGACTGTTCGGCGAGATCGAGCGGCGCGTGGCGTTCCAGGAACGGGATGCGTTCCGGGAAGACAACGAGGAGATCTACACCGACCTGCTGGCCGCGCTCGAGCTGATCGGCTCGCACCTTAAGCTGCTCCAGAACCCGCCGGAGGAGGTCGGGCCGCTGACGCGCCGCACGGCCGAGTTGGCGCTCGCGCTGCGCTTCGTGTTGGAGGAGGACGACGAACGGTACGTCTACTGGGTGGAAAAGCGCGGGCGCGGCTGTTTCCTGCAAGCCACGCCCATCGACGTCTCGACCATCCTTACCGAAAAGCTCTTCCAGCAGGTGGAGACCGCCATTCTCACCTCCGCCACCCTGGCGGTGGCGGGCGATTTCGCGTACGTCGAAAAACGGCTGGGCCTGGACAACGCGCGCAGCCTCATCGTGCCCGGCCACTTCAACTACCGGAAACAGGCGCTGCTCTACGTGCCGCGGCACCTGCCGGATCCGCGCAGCCCGGCGTATACCGCGGCGGCGGCCGAAGAGGTGACGCGCATTCTGGAACACAGCCGCGGCCGCGCGTTCGTGCTCTTCACCAGCTACCAGCAGATGCGCCTGGTGCACGACCGGGTTTCGCTCGCCATCGAATATCCCACTCTGCTGCAAGGCACCGGGCCCAGGAGCGCGCTGCTCGACGAGTTCCGCTCCACGCCCCACTCGGTGCTGTTTGCGACCTCTTCGTTCTGGCAGGGCGTGGACGTGCCGGGCGACCAGTTGAGCTGCGTTATCATAGATAAACTGCCGTTCGCGGTCCCCAACGATCCGGTGGTCAGCGCGCGGATCGAGAGCATCCGCAAAGCGGGGGGAACGCCGTTTTACGACTACCAGGTGCCGCAGGCCGCCATCGCGTTAAAGCAGGGGTTCGGGCGGTTGATTCGCAGCCGGAGCGATCGCGGCGTCCTGGCGCTGCTGGACCAGCGCATCACCAGCAAGCGTTACGGCCAGGTGTTCTTCGACAGCCTGCCCGACTACGCGTTTACCACCAGCCTGGAGGACGTGGAGAAGTTTTTCGATGTTTGAAGTCACGATTGAAGAGACATTCTGCGCCGGCCACGCCCTCCGCAACTACCACGGGAAATGCGAGAACGTGCACGGGCACAATTACCGCTGCCAGGTGACCATCGAAGGCGCCGAACTCGACGCCATCGGGCTGCTGGTGGACTTCGTCGAGCTGAAGAAGGCGACCCACGCCGTGCTCGACCGCATGGACCACCAGTGGCTCAATGAGTTCCCTCCGTTCGACGTGCTCAACCCTTCGGCGGAGAATATGGCCCGCTACATCTATGAACGGATCAGCGCGGAATTGCAAACCAAAGAAGGAGTCCGTGTCGGCTCCGTAAAACTCTGGGAGACCGACACGGCGAGTGCGGTTTACCGCCCGTAGTAGGCCGCGTTCTTGGCGGTGAACTCCGTCCACTTTTCGGGCAGGTCGTCCAGCGCAAAGATCGCGGACACGGGGCACACCGGTACGCAAGCCCCGCAATCGATGCATTCCACCGGATCGATGTAGAGCAACTCCGCTTCCGCGTAGTTGGGCTCATCTTTCTTGGGATGAATGCAATCGACCGGGCAGGCGTCGACGCAGGCGGTATCCTTCGTGCCGATGCAAGGTTCTGCAATTACGTAGGCCATGTGGTTTCGTATCGTCCAGGTATATTAAATAGCACAGCGGGCCGGGAAAGACAAATGTTGAGTTGCCAACCCACCCGTGGTGGCACCACACTGTAAGAAGATGCCGGCCAAAGTGCGAAAAGCCGTTTTCCCCGCCGCGGGACTGGGCACGCGTTTTCTTCCCGCCACCAAAGCGCAGCCCAAGGAGATGTTGCCCATCGTGGATAAGCCCATCATCCAGTACGGGGTGGAGGAGGCGCTCCATTCGGGCATACAGAACATCATTATCGTCACGGGCCGCGGAAAGACGGCCATCGAAGATCATTTCGACGTCAGCTTCGAGCTGGAATACCTGCTGGAATCGCGCGGAAAGAAGGAGCTGCTGGCCATCGTCCGCGGCATCACCGACATGATCAACGTGTCGTATGTGCGCCAGAAGGAGGCGTTAGGCCTGGGCCATGCGGTGTTGCGGGCCTCCGAACTGGTGGGCGACGAGCCGTTTGCGGTGGTGCTGGCCGACGACGTGATCGAGGCCGAAACTCCCTGCCTCCGCCAGCTTCTGGATGTGCACGACTTTTTTTGCGCCCCCGTGCTGGCGGTCATGGAGGTGCCGGCCGACCGCATCTCCTCGTATGGCGCCATCGACGCCGAGCCGGTGGCCCACAACGGCAGCCACGACCGGCTCTACCGCATTCGCGACCTGGTGGAAAAGCCCAGGCAGGCGGACGCGCCCTCCAATCTCGCCATCATCGGGCGCTATGTGCTGACGCCGGAAATCTTCGGATCGCTGCAGGAGATCGATCCCGGCTCGGGAGGGGAGCTCCAGCTCACCGACGCCCTGAAACACCTGTTGCGCACCCGGCCCATATACGCGTACCGCTTCGAGGGCACGCGCTACGACGCGGGAGACAAGCTGGGGTTCCTGAAGGCCACCGTGGAATATGCCCTGCGCCGCCGCGACCTGGGCGGCCCCTTCCGCGAGTATCTGAAAGGGCTGAAGCTGTGAGGGTGAGCGGCGGAGTCTACAGTAGAGTAGGGGAGATGAAGACTCGACGCGGAGACGCGGAGACGCGGAGAAACACGCGGAGAAGCCGTCTTGATCGAGTTGACTCCGCGCTGATCTCCGCGCCTCCGCGTCTCCGCGTCGGGTGTGAGGCCCAGCCTCGCTAAAACTATGTTGCCCGATGGCCTCATCAAACGGATCGGCGCGCTGCTGGGGCCGCGCGGCTATCTGGACCGGCCGGAAGATCTCAGCCTCTACGAATACGACGGCGGCGTGGAGAAACATCGTCCCGACCTGGTGGTATTCCCGCGCACGGCCGCAGACGTCGCCGAAATCGCCAGGATCGCCCACGAATTCCGGCTGCCGCTGGTGGGACGGGGCGCCGGGACGGGACTCTCGGGCGGCGCCATTCCGCGCGAAGGCGGCATCGTGGTAGGGTTCGCGCGCATGAACCGCATCGTCGAAATCGATCGCGAAAACGAGCGCGCCGTGGTGGAGCCGGGCGTGGTCAACCTGGATGTCACTCTGGCGGTGGAGAAGAGCGGCTATTTCTACGCGCCCGACCCTTCCAGCCAGCGCGCCTGCACCATCGGCGGCAACGTGTCGGAAAATGCCGGCGGCCCGCACACGCTGGCCTATGGGGTCACCACCAATCACGTGCTGGGGCTCGACCTGGTCCTGGCCGACGGCGCCGTGGTTTCCACCGGAGGCAGGGAACCGGACCTGCCGGGCTACGATCTTACCGGACTGCTCACCGGCTCGGAAGGCACCATGGCGCTGGTCACCAAGGTGACGGTGCGGCTCATGCGCAAGGCCGAAATGGTGAAGACCATCCTGGCCATCTATGAATCGAACGAAGACGCCGGGCGCACGGTGGCCGAGATTACCGCGCGCGCCATCACCCCGGTGGCGGTGGAGATGCTCGATGGCGTGATGCTCCGCATGGTGGAAGAGGCCACGCACGCGGGCTATCCCATGGACGCGGCGGCGGTCCTGCTGATCGAGCTCGAAGGCATTAAGGAAGCCGTGGAGCGGCAGGTGGGACAGATCTGCGAAGCCTGCACCCTGTCGGGCGCCCGCGAAGTCCGCGTGGCCCGCTCCGCCGAAGAGCGCGAACTGTTGTGGAAGGGCCGCAAGAACGCCTTCGGGGCGGTGGGCCGGGTCAGCCCCACCTATTACGTGCAGGATGGGGTGGTGCCCCGCACCAAGATCGCCGCCACGCTCCATTTCATTAACGAAGTCGCCCGGAAATACGGCCTCACCATCAGCAATATTTTTCACGCCGGCGATGGGAACATGCACCCCATCATCCTGTTCGACGCCCGCAAGGCCGGCGATCTCGAAAAAGCGCGCGCCTGCGGTGAGGAGATCCTCACGTTTTGCATCGACAACGGCGGGTCGATCACCGGAGAGCACGGCGTGGGCATGGAAAAGAACGAGCTGATGGCCCGCCAATTCCCGCCGGAAACGCTGGATATGATCCGCCGCCTAAAGCTGCTCTTCGACCCCGACAACCGGCTGAACCCCGGAAAGGTCCTGCCTACGGGCCGCGGCTGCCTGGAAATCCGCCAGGCGCCTCTGGCCGAGGGGAGTACGGTGTACTGAAGAGCGATCCGCTTGCAGCGATCAGCTTTCAGCACCCCTCGCGCGCCAAGGCGCTTCAGGCTCCTGCGCACGAAAGGCGATGGCCCGGGCTGCCCCACGTTTCACTGGTGGTGGGCGCCGCAGGCCTGAGGCGTGCTGAACGCTGACGGCTGAATGCTGATGGCTTATTTGAAGTGGGTATGCCAGCGGGCGACAGCTTGTGCCCGCCGGCGAGAGGATCGGGGGTGGGTGCCTCTGGGTGACAGCTTGTTCCCGGGGGCATGTGGTGGGTTTTCGTTAGTGAACTCCGTTTCGGGTTCGCTCTCCTTGAGGACGCATTGTCTGTGTCCTACGATGTGATTCTAGGTTAGAGGGGCCCCGTAAGAAATCCGTACTTTCTTGTATAAGGGGTGGGGTCGAACTGGGAGCAACCTTAACTTGCCCTGCCGGCCGTAGCGCAATCCAGGGTCAAAAACCGTTGCAGGTTTGCCAGCGAAGCCCGCATGCCGGCCCCCGCGCGAGTTGCTTCCGCGGTGTAGCCCTCGATTTTCGACATGACGTCTTTGTGCAGCCGGGTGAACATCTCGACGAGTTCCGGATCGCGCCATCCGCAATCCCTCTCCTTCTGGATGATTTCGATCGCTTTCGCGGCCGGACAGGCCTGCCGGTAAGGACGCGGGTTGGTCAGAGCATCGTAAATGTCGGCAATCTGCACGATGCGCGCCAGTTGCGGGATCTGATCGCCCCGCAGGCCGTCGGGATAGCCGCCGCCATCCCACCGTTCATGGTGATGGCGGATCGCGGGCAGCACGGGGCCGAGCGAGGTCAAGGGGCGGCAGATCTCTTCGCCCCGCGTCGGGTGGCTGCGCATGACGACCCATTCCTGTTTAGACAGCTTGCCGGGCTTGAACAGGATTGAATCCGGGATGCCGAGCTTGCCGACATCGTGCAGGTAGCCGCCGCGGTAGAGCGCCAGCAGTTTGCCGCGTTCGAGCCCCAGAGCCATTCCCAGGGTGACGCCGATCAGCGCCAACCGCCCGCAATGCCCTGCCGTGTGGAGGTCGCGCTGCTCCATCGCCTGCGCCAAGGCGAACAGGATCTCTTCGGTCTCGCTGATCGAAGATCCGTCCTGGGGCGCCGGCTGCCGCCCGTCCACGAGCTCAAGGGCCGGAGCCAGCACAGGCGATTTCGAGCAGGGCCATAATCTATTATTAAGGGTCTGTTTGTCCGATTTTTGAACCATTTCGCGCCACTGCAAATCTATCGGCATCCGCTGCGGAAACCACTAGAGGGCGCGGACGGAAAAAATGCGCAGGGTTCTTGGAACAGAGCGTTGTCACCTGCTCGACGGTGGGAAGGTACGGCGGATCGGCGCACGCGGGCAGTACCAGCGTTTGGATCACCATCCGGTTGGAGACACTACCGCGGCGACCTTCCCGGCCGGGTCTGAAATCGGACCTGCGCCGTGGTCGGCTTTGGCTCGGCAAGGGTGCGCGCGGCGCAGCGTTCCGAAGGGGGCCTCGCCAGGCGGCACTCCCGGCCATGCGCGCGTGATCTGGTTCTTACTCGAACCTATACGACAAGTTCAGATACAGCGTTCTTCCCGGCTCCGGGATGCGCACCCCGCTGCGGTACGGATCGCGCGTGTACGCGAGGTGCGAGTAATAGAAGCGGTCCAGCAGGTTGTCCACTCCGGCGGCGAGGTTCCACTGCTTGCGGTGAATGCCGCCCTTGACTCCCAGCAGCGCGTAGCCGGGCGTGCGTTCCTCGTGCACCCGCGGGTCGATCTTGTCCTGCAGCGCCGAAGCCAGCCCGTCGATCTCGGCGAAGAAGAGGCTCCGGCCGTACCGCAGCGAGGCCCGCGAACGCAGCGGCGGCATCTCCGCGATGTTGCCCTTGGGCATGCCCGCCTCCGGTTTGGCGAACTCAATGCCGCGCGTGTAGGAAACCCCGCCCGCCAGCAACAGCGAGCGGCCAAATCCGACGCTATAGGAAACCTCACCGCCGTATATACGCGCTTCCACTCCTTCGTAGGAACGCGCCGAGGAGCTCATGTTGCCCGCGATCATGTTCAGCTTGGCTTCCTGGCTGATGGCCACGAAGTTCTCCAGCCGGCTGTAGAACAGCGTGGGGCGCAGCGAGAAGCGCCGCGCGCGCAGGTTGATCCCCATGTCGGCTTCGTTGTTCCGTGTGGGCGCCAGCGTGGGGTTGCCCACCCAGTCGGTGCCCATGCCCTTCGAGGAGTAGTAGCGCTCCTCGGGATCGGGCAGCCGCACCGTGCTGCCCACGCCGGCAAACCACTCGATGCCCGCGGGCAGCAGATAGGTCAGCCGGAAGTTGGCCGATGGATTGGCATCCGTCGCGGCCGTGGACCGGGTGTTGTGGTAGGCCCAGTAGAGATCCGTGTTCAGCGTCCTGCTCAGGGCCGCGCTTCCGGCCGCGTCCACGCGCGCGCCCAACGTCAGCGCCAGCCGGCCGAATGAGCGCCGGTGCTGGGCATAGAATCCGCCCACGATCATGCGCACCTCCGGCAGCGAGGGCTGCGCCGTATACATGCCCTTCATGAACATGGAGCCCACTACGCTCCAGCCGCGGTCGTAGGCCTCCACACCCAGGATGGTCGAAGGCAGTTCCGCCTCAATGCGCCCGCCCAGCGCCCGGGAGCCGGCGAACGATCCCATGCTGTAGCCCAGCGGGGTGCCCGCCGCGCCGGTGCGCAGCTCGTCGGTCATCCAGTGGCTGACTTCCGAGAAGTATCCCTGCGCCCGCACCGCCTTCACCATCCCGGTGAGTTCCCGCAGGCTCCAGTTGAAGTTCAGCCGGTTGGCGCGGTCGTAGGGCGCATCCATTTGCAGCGCGGGGTAGAGCGTCAGGCCGCCCGCCTGGTGGGTGAAGGAAAGGTCCATGCTCTGGTTCGCCGCCAGATCGGCCCCCATACGCGCCCAACCCGTGTTGATGTCGAAGGCGGGGCGGTCGCGGCCGGCCGCCGAGTAATTGGCGTACGAGGTAACGTTGCGGCCCGAGCCGTCCACATACGGGTCCGACCGGCGGTAGGAGTACCCGGCCAGGCCGTGCCACCGGCCTTTGGAAAACGACCCGGTGAGCGATGGATTGTAAAAGCCGAACGAGCTGGCTCCGAACGTCGGCACCAGGTGGAAACCCGCCTCGGGATCCTTGCTCACCACGTTGACCGTGCCGCCCAGGCTTCCCTGGTTGCGGATATCGAACGGCCCCTTGGTCACCTCCACGGTCTCGATCTCCGCGAAATCCACGTGATAGGCCGCCGGATCCATGTGGCCCGGGCAAGCTCCGTAGATGCGCTGGCCGTCGATCAGGACGTCGATGTTGCCTTGCTGGAAGCCGCGCAGCACCACGTCGTTGGCGATGCCGCCCTTGCGGATCATGGTCACGCCTTCCAGATGGGAGATGGCCTCGCCCAGGTCCTTGGCGGCGCTTTCGCGCACCTCGCGGATCTCCAGCACCTCGCGGGAATTGCGGGAGCTCGTCTCGCGCGCGTCCTCGCCCGGCGGCGCTTTGGCCGTCACCGTCACCTGCTCGTTCATCGCGGCCACTTGCAGGGACAGCTCCAGGTCCTTTTTCTCGCCCGCCTGGATCGCAATGGCGCTCTCGACCAACGGCGCGAAGCCGGGGGCCTCCGCCGCCAGGTCGTAACTTCCCGGCGCCAGGCTTGCCACCCGGAACACGCCGTTGCGATCCGTATCCGCCGCGATCGCTTCCCCGCTCATGCGGTTCATCAGTTTAACGGCCGCTCCCGGCACCACCGCGCCCGAAGGATCGGTGACCCGGCCGGTAACCACCGCGGGGGCGCCTTCCGCAGCGTGTAGGCAACACGCCGCCGCCAGCAACAAAAACAACGATTTCATACGATTCTCCTTTGCCAATCGCTCACACACTCTTCAGGGTCAGGCGATCGGCAAAGGAGGCGGACGTTGGTGGAGGGGATCGGGGGCAACGCCGGAGAGGTTCTTGGCGGAGCGGGGCGTCACCACTCCGGATCGGATCGGCGGTTCCCCAGCCGGAATCGACGCGGCGGAAAACGTGACCGGCGCGGCCGTCTCGCCGGCACAACCACAGCCGCCGTCACAGGTAGCGCGCGACGACCAGGCAGGGCCCCCGGTCGGCCTGTGGCACTGGGAAGCCCCTTTCGGACAGCAGGAGCATTTGCGAGTCGACCCGGACGATCCCGGAAATGGAAAAAACAGCAGCAGGACCAGCAGCAACGCCGCCGCCGCCCGGCCCCTGCTCCCGTTGCGTCTTGTGCTCCGTAGGTCCACTCACCGGCAATCTAGCACGGTGAAAGAGATAATCCTATCCGAAATAGTTGGGATAGACGGGGGCGAATTATCGCCCCGTGGTCAGTCGCCGGCCGCGGCGGCGTAGCGGGGTTCGGCCTGCGCCTGTCCGTCAAACTGACGGCAAAAGACGCTGCCCGTCTCGCTGCT
Organism: Bryobacteraceae bacterium; assembly: GCA_017883415.1. GTDB lineage: Bacteria > Acidobacteriota > Terriglobia > Bryobacterales > Bryobacteraceae > JADGNR01. The sequence continues at coordinate 5,880 of JADGNR010000089.1, read as the reverse complement.
ATCGTTGACCAGGGCTTCCACCTCGATCCGCGCCCCACGGTCGGAGATCCAATGGTCCCCGAGACAAAACAGATCCATCGTGTCGCCGTGATGGCGCGCCGCCACCCGCATCCGGCCCCGGCCCGCGGCCAGCATGACCGCTTCCACTCTCACACCGTCGGAGTACAGCAGAATCATGTGCATCGAAAGACCCTCCTTCAAAGGCTGAGACGATTCTGGATCGCGTTAATCCAAATTATCAAGTTGTCTTTGGTTATGGGCCGCCACGGCAAGGCAAAGCGGCGTATATAATTGCATTGCCGGGGGCGTGCGGGCGCCAACGTGGAGAAAACGATCCTTGCCCACCATTCGAGATAAGAGTGTTCTGATCACCGGCGCCGGCCGCGGAATTGGCAAGCGCCTGGCCCTGGGTTTTGGGGAGGCGGGCGCGCGGGTGGGGTTGCTGGGGCGCAGCCAGGCGGAGTTGGACCTGGCCAAGCTGGAAATCGAGCAGGCCGGCGGCAATGCGCTCCGCCTGCGCGCCGACGTGCGCGACCTGGAGCAGGTGGCGGCGGCGGTGGAACGCATGCGCGCGGTGTTCGGCTCGCTCGATGTGCTGATTGCCGCGGCGGCCGTGCAGGGCCCCGTGGGACCGTTACTTTCCACCAAACCCAAAGTCTGGGAGGAAACCATCGAAATCAATTTGCTCGGCGCCGTGAATTCGTGCCGCGCCGCCCTGCCCCCCATGATCGAAAAGCGCTCCGGCAAGATCATCCTCATCGTCGGGGGCGGCTCGGGCCACGCTCGTCCCAATTTCGGCGCCTACGCGGCCTCCAAGGCGGCGCTGGTGCGTTTCGCCGAGTGCCTGGCCGTCGAGGTCAGCGATCACAACGTGCAGGTGAACTCCATCTCTCCCGGCACCGTCTACACCCACATGACCGACGAGATTCTGCAAGCCGGCGAAGACCGCGCCGGCCCCCGGGAGATCGAGGAGGCCGAGCAGGTGCGCATCACCGGGGGCGTGCCCGCCGAAAAGCAGATCCAGCTGGCGCTGTTCCTGGCCTCCGAGCGGAGCAACCACATCAGCGGCAAGCTGATTCACGTCAATGACGATTGGAAGCGCTTCGAGCACGACAACATGAAGTCCGAGCTGTACACTCTGCGGCGGGTGCAGAAGCTCTGACGCACTACCGGCTGCCCGGAACATGTATCAACCGCCGAGACGCCGAGGCGCCGAGAAATCCAAGAACGTCTTTGTGGCTCGGCGCCTCGGCGTCTCGGCGGTGAGAGAGAATTTACGTCACTCCGGAAGATCGGCCGAGCCGTCCAACTCGGCCAGCAACTGCACGGCCAGCGCGCGATAGCCGGCCTCGAACTCCGAACCCTCCTCACCGGGAACGTGCCCGGCGATCCAGGTCTGCAACGTCTCCATGACCGGCGCCGCCACGGCCTCCTCGGCGCCGGGTTCGAAGCGCAGCGGGATTTCCGAGCGCTGGATGGCGGCGATCAACAGCTCGCTGAACTTCATCGCACCTCCGCATGATGGTTGACCGGTCCGAATCCGCTCCCCAGGCCGGGATGGGTCCGTATGGCTTCGTGGATGAAACGCTTGGCGGCGGCCACGGCATCGGCCAGCGCCACGCCGCGCGCCAGCCCCGCGGTGATGGCGGCGGAATACGTGCAGCCGGTGCCATGGGTGTGCCGCGTGACGATGCGCGCGGCGGGAAACTCCAGCCACTGGGCGCCGTCGAACAGCAGGTCGCAGGCGTCGCCCTCCAGGTGCCCGCCTTTGATCAGCACCGCCCGCGCTCCCATCTCCCCCAGACGGCGCGCGGCGCGGCGCATATCGTCCAGGCCGTGGATTTCCATCCCGGTGAGCGCCTCGGCCTCCGGCACGTTGGGCGTCACCAGCGCGGCGTGCGGCAGCAGGCCGCCCATGGCGCGCATGGCCTGTTCGGGGAGCAGGGACAGGCCGTGCTTGCTGACCATCACCGGGTCCACGACCAGCGGAAACCGGAATCCGGCGGCCGCGCGCGCCACCGCTTCCACTACCTCCGCCGACCCCAGCGCCCCGGTCTTGGCCGCCGCGGGCGGGATGTCCTCGAGCACCGCCGCGAGTTGCTCCAGGATCAGGTCCTGAGGCATCACCACCACGCGCGAGACCCGTACGCTGTTCTGCACCGTCAGCAGGGTGATGACCGCTTCGCCATACACGCCGAACTGATGAAACGTCTTGAGATCGGCCTGAATCCCCGCGCCGCCGCTCGGGTCCGACCCGCCGATCGTGAGCGCCACCGCCGTCATAATGCCATCCTGCTATTTCGGTGGCAGGCTACGCAACCCCTAAATTCATCCGGATGGGCGACGATCCAGGCGGGACCCCGGTTTTCGTCACCGCCATCAGACATCACGATGCCAAAGCCGTGACGGAACTGACGACCATGTGCTGGCGGAAGGTGGCGCGGACGGCCGTTACTTTCCCGCGCGCGGCGGCCCCGTGAGTTCGGTTTATCATGCACGTCCTCCCATCCGCGACCTGACCCCGGCGGTTAACGCTTTTCCTTCACGGTCCGGCGGAGTTCCGCATTGATTCCGACCTCGGCGCCGCCGCGCTTGACCGTCACTACCGCGGTATCGCCCCAGTTCTTGGTGGCCATCATGCGGTTCCAGGTTTCGCGGTCCGGCGCCGCGATGCCGTCGAGCGAAAGCACCTGGTCATTCACCTGAAACCCGCTCCGGGCGGCAACCGAGTCTTTCTCGATCGCAATGATCTTTCGCGCCCCGGCGGTTTCGGTGGTGGAGAAGCCCAGCGACGGATAGAGCGAGTCGCGCTCATACGGAATGCCCCACACGAAATTCGCGTAGGAGGCGGTGACGCTCACCACCGGTTTCTCCTCGGAATCCTCCACGGGCACCGGAATCAGCGTGGTGATCTTGCCGTCGAACCACTGCCGGGCCTGATGCTCGATCCCCACGCCATAGGCCACGTGCCCGCTGCCTACCAGCACCACCAGAATCGAATCGCGAGCGGCGGCTTGCAACACCTTCACGCTGTTGTAGCCCATGCTCGCGTCCCAGGTGGCTTGGGCCGCCTGCATGCTCTTTAACATGGATTCGGGCATGCCGCCGTGCATCGCGTCGTCGTCGTCGAAGGAGGCCTGGAAGAATACCAGGTGATCCGCGCTGTCGATATCGATCCGGGGCGGCAGGTGCTGCTTGTCCGTGTCCGAAAGGTGGTCGATGCCCTTCTGACGAACCGCCGTCACCACGCTGCGCGGCGTATTCACCCCGTACATGGGAATGCGGTTGTCCCGGGCGTAGAGAAAGATGTCGCGATAGTAGTCCCAGTGGTAACCCCAGAATTCGTACCAGCGCGCCAGCGTGAGGAAGCCCCCTTCGGTCAGCAGCCCGTCCCGCCAGTTGTCGAGTGACTTCTGCTCGGTGTACGGAAACATTTCGAGACCGATCATCACCTTCCGCCCCGCCTCATGCAGAGCCCGGATCACGCGCAGTTGCACGCGATGAAAATCGGCCGTGGTGTGCGATTCGCCGACCAGCAGCAACCGCGTGTCGCGCAGGCGGGCGGCAAGCTGGTTGGCGGAGAATACTTCGCCCGTGGCCGAGTCGGTGATCCCGTCCAGCACCACGCGTGCGTCGCGCGTGCGCCGTTCCGCATCCCCGATCGCCAGGTGGTAGATCTTCTGTTTGGATTGGGCGGACAAGGAAAGCGCTACCATCAGCGCCACCGCCGCCACCGGCCAACACCGCTTCATAAGAGAATGCCTCCGAACGTGCAGGCTATCACGCGGCGCGGGGCTGCGGCGGAGAGAGGTGCCATGGTTTCCCTGCTTGCCCACTACCAGAATCGAGAACGCGTGGTCCCAACTCGTTCCCGTCTCCAAGCCGGCTTATCGTTCGCTATCCAGTTGCCGGGCCACAGCATTCTCCGAGTGGCCGACGATCCACCCGGTGGCGACGGTAAACGCTACGCCGTCAGGCAGGATCTATGCGCGATTGGTGGTGCGAAGGGGATCTCGCAACAGGAGTGCAGGGTCCCGCCGGGAGCGGTGTTGGGCGAGGGTCACGTCTGAGTCAGCAGAGCGACCTGAATGGCGTCGCGCTGGATGCCAGCCAGCATCCCGCGGAACACAAGGTGATGGAACGGGAGCACCGCGTACCAATAGATCAAACCGAGCAGGCCGCGGGGTCGGAACAAAGCTGTCTGGTGGAGGATGCATTGTCCTTTGTTACGTGGTTCTATTCGGAAGTCGAGCAGCGCTTCACCCGGTAATCTCATTTCGGCTCGTAACGAGACGCAACGGTCTGGCTCCAAGCCGACGACGCGCCAGAAGTCGAGCGCCTCGCCGTAGCTGAGGGCCTCGGGATCACGGCGGCCGCGGCGCAATCCAGGGCCTCCAGCCAGCCGATCCAGCCAGCCACGGATGATCCAGAGCCAATTGGCGCCATGCCAGCCACGTTGCCCGCCTAAGCGACATACGGCGCGGAAAACTGCCTCGGCCGGCGCGTCGATGGCAACTTCGCGGGTGTCGCGAAAGACTGTGCCACCAGACCAATCCGGATCACCGGGCATCGGGCCAGCCATCGACCAGTTCGTCTCCACCTGACGTGCCGTAACTTGGCTGAGTGCGGCGTGAATAGCCTCGCGAACGTTCAACAGTTTCTGCGGGACCAATCGAGTGATCCGGTCGTCACGGCACACGACTGGGTTCTTTAGTCCTTCGGCCAGGGGTATTGCAATCTTGTGGCTCAATGGAGTCACAAGATGAATCCAATAGGAACTCAAGCGAGGCGTCAGGACTGGAACCGGTATGAGCCAGCGTCGAGAGAGACCGAGCTCGTCCGCCATGACGCGAATGATGTCGCTGTAGCACAGTACTTCAGGCCCACCGATGTCGAAAACACCACCGGTGGTTTCTGGGACTGCTAGCACGCCGACCAGGTACGTGAGCACGTTTTGGACCGCGATTGGCTGGCACGGAGTGCTCACCCACTTCGGTGTGATCATGACTGGCAACCGGTGGACGAGGTACCGCAGAATCTCGAAAGACGCCGAGCCGGAGCCGATGATCATAGCGGCACGAAGCACCGTGACCGGCACTCCCGCAGAGGCAAGCGCCCCCTCCACGTCACGGCGCGAAGACAGATGCTTGCTTAGATGCGCACCGGTTTCACCCAGGCCGCCAAGATAAATTACGCGCCCCACTCCGGCGTCGTGGGCAGCCCGTCCGAATGCTAGGGCGAGTTGCCGGTCGCGTTGAGCATACTCGTCGCCGGCCGACATCATCGAATGCACGAGGTAAAACGCCGCGCCACACGTTTCCAACTCACGCGTCAGCGATGGCGCGTCGGCGAGATCGGTTCTGCGGATCTCAACGCGGGAGTCTAAGGCCCAAGCGCGGCCTTCCAACTTCGCAGGAGAGCGCACGAGGCATCGCACCGCATAGCCGGAAGCGAGCAGTTGCGGCACGAGTCTCCCGCCGATATATCCGGTAGCACCCGCTATGGCAATGCGTTGCAGTTTTGGAAATTCCTTGGGCCGTGAGCCTTGCTTCAGTCTATCGAAAAGGCGCTTTGATTTCTGTGCCAGCCCCCGTCGAGATCCGCGCGGCTGACGGCAGAACGCCAATCAGCCCAACTGAGACGATCCTGGCCGCGAAGTCGCCTCTAGGTGCCTCTAGGTGGCCTGGTAGACCATTCCTGGCGATCACAGCCCTTCCATCCAGTAATCAGCCACGAGTTCTCTCGACACGGTGCCCTTGCGGGATAGATCCTCCCTTGTCACGCAGCGTTTACCGACGCTCTTGGCTTCGGGCGAAATACGCGCCACTCGGAGAGAGCCGCTGCTCAGCTCCCGGAACGGGATCGGTAACGGCAAACGCC
>JADGNR010000365.1 GCA_017883415.1 Bryobacteraceae bacterium | reverse complement strand
GGCGCGGGGCCGGCGAAGGCTTCAGGCGCCTGTTTCTTGCGGCATCTTCAATTGGCGCCAGGCGTCCAGTCCGCCTTGGAGAGGACGAACGCGGGTGATGCCTTCGGCCCGTAACAGCAGCGCCGCCCGGGCGCTGGAGGCTTCATTCGGTCAACTGCAGAAGAGGACGATTTCGCGGTCGCGGGGAATCTCGCGGTGGCGCGAGGGAAGATCCTCCATGGCGATCCGGATGGCGCCGGGAATCGAGGCTGCGGTGGTGTCCAGGGCGGTTCGCAGGTCTACGATCATCACTTCCTCGCCGGCATCCAGTCTGTTCCGCAGTTCCTGCGCGGTGATGCGCGCGATGAAAAGCCGCTGGAGGAATCGCCGGCGTTGCACGAACTTCCAGGAGATCCAACCGGCGAACAGCGCCAGGATCAGCGCCACCAGCCCGGAACCCATTTGCGCGGCGCGGGCCTCTACGGTTTCTATCTGGCCGGCGAAGAGGTAACCGAGACCGGTATAGGAAGCCACCCATAGGAACGCGCCGGCGGCGTCGAAGGCCAGAAAGCGGCGGAGGCCGGCGCCGGAACTTGCGGCCAAGGGGGCGGCCACCGCGTTCAATCCGGGAACGAATTTCGAAACCAGCAGCGAGCGCAGGCCATATTTCACGAAGGCGTTCTGCGTCCGGCGCACGCACGAATCCGGCTCCAATGCGACGCGGCAGAGGAAGCGCAACACCTTGGGTCCGCGGCGGCGCCCCAGTTGAAACCAGACAGTATCGGCGATGAGGCTGGCCGCGACGCCGCAGGCGACCACGAGCAGCGGGTTGAGCCTGCCGGCCCGGGCCAGCGCTCCGCACGCCAGCAGCAACGGGATGGAGGGAAGCGGCAGCGCGCCCTGCTCGGCGAGAATCCAGAAAAACACCAGGAGATAGCCGTGCCGCACCACGAAGGCGATCAGGGGGCTCATGGGAACAGTTCATTGTAGTGCAGGGCGGGAATGCGGGCGGTTCTCGGGCACCCGTGATCCGTCGACAAGATTTCACCGCCGAGGCGCTGAGACGCCGAGCGAAACCAAGTCCATCGGTTCTCCGCGTGCTGGCTGGCTCGGCGTCCGAACCCCGAAGGAATCGGAAATGCGCGGATCGCCTCGGAACTTGCACTCGCGGTTGCACCCGACAGGTACCGACGCCGAGGAGGCCCAGCGCCGAGAAACCCTCTAAGTTCTCGGCGCCTCGGCGCCTCGGCGGTAGAAAGTCTCTGCCCTTATATACGGATTGCGGGTGCACCGGGCGCGGGCGGATTTCGATATGCTAATGGCCATGCACTCGAGGGTGGAAGTTCCGCGGGCGTTGTGGAAGTCCCGCGGACTTTGCGGAGGGGAGTCCTTATGAAATGGTTGCCTTTGGGAGCCTGCATCCTGGCCGGCTTGAGCATGAGTCTGGGGGCGTCGGACCGGGCGCCCTGGAGCGACAAGGCGGCCGCCCTGTACCTCGACGGGCGGCTGAACTGGTGGATGGGCTGGCCGGCGGCGGCGCGCGATCATGAAACGTTCTGCGTGTCGTGCCACACGGTGGTGCCCTATGCGATGGCCCGGCCCGCCTTGCGCGCGGCGCTCGGCGAGCCATCCCCCTCGGCACTGGAGCGTAAACTTTTGGACAACGTCACGCGGCGCGTCCGGCTATGGAACGAGGTACAGCCTTTCTATCCCGGCGCCAAGACAGCCGAATCGCGCGGCACGGAGTCGGTCCTCAACGCTTTGATCCTGGCGGACTACGATGCTCCTACCGGTCCATTGAGCGCCGACACGCGGTTGGCGTTCGAGCGCATGTGGGCGGAGCAAATCCGGGAAGGCGAGGGCAAGGGAGCCTGGCCGTGGTTCCAGTTCCACTACGCGCCGTGGGAGGGCGACTCCCAGTATTACGGCGCGACGCTGGCTGCTATCGCCGTGGGCACCGCGCCCGGCAACTATCGTTCCGCTCCGGAAATCCAGGACCGTCTCACGCTGCTCCGCGCGTATCTTGTGCGGGAGCGCGAGGCGCAAACCCCGCTCGATCGCGTGATGCTGTTGTGGGCGTCCACCAAGGCGGCCGGATTGCTCACGAAGGCACAGCAAGAGTCCATCGTCGACGACGCGCTCGGCCGGCAGCAGGCGGATGGCGGCTTCAGCCTGTCTTCGATGGTAGGCGGGTGGAAACGGAAGGACGATACCCCGCTGGAGACCAGGAGCGACGGCTACGCCACCGGGGTGGTGGCTTTCGTATTGCAACAGGCGGGCGTGTCGCGCCGGCAGCCCCAGTTGCAGCGGGGCCTGGAATGGCTGGAGAAGAATCAGGACCAGGCGGACGGCCACTGGCCGGCCTGGTCGCTGAACAAGCAACGCGACCCGGCTTCCGACATCGGCCGCTTCATGAGCGACGCGGCGACGGCGTTCGCGGTGATGGCGCTGAGGGCGGCCAACTGAGCGGTGGGGTAGGCCTCCGGGCCTGCCCCCGTGAGCCTTCGGCTCACCAAGGGTGACTTCCGAACCGTGCGGGGCAGGGTGGAGGCCGATTCCAAGCGTTTGAAGGCCCGGCCCCACTGGGCTTTCATCTCGTGGCCCTTCGGGCCATGGGGGCAGGCCGGGAGGCCTACCCCACTCGCCGCGCCACGGGCACTTCTAAGGAGATGGGCGGGGCGGGCGGCGGGGCAGCGACCACGGTGAACAACAGGTTGCCGGTTTTCCGCCACCAGCCGTGAAAGGCACCTTCGGCATGATGCACCAGCAGGGGATGCCAGGTATCGGAGTCGCAAGAAGGCCGCAGCGCATTGCCGGGGCTGACCGAAAGGGAACGGGTGTCGAGGCGGAGTCCGGTACGGAGCGCTTTGAGCCCGCTTTCCTTGGCGCTCCAAAGCAGGTTGATCAGAGAGGGCCGGTCGGCAGCCGGCGCCCGCGCCACCATCTCTTGTTCTTCGGGCGTGAAATAATCGGCCAGGAACGCTGCGCTGCGCGGCTCGACGAGTTCCAGGTCGCAGCCCAGCGCCGCATCGGGCCCGGCGACGGCGCAGACCGCCCGGCCCGCGCGATGGCTGATGGAAATCCGGACGGCGGCCTGGTGGCAGGAAAAAAAGGCTTCGGGCGCGCCCGAGGGCGCCGCGCGTATTTCCAAGCGGGCCAGGGCCTCGCGATGCCCGGGCCCCTGGCGGTAAGCGGCCAGGGCGCATTTGGCAGTCCATCGCCCCAGCCGCCAGTCGGCGCGGCGCTTGGGAAAGCGCATACCATGCAGGCAGGCCAGTTCGCCGGCGCTGAGCCAGTCGTTGTCCGCCGGCAGATCCGCTTCGGTTTGCTCCAACCAATAGACGTCCATGGTCAGACCATGACGCCCTGCAACGCCTGAAACGGCTCGGCATCGACGGTGTTGGGGAGCTCGATCGTGCCATATCCGGTGAGCCGCGCGTACACGTTCCCCGAGGCATCCACCACTTCGGCATCGAAGGTCTCCCCATCCGGATTGGGGGTGACCATGGCGTATAAGGGGCCTTCGGCCATCTCCGGCGAGCGCCCCGGCGAGACCTGAAGAATCTGCCGCGGCAGAGCCATGCGGCCCTGCGTGCCGAGTTTCCAGAGCCCCGCGGTTTGCAGACACAGCTCGATCAGGCGCGGCGCCATCAGCAGCGGGCGCTCGGGCGGCTGATGGTTGTCGGGCAGCGGATGGGCCATCTGGCCGGCGACCCGTTCCCCATCCAACCAGGCCCACTGCACCACCTGGTAAGCGGGTCCATGGAAGAACACGCGGTAGACATCGGCGGCCGCGACCACCGGTCCTTCGGGTGCGCCCGGTGCGCGTGCGACGGAGGCTTCGCGAGGTTGCCGGGCCAGCCTTACGCGGGCCGTGAAGTGCGTGGTCACCTGCGGCTCGATTTGATTGGGCAGTTGCCGGCTGCCGGTCAGGCGGCAATCCGCCACCAGGCCGTCGCCCCGTGGATGGAACAGCACGTGGATGGTGAGGGTGCGCGGCTCGCCGCGATAGAACTTGAACGGCGCCAGGAAGTTCACGTCTTCGACCGCATCGATGTGCCACTGCGGCGCCAGGAACAGGGCCGCTTCGGCAAAGGCTTCGACGCCCATGACGCCGGGCAGCACGGGCGTGCCATCGATCTGGTGATCGTGCAGGAACGCCTGCGCGGCCGGGTCGAGCGTGGTCTCGATGGTGAACGTCCCGTCCAGGGAGACTCCGGCGAGTTTGCCGATCATCGGTCCGGTGGCGTTGGTAGCTTCGGCCGCGGCCGGATCGATGCCGCCGGTGGCGTCCCATTCATTGAGCAGGAGGCCCAGGCGCTGGCCAACGACGATTTCGCCGCGCGTCGCGCCGGCGGTCAGTTCCCGGCGGATCAAAGGAATGCCCGCTTCGGGCGGGAGCATATCGATGCCCGCCAGTTCCATCATTTTGGGGATGGAGCCGCGGGTGGCCATGCCGATGCCGCCCCATGCCGTCCAATCGATGGCGATGGCGCGCGTGGCGGGCCGGGTGGTGCGGAAGCCGGATGCGAACTTGCACAGCAGGTCGTTGGCGGCGCTGTAGTCGGTCTGGCCGCCGTTGCCGAAGCGGCCGGCGATGGAGCTGAAGGCCACCGTCGCAGCGAGGGGCATGTCGCCGATGGCGTGCAACAGATTGAACCAGCCGTCGCTCTTGACGTCGAAGACGAGATCGAATTCGCGCGGATCTTTATCCGGCAGGAAGTGGCTGCGCTCGATGCCCGCGGCATGCAGCAGCACGTCGATGCGCCCGCTGCGCTCGCGCACCTGCTGGATGACCTGCGCCACGCCAACGCCATCCCGGAGGTCGACGCTGAAGTAGTGCGCCGTACCGCCGGCGGCGCGCACGGCATCGATGGCGCTTTGCGCGGCGTGCGCGCGCTCGAGGGCCGCCAGCTCTTTTTCCACCAACGCCGGGGTGGCGCGTTCGCCGCGCGCCTGCAGGCGTGCGAACAGATCGCGTTTGAGCGCGTCGCGGTCGTTTACGAAACGTTTCAGGTCGGGATTATCGGCGGCGGGCTCGGGCACCAGGTCGAGCAGGTAGAAGGTGCCGCCGGAGGCCGTGGCCAGGTCGGCGGCGATGGCCGAGACAATACTGCCCGCCGCGCCGGTGATCAGGAACACGGTGTCGCGGTTGAGTTCGAGGCCGGCTTCGCCGTCGGCCGCCGGTTGCTCTTCCAGGCCAATGGTCCAGCGCTCTCCGCCCTGGTAGCCGATCTCGATGGCGCCGGTATCGCGCAGGGTTTCCGCGACCAGGTTTGTGGCCACTTCCGCGGCCGCGCGCTCCGCTTCGAAATCGACCACTTTGACGAGCGCGTCCAGGCGCTCGCGTTTGTAGGTTTTGGTGAACCCGGCGACCGCGCCGCCCATGGGCGCCACCGCTCCGGCTTCGTCGTAGCCGTGACGGCCGCCCAAGCGCGTCGCCGAAACCAGGAACGTGCCTGGGTGCGCCACCTGCTCATAGAGCACGCGCATGGCGGCGTACAGCGATTTGACGCGCACGCGCACGGCCTCATGCCAGGCAGCCGCGTCCATATCGCCGAGGTTGCCCTCATGATCCAGGGCGGGCAGCCAGTAGACTCCCTGGACCGGACCGGCGGCCAGCCATTGCTGGAGTTGATGCGCCAGCGCGTCGGCATCCGGCGCGCCGTCGATGGTGAGGGCTTCGGCCCCGACAGCTTGTAGTTGTTGGGCCAGCGCTTCGGCCACGCCGCCGCGGTCGGGCATAATGACCACGCGGCTTCCGGGGCCCAGGGTCACGCCGGTGGCCTTGCAGATGGAAAGCGCCGGGCGCAGGTTGGGCACCGGCACGCGGCGGGGAATGCGGTTGGCGTCGTCGAACGAGCGCTCAGGAAGCAAGACCGGAGGAGGGCAGGCCGGGAGGCCTACCCCACTTTGCCGGTCGTGCGCGAACTGAATCACGTGGGCCAGCGTGGGGAAGTCGCGCAGCTTGATATTCTCGTCGCGCGCAATGCCGAATGCCGCGCGGACCGCGGCGAACATTTCGGCCTGCTTGACGGTGTCGACGCCGAGGTCGGCTTCCAGATCCAGGTCCAGATCGAGCATGTCG
>JADGNR010000364.1 GCA_017883415.1 Bryobacteraceae bacterium | reverse complement strand
ATGGGGCGCATGACGACGTGGTGCCCGCGCGCTACTCCCGGGAATTCGCCGCCACCCACCCCGCCGCGCGGCTGGAGATCCTGGACTCCGGCCACGAGCTCCTCGACATGCTCGATACCATGGCGCCGAAAGTGCTCGAGTTCCTGTTCTGAAGCGGTCCGTCACTCAGGCCAGATCGCCGTCACCTGGACCTGCACGCCCGGGAAATGCCTGGGCGTGACGACCCCTTCCCGTAACACCTGCACCGAACGGAGGACCCCGCCCTCGAGGTAAAGAACTTCGATGGTCTGGCCTTCGGGCGAGACCACCCACACCTCCGGAACCCCGATCGCGGCGTAATCCCCGAGCTTCTCTTCGCGCTCGCGGCGCGTGTTCCCGGGCGACAGGACTTCAACTACAAGCTGTGGCGCTGAGTGAATGTACCCATCCCGCTCGACAATGGTGCTGGTCTCGAATACCGCCAGGTCCGGGACGCGAGTGGTCAGCGGCTGCTTGCGGATAATCAGCCCGAAGACGGAGTCCTGCACCAGGACCATGGCCGGATCCAACTGGCTCTCCAGCGCCCTGGTCAACCGTTTCACGATCATTGCGTGCTTCCACTTTGCGGGCGGCATAATTCGGATCTCTCCGTTGACCACCTCTTCGACCGCGTCCTCGACTTCGGGCAGGCGCAGCCATTCTTCGTAGGTCACCGTCTTACGATCGGGAAGGCTCGCCATCGCTCCCTATTCTACAGGCCGTGGCCGGTCCCGCAAATCGAGACGTCGATGCCCATCGCCCGGAACATGGCTGCTTTCGCGGCCAGCGCCAGGCCCGCCGCCGGCGCATCCGGCGCATACGCCACCTGAATGTGATTGGACTTGTGACGGGCCATCAACTGATCGCGCGTCACGCCCTCGAGCACGGCGTGCATGATGGGCCACTGCGGCGTGGTGATGCGCCAGCGCCGCTCGGTCTCCTCGCGCGGAAGCGCGATCGCCCGCCCGCGCCCCAGGTCCGCCCGCAGCGCGCCCGCCGCCACGAAAATGCGGCTCCACACAATCTCGCCCGGCTTGCTGATGCCCTTCAAACCGCCCCCGCCCAGGCGGAAGTACATCGGCGGCTGGCGCTCGCTCACCGCGCCGGCATATCCCCCCACGAAGTGCGCGGCGGGCGCCGCACCCGAGATCTCCAGCACCCAGACGAACTCCTCGTGCCCGTTCACCCGGTACGCCTCGCCGTACCGCACGTCGTGCAGGGTGGTCTCCGGATCGTAGCCTAGCGCGGTCCACACGCGGTTGGTCGCCAGCGCGTCCAGGCCGGCGCACTCGTCCACTTCGTTGAAGTGCGGCAGCGCTTTGCCTTCGTAAAGAACGCGGCCGTTGTTCCGCGCCTTCACCGGCGGGCGGTCCACATTATTCAACAACCCCTCGGCCAGGTCCGAGGCCGGCGCCAGGTCCTTCAATCCCTGCTGGTACTGTATGCCGATGGCGTCGCAGCCGAAATCGTCGGCGATCCGCAGCGCGGCAATATACATCCGGCATTGATCCAGGATCTGCGCGTCGGTCAAGTCCGTCTCCGGGTTGGGCCCGGTCGCAAACCGCACGCCCCGGTGGCGCAGCCAATCCCGCACCGCGCGCGCCTCCTGGTCCGGCACCTGCTGCATCTCGGCGTAGAGCGCCGACTGGCTCAGCCGCTCCTTGAACACGCCGGTCGGATGCAACAGTTCGTCGGGAATGATGGCGTTGTACATCCCCATGCAGCCTTCGTCGAAGATCCCCAGGATGGCCTTGTCGCGGCGCAGTTCGCTCGCCAGGCGCGTTCCCATCTGCTCGGCGATCGCCGGAAGCGGGAACTCCTCCAGCGGATGCACGTGGCTGAGATCGTGCGCCACCGTTTCGCCGGCCAGCCACCGGCGCAGGCCGCCCAGGAAAAACTCGTCGGTGAAATCGACGCTCCACAGCGAGCTGTAGGCCACCCCGGCCTTGGTCAGCGAGGCGTTCAGATTCAGCAGCCCCACCAACCCCGGCCATTCGCCGCTCCAGTTGGCCACCGTCAGGATCGGCCCCTGGTGCGTGTACAGCCCGGCCAGCAGGTGATGGCTGTACTGCCAAACGGCCTCCACCACCACCAGCGGCGCTTCCGGCGGAATCTGGCGAAACACTTGCATCCCGTACTTCTGGCTGTCGATGAACCCGTGCCCCTTCTCCGCCTGACAATGATGCCCGCGGCGCACCTCGCGCCCTTCCCCGCGGATGGCGCTGGAGACGGCTTCTTCGGCGCGCGCCTGCGCCGGCCAGCATTTCTGATTGGCGGAAAGACGCAGATCCCCGCTGGCGATCATGATGACGGTATCGGACATGTCCGCATTTTAGCGCTAAATGTGACCGCCCGCCGCCTGCCGCGCTACCATGTGCACATGACCCGGAAGCCTGCTATCCTGCCGCTCGCCCTCTTCGTCTCGCTCGCGCTCGCCGCGCCAATCAGCCTCTCCGATCGCCTCGCCAAGTGGAAGCCGGTCGAGATGCCGCTCCACTCGGCCGGCCTCTCGGACCGCGAACGGCAGATGGTGGACAAGCTGGTCGACGCCTGCCGCCTGCTCGACGATGTCTACTGGCGGCAAAGCGACGCCGCCGGCCTCGCCCTCCTCAAATCCACCGCCGATCCCGCGCTGAAACGCCTCCTCACCATCATGGGCAGCCGCGGCGACCTCCTCGACCAGAACCGCCCTTTCGCCGGCGCCGCCCCCCTGCCGCCCGGCCATGAGCTTTACCCGCACGATCTCACGCGCGCCGCCATCGAACAATACGTCGCGCAGCACCCCGCCGACAAGGCCGCCATCTACGATTCCTTCACCGTGGTCAAACGGCAGGGCGCCCGCCTGACCGGCGTGCCCTACCACGAGGAGTACAAGGCGTTCCTGCAGCCCATGGCGCAAGCCCTGCGCGATGCCGCCGCGCTTTCGGACGACCCCGCCTTCGCCGCCTTCCTGCGCCTGCGCGCCGACGCTCTCCTCAGCGACGACTACTACCCGAGCGACCTCGCCTGGCTCGACCTCAAGGACCCCAAGTTCGACATCATTTTCGCGCCCTACGAGACCTACCTCGACGACCTGCTGGGCGTGAAGACCTCCTACGGCGCCTCCATTCTGATCCGCAACGAAGCGGAGAGCAGCAAGCTCGCCGTCTATCAGAAGTACGTCCCCGAGATTCAGGATGCGCTACCCATCGACCCCGCCGGCCGCCCCTCCAAGCGCGGCCACCTCACCCCCATGGAAGTGATGGACGCGCCCTACCGCGCGGGCGACCTGCGCCACGGCTACCAGGCCGTCGCCGACAACCTCCCCAACGATCCGCGCATCCACCAGGAGAAGGGCTCCAAGAAAATCTTCTTCAAAAACTTCATGGACGCGCGCGTGAATTACGTCATCCTGCCCATCGCGCGCAACCTCATGCCGGCCGCCCAGGCCGCCCGCGCTTCGGGCGAGGGATATCTCGCCGGCACTCTGCTGCACGAAATCGCGCACGAGCTCGGCCCCGCCTTCGCCCACCGCGACGGCAAGCAGCTCGACATCCGCGAAGCCATCGGCCCCGCCTACTCCGGCCTGGAAGAAGCCAAAGCCGACGCCGCCGGCATGTTCGGCCTGAAATGGCTGGTGGACCACGGCGCCCTGCCTAAAGACCGCCTCGAGGAATATTACGCTTCGTACGTGGCCGGCCTCTTCCGCACCCTGCGCTTCGGCACCGGCGAAGCCCACGGCCGCGCGGAAATGATGGAGTTCAATTACCTTCTGGAGAACCACGCGCTTTCCCATGTCGGGGGCCGTTACACCATCGACTACCCGCGCATGCCCTCGACCATGGCGCAGCTTGCCCACGAACTGCTCACCATGGAAGCCTCCGGTGACCGCCCTCGCGCCGAGGCGTGGTTCGCGAAGTACGACCGGATGCCGGCGGATCTGGTGGCCGCGCTCGCCGCGGTCAAGGATATCCCGGTGGACATCGAGCCGGTCTTCTCGTTCAAAGACGAGGTACGGTGAGCCTCCGGGCAACGGTTCATCCGGGGGAAGCGCGGGCCCTTGCTGGCCGAACAGGCACATGACCGTCATAGCGGCGACCAGCCCGACCATGAAACAATCGACTTTGGACCGGCCCGTTATGAATCGTCCCTCTCTCAACATCCCGCTATTTACCGCCGCCAGCCTCGCCCTGGCCCTTTGTGTGCCGCTGGCCCACGCCCAGCAGTTGAGCTTCCAGCCGTTTCACGGGAGCGGGATTTACCAGCCCGGCGAAAAAGTCGGCTGGACCGTGTCCCGGCCGCAGGGGCCAGCCGCCCCCATCGGCACTTACACCTACACCATCAAGACGAACAACTCCACTATTACTACGACGGGCTCCCTCGACCTCTCTTCCGGTACGGCCACGATTGAAGCCACGCTCAATGAGCCGGCGATGCTCTACGTCGAAGTTACTGCCAATGCATCGCCAACAGCGGCGGCGCAAACGTCGAACGCCGCCATCGGCCCCCCGATTCATCTCGGTGCAGCGATTGCCCCCGTGAAGTTACAACCCTCCGTGCCCCGCCCTGCCGACTTTGACAGCTTTTGGGACGCCCGCCTCAAGGCGCTCGCCGAAATTCCGATCGGCCCCGTCCTCTCGCCCACGTCAACCAGCCAGCCGGGCGTGGACCTGTATACCGTCAGGCTCGACAGCCTCGGCTCCCACGTCCAGGGCTACCTCGCCAGACCCGCCCAGGAAGGGAAGTTCCCGGCCCTCGTCATCTTCCAGTATGCCGGCGTGTATGCCCTCCAGCCCGCCACCGTCACCGATCGCGCGGCGGAAGGATGGCTGGCCTTCGACGTGGACTCGCACGATATCCCGCCCAGCCAGGCCACCGGCGTTAGCACAACGTATTACTCGATTGGTGACACCAGCCGGGAAGCCTCCTACTTTCTCAATATGTATCTCCGCGACTCTCGCGCGATCGATTACATCGCGAGCCGCCCGGACTGGGACGGCAAAAACATCGTCGTCATGGGTACCAGCATGGGTGGCCAGCAAAGTCTCGCCGCCGCCGCCCTCAATCCCAAAGTAACCGCCGTCATCGTGAACGAGCCCTCCGGCGCGGACTCCAACGGCGATCTGCACGGCCGCAAGGCAGGCTACCCTTACTGGTCTTCCGGGAATCCAAAGGTGATGGAAACCGCTCTCTACTTCGATACCGTGAATCTCGCCTCTCGCATCAAAGCCCCCGTTCTCGCCGCCATAGGTTTCATCGACACCATCGCCCCGCCGGCCGGTATCTGGATCGCCATCAACCAGATCCCCGGCCCCAAGGAAGTTGTCCCTATGGTCGAATCCGACCACAACAACATCACGCCGGAAAAACAAGACGCGTACAATTCCCGTTCCAAGGAAGTGCTCGGGATCATCCTTCGCGGCGGCGAATTCGTGCCCAACCAGGAACTAACCCGCAAGACTAACTGACTTACCCCGCGGAATGTCCGCTCAAAACTCCACCGTCTTCAACAGCCGCGGCGCCTTCCGCGCTTTCGTCGCCTGCTCGAACGCATAGGCCAGTTTCAACAGCACCGGTTCGCTCCATGCCGTGCCAAAGAACGAAATCCCCACCGGCAACCCGCGCACGAATCCCGCCGGGACCGTGATGTGGGGGTACCCGGCCACTGCCGCCGGCGTCGAGCAGCCGCCCGTAAAGTGATCGCCGGCCACCCAGTCGATCAGCCATGCCGGCCCCGCGGTCGGCGCCACAATCGCTTGCACCTGGTGCTTCTTCAGCACCGCGTCGATCCCTTCCGCGCGCGCCAGCTTGTGTCCCGTCGCGAGCGCCTTGCGGTATGCCGCATCGGTCAGTGGTCCCCGTTTCTGCGAGTCCACGAAGAGCTCCTGTTCGAAGTACGGCATCTCCTCCCGCCGGTGCTCTTCGTTGAACTGGATCAGCTTCGCCAGCGTCAGGCCGCCTCCGCGCTGCTCCAGGTAGGCGTTCAAATCGTTCTTGAACTCGTATTGCAGCACCACGCCTTCCGCCTCGTCCATTTTGCCGTGCGAGGGCAGGTCCGCCGGGTCCACCACCTCCG
>JADGNR010000363.1 GCA_017883415.1 Bryobacteraceae bacterium | reverse complement strand
GGGGAGGCCCTGTTTGCCGTCCGCGCGGTTTAGCAAGATCCTGATCGCCAACCGGGGCGAGATTGCTGTCCGCGTCATCAGCGCCTGCAAGGAATTGGGAATCCAGACCGTCGCCGTCTATTCCGAGGCGGACCGTTACAGCTCGCATGTCCGTTTCGCCGATCAGGCCATCTGCATCGGCCCGGCCAAGAGCGCACGCAGCTATCTGGATGTGCCCTCGATTATCAGCGCCGCCGAAATCACCAATGTGGACGCCATCCACCCCGGCTATGGGTTTCTGAGCGAGAATGCCGGCTTCGCCGAGGTGTGCGAAGCATCGGGGATCAAGTTCATCGGGCCGCGGCCGGAGGTGATCCGGCTGATGGGGGTGAAGGAGCGGGCGCGCGCGTTCATGCGCGAAATGGGTGTGCCGGTGCTGCCCGGTTCCCCGGGCGTGCTCACCACGCCGGAAGAGGCGCTGGCCGTGGCCGGGGAGATCGGCTACCCGGTGATCCTGAAAGCTTCGGCGGGCGGCGGGGGCCGCGGGATGCGCATCGTCAACCAGGCGGCGGACTTGCCCGGGCTGTTCGTCCAGGCACAGCAGGAGGCGGGGGCCGCGTTCAGTTCCGCCGACGTATATCTGGAGAAGTACGTAGGGGCGCCGCGGCATATCGAGTTTCAGGTTCTGGCGGACGAACACGGCAGCGTGGAGATCCTGGGCGAGCGCGATTGCAGCGTGCAGCGGCGGCATCAAAAGCTGCTGGAAGAGTCGCCCTCGCCCGCCATGGACGATGGCCGGCGCGCGGCGATCTCGGCGGCTCTGTGCCAAGCTCTGCCGGCAGCCGGCTACACCAGCGCGGGCACGGTGGAGTTTCTCATGGACGAAACCGGCAAGCTCTATTTCATCGAGGTGAACGCGCGGGTGCAGGTGGAGCACCCGGTGACGGAATTCGTCACTGGCATCGACATTGTGAAGAGCCAGATCCGCATCGCGCAGGGCGAGCGGCTGGAGGAGATTCTGGGCGGGCCGGTGACTTCGCGCGGGCACGCCATCGAGTGCCGCATCAACGCCGAGAACCCGGTGACGTTTGTGCCCTCGCCCGGCCGCATCACGGGCTTCCACGTGCCGGGCGGGATCGGGGTGCGGGTGGACACCTGGGTCTATACCGATTGCGTGATCCCGCCGTTTTACGATTCGCTGATCGCCAAGCTGATCGCCTACGGCGCGGACCGCGGGGAAGCGATCCGGCGCATGCAGCGCGCGCTGGGGATGTTCATCGTGGAGGGCATTTACACCTCCATCCCGCTGCACCAGCGCATTCTGGCCGACCCGGATTTCCAGGCGGGCCGGGTGGACACCAATTTCATCAAGCGGTTCATGCCGGCGGCCAAAGGGGAAGTGGGGTAGGCCTCCCGGCCTGCCCTCGTGGATTTGGGGGCCATTCGAATCGCGCGCCTTCGGCGCGGAGGCTGGCGAGTGCGCAAGACAGGTTAGAACGGGCGCCGCGGAATCGACAGCGGGCTGCTCTTGGCGGGAGCGGCCGCCGGGGCCGCGGCCGGGGCGGGATGCGGCTGGTAGTTTCCGAAGTTCAGGTCGCTTTCGTTGAATTGCACGGGGCGGTCGAGCACCATCTCGATGGTGCTGCCCTTGGCCACCACGGCGTCGGGTCCGCGCGAGACCAGGATGCCGATGAGCCCCGCCGCGGCCCCGGCGGCGGCGCCGATGCCCACACCCATGCCGGGATGGCCGGCCACGCTGCCCACGATGCCGCCCACCGAGGCGCCGGCGCCGGCTGTTTCTCCCACCGTGCGGGCGTCCCCGGCCTTGTTGCCCTCGCTTTTGACTTTGCCTTCGGCGCGGTCCAGTTCCCCGGTGGAGCCGGCGTCCATGCCGCCCATGCGGGCGCGAAAATCGCGCGTCACGCCATTGGGCAGGGTGAGGGAATCGAAGCGGATGTAGAGTTCGCCGCGGCCCTTGACCCGGCCCGGTTTCTTGACCTGGGTGACGGTACCGGACACATAGCTGCCGACCGGGATCACGATCCGCCCGCCGGCCAGGATGGGAAATGCGGTTTCCAGGTACACGCGATCGCCTTCGATGGAATGCTTGGTGCTGATGCTGTTGATCAGGCTGAGGGGGATTTTGGTGCCGGAATCGACGGTGAACTCGCCGGACGGGGCGGCGGGATCCTGGGCCGCCAGCGCCGCGGCGGTAAAGAGGATTGCAATCGAAGGCCGTAAGAACATCAGGTACTCCTTAACCGATACCGTCTTATATATGTGTAACGCGATTCCTACCCGTTTGGTTGCGGTGGTCATTGCACCGCCAGCTTAAGGCCGGCAGAACTGGATTGCGCGCCGATAGCCACGCGGATTTCCGGGTCGGGACCAGTATTCTCTGGCAGCCAGAGGTTAATCTGATAAAGCCCCGGCCAGCCCGGCGTCGTCCCTGCGTAGATGATCCCACGGGAGTCCAGCAACGCTCCGTTCAGGTACACCTTGGTCCGATCCTTCCACTCCAGAATCAGCCCGATGGTCGGGACCTCGCCGGGCTTGGGGTTGGGATCAGTCTTGCCCAACCCGGTGGCATAGATCGCGATGCCTTCTCCTGGATGGGCAGGCGCATCCGTTGTCACCTGGGAGAAATCGGCATGCTGCGCGATGGCGTAGCCGGCATCGGTCTTGAAGAGCGCGGGGGCGCTATCGACCAGGGTGATGTTGATGACCGGCCCTTCGACGCTCTGGCGCACGACCTTCACCGGAATCGGCGAGCCGTCAATGAGTTCATTGGCGGGAACGATGAAATTGATCTGCGTTTCCGAAACGTAAAACAGGTACGCGGGCACGCTGTCCACAAGCACCTGCACGCCGTTCATCCGGTTGCTCAGTCCGTTCCCGGTCATCTCGCCGTTGCCCGGCAACACCAGATTCGTGCCGAAGAGGGCCAGAACGGAGTTCGGCGCAAACGGCCCGTGACTCCAATCCGATACATTGAGTATGCTGGCGGCGGAGTAGGAAGGCGCCTGTCCCCAGGCCGCCCCACACAAGAGGGTTGCCAGGACCAGCCGGGTTAGTAGAACTATGACTGTATTATAACTTACTTTGGCGCTTCCCCTGGTCTCCACCAGACGGGCAACTCCACGGTCCAATACCGCACCTGGTGGTTGGGCGGATTGGGAATCAGCACGCGCGCCAGCATGTGCACCACGTGTCCCGGCGGGCAGTCGGGGCGGATCGAAGGCAGCGAATACTTCGCCGATGCGCCGGCGCGATCGTAATCCGCCCAGGAATCCGAAGCGCGCACGGTGTTATCCACGCAGGCATCGTTGGTGAACAACTCGGCGGCGCGGAACGATCCGGCATCGGGCAGCAGCACCGCGAAGCTTTCGCCCGGCGCCGCGTGGCCGTCGCCATTTCCTTCGCCCAACGTCACGTCGGCGCGCTCGGTGGCGTGGCGGAAGACGTTCACCGCGCGTCCGTCGGCGATGCGAAAGCCCGCCGCCGGCGGGGCGGAAGGGAACAGGGGCACGTCCAACGGCATGCGGTTGACGCCCTCCACCGCCACGATCTTCACCATGGCGCGCTCCGGGTCCTCCACCGTAAACTTCAGCGGGAGGGTGGCCGATTCACCCGGCCCCAGGGCGTACAGCTTGCTTGCCGTGGATTCGAACTTCACGCCCGCATTGGGGCTCTCCCACCGGATCTCCGCGGTGCCCGAGCGCAGCGCTCCCTTGTTCCAGAACTGCACGCGCAGGCTGACCGGCTGCGCCGCCGTAGCCCAGGCCGCATCCGCAATCTCATAGCCCGAAATTGCGATCGCCGGCGCGGGCGACACTCCCACCTCGTAGACGTCGCCATCCAGGTCGAAATTGAGGCGCCCCTGCGCGTCCGCCTTCTGCGCCGCGCGGCGCACCTTGCCGTCGCGCAGCCGTATGTACATCACCTGATGCACGCTCCCCGGCGGGTAGAGCCGCGCCGAAGCGATGGTCAGCTTCACTTCCGGCAGGGCCGCGCCGCCGGGGATCCATTCCCGCACGGAAGATCGAAACCCGGTGCTCGAGACGTTCTCCAGCACGGTGAAGCCGGGCCGCCGCCGGTTGGACACCACCTCCCAACCCCACAGCGAGAAGTTGGGGTACACGTCGGCATGAGAAAAGGCCGCGGGCTTGGGCAGCGGGCTGGAAAATGCGTGCAGGTGGAAGTCCAGCGCCCGGGCGATTCCGGGAGTGCCATGTTCGGAATCGAAGCTCTCCGATTCGTGGCCGGCGCGCGCGTACATCCAGATGCCGTTCAGGCGGCGGTGATAAAACAGCATGAAATCTCTGGCGCCGCGCACCAGCAGCGTGCGCAGGCCGTCATAGTTGCCGAACAGGTCGTCGTGGTTGTACTCCACCTCGAAGCCTTTGGGCCCCACGAACGCTTCCGGCGTGCCCATGAAACTGGAAGCGCTGGACACCAGGTCGGGGTACTTGCCGGCGATCCAGTAGGCCATGAATCCGCCCGTCGAGAATCCAGTCACGGCGCGGTGCTCGCGGTCGGGGATGGTGCGCAGGGTGCGATCCACCTGCTCCAGGAGCTCCGGGAAGTAGAGCGGAAACTGTCCGGCCAGATCGACCGGCCCCACATCCGCCAGAATGATGTCGTGCGCCGCCACGTAAGCTGCCATGTCGCGCTCCCGCTCGGCGGTGGGCTGCTCGAAACCGTGGAACCAGTAAACCACCGGATAGCGCTTCTGAGAAGCGGCATAGCCGGCCGGCAGGAACACCCGGTAGGTCCGCGTTTCGCCGAGCGAGCGGCTGAAATGGGAAACCTCCTTGACCACGGGCGGCGCCGGCGGCGGGGCCTGGAACGCCCATGCCACCGCAAGCCCGCCGAGCACGACCAGAATTCGCACTCTTGAGTACGTACCATTTTGGGCGAGCGAGGCGCAACGTGGGGGCCGCTGTTATGATGGACTGGTGAACCTGGCGGTGGCGGCCGATCACGGCGGGTTTCCCCTGAAGGACAGGATCGTCGAAGAACTGCGCACGCTGGGCCACCAGGTGACCGACCTGGGCACCGACTCCGCGCAGCCGGTGGACTATCCGGATTACGCCCGCGCCGTGGCCCGGGAAATCCTGGAGCGCCGCGCCGAGCGCGCGGTGCTGATCTGCGGCTCGGGCGCCGGCGCCTGCGTGGCGGCCAACAAGTTCCGGGGGATTCGCGCCGCCACCTGTCACGACAGCTTCTCGGCCCGCCAGTCGGTGGAAGACGACGATGTAAACGTGATGTGCCTGGGCGCGCGCGTCATCGGCCCCGAGCTGGCCGTGGACCTGGTGCGCGATTACGTCAACGCGCGCTTCAGCGGCGCCGAGCGGCACCGCCGCCGCCTGGGGAAAATCGCCGCCTTCGAAGCCGATTTCGGCAAGTAGCCATGGCGGTGTTCCAAAGAGACTTCGCCATTTCCACGCGCGGCCATTGCGACGTGCTGGATATCACCGCGCACGTCGCCCGCATTGTGGCCGCCAGCAAGATCTCCACCGGCGCGGTCAACGTCTCGGGCGTGGGCTCGACGCTGGGCGTCACCACGCTGGAGTTCGAGCCGGGCTGCGTCGCCGATTTGAAACGCGCGCTCGAAATCATCGCCCCCTCGACCACCGATTACGCCCACAACGCCCGCTGGGGCGACGAAAACGGCTACGCGCACCTGCGCAGCGCCCTGCTCGGCACGGCGAAGAGCTTTCCGGTGGCCGAAGGGAGGATTCTCATCGGCGCCTGGCAGCAGATCGTCCTGTGCGACTTCGACGAGCGCCCGCGGGAGCGGAGGGTGGTGGTGACGGTGGCGGGGGAATAGGGGCGGGGTCGGCGCCAGCAATCTTCCGTCACCGCGACTTCACGGGATGTATGTTCTGCGCCGCCGCTGGAGCTCTATACGAGTGGGGGACGATCCGCCCGGATAGCGGGCTTCAATTCCCAGGCGGCGCCTTCCGGTCGCAGAGCAGCCGGTCGTCGCCGTCGTGATACAGGCTGCAGCGGTCGACGAGCGCCTCGCGAAGCCGGCGCCGGGCGCGGTGCAGCCTGATCTTGACCGTTTCGAGCGTCGCTCCGACGACACTCGCTATCTCGGC
>JADGNR010000362.1 GCA_017883415.1 Bryobacteraceae bacterium | reverse complement strand
GGCGCTGGTGATGGCGGGTCCGACCTCGGACTACGGCTACACCAGCTTCGGTGCGGATGTGAAGACGCCGGGCTACGTTTCCGAGAACCCGGTGCCCACGGCCCAGTGCTCCAGTGACGGGACCTGCACCTACAGCTTTACGCACGCTGTTCCGGCCAACGCGAAGGGGACCTTCGCCATCGGCATCGAAGGCCGGCGCGGCATCACCCTGCTATCCAACACAAGTGCGCAGCAGACGTCGGAATACGGCGGCATCAACAAGGTGAGCTACTTCTCGGTGGACGGCTCGAAAGTGCAGACGCGCCGCCAGGTGGTAGACATCGCCAACTGCAATAAGTGCCACTCGTTCCTCTCGCTGCACGGCGAGAACCGCAACCAGATCGAAATGTGCGTGCTGTGCCACAACCCGAGCGAGAACGACATCTCGCAACGGCCCGCGGCGACGGTAGCGGCGGACAAGGCGCTGCCTCCGCAGTCGGTGAACTTCGCGCTGATGATTCACAAGATCCACACCGGCGAGAAACTGGGCGACGCGGGGCTGACCTACACCATCGTCGGGTTCGGCGGCAGCCACAACGACTTCGCCACGGCGTTCGCTTCGGTCCCGGCCTCGATTCCCAACACGGGCGTTCGCTATCCCGCGATGAGCGACACGGGCGCGGTCGGCGACACCCCCAATTGCGCCATGTGCCACGTGAACAACTCCGAGACGGTATTCCCGATCGACAAGAACGCGGTACTCGACACGCAGGGGCTCATGGCTCCGGCGTCGACCCCGGCGACCACCTCGGCCTGCACGGCCTGCCACTTCACCAAGTCGGCCATGGCCCATGCGGTCGCGCAAACGGACCCGAAGTTCGGCGAGAGCTGTGATATCTGCCACGCAGCGGGCACGGATTTCGACGTGCAGAAGGAACACGCGGGCAAGTAGTATTAAAGTCCTGTAGTATTAATTGAAGATGACCGTATCCATTCGGCCGTCCCTTAGGACAAGCAACGAATATCAGCGGGCGCGCTTCCCACGGGAGGCGCGCCTTCTGCTGCTTGTGGCGGCCGCGCTGTATGCCACTACTGTTGCGGGCGCCCAGGACAAACCTGCTGCCGCCCCCGCTCCACCCACGGACACCAAGCCGGCGGAATACGTCGGTTCCGAAACCTGCCAGGGGTGTCACGAGGATATCTTCAATGCCTTCCAGAAGAGCCCTCACCACCTGGTGGAAACCGACAAGAAGCGCGGCTGGGAAACGAAAGCCTGCGAATCCTGCCATGGTCCCGGCAGCAAGCATGCGGAATCGGCTTCCGCGGCCGACATCAGGAACCCGGCGAAGCTCAATCCGGCGGAAGCGGACCGCGCCTGCCTCACCTGCCATCTGAATCAGCCCACGCACGTGGGACGTATTTATAGCAGTCATGCCAAGAACCAGGTGAGCTGCGTCTCCTGCCACTCGGTCCACAAGAACGGGCCCAACGGGTTGGTGGCGCGCAAGGCGCCGGAAGTCAACCAGCTATGCGCCAAGTGTCATGCCGACGTGTGGGCCAGCTTCCAGCGGCCGTTCAAGCACCGCTTGCCGGAAGGCGCCATGACCTGCGTGGATTGTCATAATCCGCACGGCACGCTGCTGGCGCGTTCCCTGCAGACCGCGAGGGCCAACGAACCCGGCTGCGGGAAATGCCATGGCGATAAGGCCGGGCCCTTCCCGTTCGAGCACGCTCCGGTGAAGGTGGAAGGCTGCATGGCCTGCCATGAGCCGCACGGCTCGGCGAATCCGCGGATGATGACGAGGCACGAGATCGGGTTTGTGTGCCTGGAGTGCCATTCCAACCTGCCGGCGCCGACGTTGCCGGCCAACGGGACGCTGGGCACATCGCCTCCGGCGTTCCACGACTTGCGCACGCCGCGCTTCCGGAACTGCACCCTCTGCCATCAGAAGGTGCATGGCTCCTATGTGGACCGGGCATTCCTCAAATGAGATACCTACTGGCTCTTCTATGGATAGTGCCGGCTCTGGCGCAGCAGCCGCCGGACACGCCTCCGAAGCCCGCCGACCAGGCGGCGCAGGCCCCCGCGAAAACCGATGACAAGGCGGCGCAGGCGCCCGCGAAGACCGACGCCAAGGCCGAGTCTCCGGCGCCCGCCACCGAGCAGTGGGTCACGGGCAGCGTGGACTTGGGATATCGCTGGATGACGGACATCCGCGGCAGCTTCCCGCAATACCGGAGCGTAGTCAATCTGGGCGAAGGTCCTAAGCTCTTCGGCCTGGATTTTACGATTACGGACCCCAAGAAGCGGCTGTTCGACCGGCTGGACGCGCGGGCGTACGGCTGGGGCGGCGACCCTTACAGCACGGCGCGGGTGGATGCCCGGAAGCTGGGCATTTACGATTTCACCTTCGACTACCGCAACATCGCGTACTTCAACGCGGTGCCCTCATTCGCCAATCCGCTGGCGCCGGCCGGCTTCAACGAGCAGGCGTTCGACATACACCGGCGGACCATGAACATCGCACTCGACCTGCTTCCGGGGAAACGCTTCACGCCTTACCTGGCGTTCGACCGGAATGCAGGTTACGGGCACGGCATCGACACGTTCCTCAACGATGAAAACGAGGAGTTCGCCGTGCCAACCCTTCTGCGGGACAGCACGGCCAACTATCGCGGTGGCGTGCACGTCGCGTATAACCGCTTCCACGTGACCCTGGAACAGGGCGGGACGACCTTTAAGGACGACGACCAGACGCAGTTTGCGGGGACGAACTTCGGCGACCGCACCACGGCGTTCCAGGGGCAGAAGCTGGTGCTGAACAGCCTGCAGCAGGCGTACGGCATTCGCGGTCACAGCATCTACAGCAAGGTGCTGGTGACGGCCAGCCCATTTTCGAAACTCGACATCTACGGCCAGTTTCTCTACAGCGATCCGAAGACGGATGTGCGCTACGCTGATTCGGCCACCGGGAAGTTCGTCAATCCCGACACGCTTTCGGCTTTTGGTGCGCAACAGAGTCTGGCAACGGGGTCGGCCGTGGCGCCGCATACTACGGGCAGCGTGGGATTCGAACTCCGTCCTTTCCGGCGATTGCGGATTATCGAGTCCTGGATGACGGACCGGTATCACGATACCGGATTCGGGCTGTTCAACCAGGTTTTGCAGACCACGCCGCCGACGAACAACATCACGACGCTCGCACCCATCCAGGTTGTGAACTACAACCAGGAGGAAATCAATGCGCTCTTCGACGTCACTTCGAAGATCACCCTGCGCGGGGGCTACCGCCATGTATGGGGCGACGCCACGGTGCGCGCGGGGACGCTAAGCCAGACCGGCGACGAGGTTTCGGGCGAGCTGAGGCGCAATGTGGGGCTGGCGGGGCTGACCGTCCGTCCTTCGCAGAAGCTCTCCGTCAACCTGGATTACGAGGCGGCCTCGTCGGACCGCGTCTATTTCCGCACCAGCCTGAACGATTACCACCGGGCGCGGGTGCGGGCGAAGTACCAGGTGGCCAGCGCGCTGGTGGTGCAGGCGAATTTCCAGGTGCTGAACAATCAGAACCCGTCGCCCGACATCCGGTACGATTTTGAAAGCCGCCGCAATTCGCTCGCGGTCTTCTGGACTCCCGCGGGCAGCAAGCGGGTCAGCGTGATGGCGGAGTACGACCGCTCGACGCTGCGCTCCAACATCAGTTTCCTGTTGCCGCCGTTCCTGACGCCGACGGTTTCGGCGTACCGCGACAACGCGCACACGGCCACGTCGGCCGTCGACCTGGCGCTGGTGCGGGGAGCGAAGCTGACGGCGGGCGGGTCGTTCTTCATCTCATCGGGCAGCCGGCCGTCGCGTTATTACCAGCCGCTGATGCGGCTCTCGGTCCCGTTCGGCAAGCACATAACCTCCAACACCGAGTGGCAGTATTACGGATTCGGGGAACAGTTCTTCCTTTTCGAGGGCTTCCGGACGCATGTGTTCATGACCGGGCTCAGGATCACCAGATAGGAGACCAGCAATGTTCATTCGAGTGGTTGCGGCGGGCGCGCTCGTTGCCTGGAGCGCGATGGCCGCCGGCATCGTGCCGGGCGATGCGCGCCGCGGGGAGCAGCTTTTCCAAGCCGAGCAGTGCATCCAGTGCCACAGCGTGAAGGGCCACGGCGGAACGCTGGCGCCCGACCTGGCCAAGCGGGTGGACCGCGAGTACACGCCCGCGGTAATGGCCAGCCTGATGTGGAACCATGCCCCCGCGATGTGGGCGGCCATGAAGAAACAAGGCATCGCCAAGGCCGAGATGACGCCGGAATCGGCATCGGACCTGTTCGCCTACTTTGTCTCGGCGCGCTACTTCGAAAAGCCGGGCGATGCGGCGCGCGGCAAGCAGGCGTTCGCCGCGAAACATTGCGCGGAGTGTCATGGCATTACCACCTCCAACGCGGCCGGCGCGCCTCCGGTGGCGAAGTGGGAATCGCTGGCCGACCCGATCGTGCTGGCGCAACAGATGTGGAACCACGGCGCGAGGATGCGCGAGGAGTTCTCCAAGAAGAAGCTGGCATGGCAGCGGCTGACGGCCCAGGAGCTGACGGACATTCTGGTCTATCTGCAAAATCTGCCCGAGACGCGGGGCGCGGCGCTGAACTTCCAGTTTCCGCCCTCGGATACGGGCGAGGCGCTGTTCCAGTCCAAGGGCTGCATCGGCTGCCACACGGGCGCGCGGGCGCTGGAGACGCTCCTGCGGAACCAGACGCTCACGGAGATCGTGGTGGACATGTGGAACCACCAGCCCAACATGAAGCAGCCGCCGCCCAATCTCTCCCAGGAAGAGATGCGGCAGATCATCGCCTACATTTGGGCGCGGCAATACTTCCGCGGCAACGGCAATGCGGAGCGCGGGAAGAAGGTCTTCGCGGAGAAGAACTGCGCCACCTGCCATAACGACCCATCGAGCGGCGCGCCCAAGCTGGGCAAGGGCAAAGACGCGCACTCGGACATCACCATGATCTCGGCCTTATGGCAGCACGGCCCGCGCATGCTGGAGCTGATGAGCCAGAAGAAGCTGGAGTGGCCGCGCTTCACGGCGCAGCAGATGTCCGACGTGATCGCGTATTTGAATTCGCTGTAGGGGCGGGGGTGGCTGCCGCCGCTGGCTCGGGTACCTTGAGACCTCCCCGCAAGCTGCTCAGGACCTGCTAGTCGTTGCCAAGCACCGCGCGCGTCTCAGGCTCGCCGAATAGAACCCGGACAAGGCGCCTCTCGGCTTGCCTGTTTACGGGGTTGAATAGTCGCCGTCGCGGCAGTTCAACACTAACTGGCAATTGGGTCGTCATCGACGTCCGATTTCCTAGCCCTAACCGTTTGGCTCGATGCCGATCCGCGAGCGCCACCGAGAATTGCAGCCTCCTTAAATGGCAAATGCTGCGCGGACTCGCGCCTTAACGGACTCCCAATCGTGTGCGCTGGGATGGCCGATCACCGTCAATTCCGAGCGATGGGTTGTCAGTACGTATGTTCGGAAGCAGGATTCCGCGCGGAGTCCGGCTGATCGCCAGTCCAGGAGGATGTGATCTGTTGAGCCCGGCGCCTTCGGCAACTTCGTGGTGAGGATCCCAACCAGTACATCTGGACGTTCGGCCAGATATGTGGCGCTCGCGATCACGACGGCCGGCCGGACTTTGGTTTCTTGGGCGCCCACGAGGACGCCGACCACCACATCGCCGGGCCTCAATCTCGGTCCTGTGATTCCTCAGCATCGAGGCGCCGCAGCGATGAGGCCCTGAATTCATTCAGGTCTTCATCGGACCAGGAATCGGACCAGTCGATCCTTCGGTTCGGCGCGAGTTCCGCTAATCGCTCTGCGAGCGCGGATAGCTCTGTCGCCGTTTCCGGAGGCAGGCGGCGATTTTTGACCCAGGCGTCCAGTTCCGACCTGAATCCGTAGACAGATCCGATGCGGTCATGGAGGTGCCGGTGAACGGGCATCCCTTCTGGCTCAGGCAGTACGCCATGTAACTCTTCAGGGCGCTGTCGAAGCCGGCCATCTGGGTGGCGAGTGAGTCCAACTGCCCGACCAGCGGGTCGATCGGCCCGTCGAGCACCATGCGCCCCACGTTCTTCGGGA
>JADGNR010000361.1 GCA_017883415.1 Bryobacteraceae bacterium | reverse complement strand
GATCCGAGTGCACGTGGAAATAGACGCTCGCGGCAAGGTGACCAAGGCGGTCGCGGTCAACCGCTCGGCCACCAACAGCCGCTTCGCAGACAGCGCCTTAGTGGCCGCCAAATTCTTTCAGTTTGAGCGGGCTCGGGAGAACGGACGGGCCGTGCCGGGCGAAGCTATCTTGGTATTCCGTTTTGCCCCGTAGGGCCCCATCAGCGCGCGGACCGCACGTTTACCTTGAGGCACGATGCCCCATTTCCCGAACGGTACACACGCTCGGTGGCCTTGACGAAATCCGCGGCCTTCGCCTGGTAGATGTCGACGAACTTCTGCGGATTCCGGTCTACCAGCGGGAACCATGAGCTCTGGATCTGGATCATGATGCGGTGGCCTTTGCGGAAGCAATGGTTGATGTCCGGCATCGCATACTCCACTTTTTCCATCTTGCCGGGCACAAACGGCTCGGGTTTCGAATAGCTGTGGCGGAACCGCCCGCGCATCGCCTCCCCGCGCACCAGTTGCTGGTATCCGCCCATATGCAGGTCGGCGGGGTTGGGCGAGGGATTGGGATAATCCTCGGGATATACGTCGATCAGCTTCACCACCCAGTCCGCATCGGTTCCCGTGGTGGAGACGAACAGCGAGGGCGTAAGCGGGCCCGAGAGGGTCACATCCGCGGCCAGTTCGCCGGTCTGGTAGGTCAGCACATCGGTGCGGGTGGAGGCGAAGCGCTGGTCCTCCAGCATGTGTTCTCGGGTCATACCCGGCGATTGCTGGCTGATGTAGGGCACCGGCTTGGCCGGATCGCTGACGTATTCGTCGAACGCCGCGGCCGGCTCGGCCGGCGGATCGAAGCTCAGTTGGCCGTCGGCGCGCAGGTAGAGCGATTTCGGCTGCGCGTCGGCGGGCGGCCAGGCGTCCTCGCGCCGCCACTGGTTGGTGCCGGTCTCGAAGACCAAGGCTTCCGGCAGCTTGGGATCGCCCTTGCCCTTCAGCCAATACTCGAAGAACGGAAACTCGATCTCGTCGCGATAGAACTGCGACGTCTTGGAGCCGAACCGCACGGGGCCCAGGGAATCGCCGTCCGCGCGCGCCCAGCAGCCGTGGCACCACGGTCCCATCACCAGAATATTATTCGCGCCGGGACTGTTCTTCTCGATGGTCTTGTAGGTGTTCAGCGCGCCGTAGAGGTCTTCGGCGTCAAACCATCCGCCCACGGTCATCACCGCCGGCTTGATGTTCTTCAAGTGCCGGCCCAGGTCGCGCGCCTGCCAGAACTCGTCGTAGGTGGGATGCTGCATCATCTCGGTCCAGAACGGCACATCGTGCTTGAAGTACTTTTCATCGACATTCGCCAGCGGGCCCATCGAAAGAAAGAAGCTGTACGCATCCGGCAGATTGATTTGCGGCGCCGCCGGCTGGGGGACGGTGGGCTCTGGACGCGGGTGGCCGAAGGAGGAGAAGAAGCGATAGGCGTGCGGCAGATAGAGCGCGCCGTTGTGATGAAAATCATCGCCCACGAACCAGTCGGTGATGGGCGCCTGCGGCGAGGCCGCCTTCAGCGCGGGATGGGCGTCGATGATCCCGGCCGCGGTATAGAAGCCGGGATAGGAGATGCCCCACATGCCCACCTTGCCGTTATTGCCCGGCAGGTTCTTGACCAGCCAGTCGATGGTGTCGTACGTGTCGGAGCTCTCGTCGATGTCCTGGGGCCCGCGCTTCACCTCGAGATGGGGGGTCATGTTGACAAAGTCGCCCTCCGAAAGATACCGGCCGCGCACGTCCTGATACACGAAAATGTATCCCTCGCGCGCGAACTTCTCCGAAGGCCCCAGGGCGCCCTTGTAGTTGTCCACGCCGTACGGGGCCACATTATACGGAGTGCGGTCGAGCATGATGGGATACTTCTGCGAGGTGTCCTTGGGGAGATACACCGAGGTGAAGAGCTTCTTCCCGTCGCGCATGGCGATCTGGTATTCGTACTTGGTGTAGTGGGCCTTGATGAACTCGAGACCCTGCGCGCCGCAGCTAAGAGCCAGCAGCGGGAGAACCAGCAGGCGGTGGATGGCATTCATAGTGGAACATACAGCGTACAACTGTGGGGCATGCTTTAGCTTGCCGTCGCCCGCGCGTCACGCGCGGCGGCGCAGTTTGCCCGCGAGGTATCCGAGCGCCCATCCGACCAGCAGCGCGCCGGCGATTTTCTTGCGCTCGCCGATGGCCACAAATCGCGTGCCCGCGGGCGTGATTTCGATGTAGCCGACCGGGCCCCCGACAAAGCCCAGCCCGCCGCCGGCGCCTTCGGAGTGCTCCGCCCTCGCGCCTTTGCCGGTACCGCCTCCAAACCCGAAGGCCACCTTGGCCACCGGCACAATGGTCGTGTCGTCTTGGACCACCGGCTCGCCGTAGACGGTCTTCACGCCGACGTGCTGGGCCATGGTTCGTACGTGGGCAAATACTTCTTCGCCTGGCATGCTGTCTCCTCTGTAAGTTTAAAATTCCGGCGCCGTACCGCCTTCGACCACCTCGGCCTCGGGCGGCGCCGCGGGCACCGCTTCCGGTACGGCTTCCGGCTCCGGTAGCGCCGGTACGGGCTGCAACGAATCGTACATTTCCGCCTGGCTGGCATAAAACAGCAGGCGCGACCAGGTGCGTGCGAGCATCGTCGCCTGGCGCACCAGCAGCAGCAAAACCACCATCGCGATGGAAGTCTGCGGCACGGCCAGCGACAGGCCGAAATAGGCCGCGATCAGCGCGAAAGCGATGGCCCACAGAACCACATACAGCCCCGCCGTCTGCCGCGGATTCCTCCAGACGAAACGGAACGAGCTAAACGCCGTGCGGAACGCCTTGCGGCTGTCGCCGGCCACCAGCCTGATCCGCGCGTAGTCGAACGCCATGCCCACAAAACCCAGCAGGCACACTAGCACCGCGGCCCGGAACCAGTCCCAGTACACCAGCGGCGCGGCGGCGGAACCCTCGCCCCACAACTTCCGGCCCACGAACGAGAGCAGACCGCCCACCAGGAAAACGGCGAGGTAGAAGATGGCGGAATACAGCGTCAAGCGCGCCAGCCTCCAGAAGTGCTTCCCGCAGCCGGCGAAGAAATCCTTCATCACAAACGGCTGGCGCGCGCAGAAAACCTCGAGCGCGCCGCCCAGCAGGAACAGCGACACGATGCCGGAAAGGGCCCACGCGCACGTCATGGCCGTCATGATGGGCAGCCAGGAGATCCCGCCGCCCGCGGCAATGAGTTCCGACACCCATTGAAGATCGAAGTTCCCCGCCATTTGTGCGGCCCAGGCGCTATGGCCCAGGGCTTGAAACGGCACAGACAGGAACGCCGCCGCCGCCGCGGCCGCCGCCAGAAGGTTCGCGGCATAAAACAGGAACCACAGCCGCTTGGCTCCGTTAAGGGTTCGAATTCCGCGCGCCAGCGCTTCGGCAACCGTCATGGCAGCACCATCTGCATCCAAAAGAGAACGTTGGAAGACCACTTCGCGAAGGGCAGCACCGCGGGCGTCTCCACATAGCTGTTGTCGGCAAAGCTGCCGTCCAGCAGGACCTTCCCCCCGGGGTCGATCTCCACCGATTTCACCGGCGACGTCTTGGTGTACTCGTACTTCACCCAGCGGTCGCGCCCATCCCACTGCCGGCCGACCACCTCGCCCGACTCCAGGGTCATCTTCATCTCCACCGGAAACACCGCCTCGCCCTCGCGGACCAGCTTGACCACGATGCGATATTCCTTGTGGTAGCCTTTCTGCTTCTCACTCGCCTTCCGGATGCGCTCGGCGTCGTTCTCCGACACCACCGTCCGCTTCCCATTCTCCACGTAGGAACCGAGCTTCACTTCCACCGGATCGCACTCCACGCTCCCAATCTTGTAGTTCAGCCAGTTGGTTCCGAAAACAAACTGGTCGAAGAACCAGCTCATATCGCGCCCGGAAACCTCGTTCACCAGCCTTTCGAAATCCAGCGAGGTGGGGTGCTGGAAACGGTATTTCTGAAACCACGCGCGCATGATGCGCGCCATCACGGGAGCGCCGAGGTGATTTTCGAGCGTGCGCAGGAGCGTGCCGGGCCGCATGTACGAGTTGATGCCGTAGCTGCTATTTCCGTAATACTTCCATGCGGGAACCATCACCGGATCGAGCTTTCCGAACTGCAGGTAGACCATCCGGTCGCGCGTTTCCGACGTCACCTGCGGCAGACCCAGCAGGCCCGCCACGGGAACCGAAAGGAGGTGCAGGGGCACGTCCTGCGGGCCATACACCAGATCGATGATCTTGCCGGTCGAGTAGGTATTGAACCCCTCGTCCAGCCACGACTCTTCGAATTCGTTGGTCCCCACCATGCCATACCAGTACTGGTGCCCGAACTCGTGGATCACCACCTCCTCCGGGTTGCCCTCATGCGCGCCCGGCCACCACGACGTGCCGGCGGTGATCAGCGTCGGATATTCCATGCCGCTCGCGCCGCCCGCCCCATACGGCGGGTCCACCATGGTGATGGTGTCGTAGGGGTAAGCGCCGTACCACATGCCGAACCACTTCAACCCGCTCACGAGCGCGCGGATATGACGCTCGGTCTGCCACCGGTGCTCCGGCTGCATGAGCAGGATCATGCGCACGGGCTTCAGCCGGAGGGCATCGGCAGTCACGCCCAGCAGACGCGCCGTGGCCTCCGCCTCAGTAGCGGTGACGGCGCTGGCGGGATCGAACTGCCGCTCGATACGCACGAAGCGGGGCGAGGCGGTCCAGGAGAAGTCGTGCACGTC
Source organism: Bryobacteraceae bacterium (assembly GCA_017883415.1). Taxonomy (GTDB): domain Bacteria; phylum Acidobacteriota; class Terriglobia; order Bryobacterales; family Bryobacteraceae; genus JADGNR01. Next base: position 1,333 of record JADGNR010000361.1, on the reverse strand, counting down.
CTCCTGGTAGAAGCGATACGTGCTCTCGTGGCGCGTTGCGTCTTCGCTCCGGCTCTGCTCCACGCCGGTCGCGCCCACGACATAGTTCGCAGGCACGGTCAAGGTGACGTCGTACTTGCCGTAATCGGCGTAGAATTCCGAGTTGGCGTGGAATTGATGGCAGTTCCATCCGCCCTGTTTGGCGTACCGGTCGCCGGCCTTCTCGTACACCCCGATCTTGGGAAACCACTGCCCGACCATGAAGAAATCGTTGTGATAGCCGGTGCGGGCGAAGACCTTCGGCAGCTTGGCCAGAAAATCGATATCGAGCGTGACGCTCTGGTGCGGGTTCACCGGCTGCGGCAGCGCCACGGCGATCACCGTCTGGTCGTCGGCATTGTCGTCATCGGGATGAATGAAGCGGATGGCCGCCGTCAGGTCCGCGCCGCCGGCTACGCGCATGCGCTGCACCTCGCTGTATCCCCAGTCGTCCTTCTTCGCCCGATCGCCGCGCAACTGGCCGCCGGATTCGCGCATGAATGTGCTCTTCTCGTTTTGGAAGGCGTTGAGGTAAAGGTGAAACTGCAGTTCCCGGACCGCGTCCGGCGAATCGTTCCGCCAGGTGAGCGTTTCGTGCCCGGCGACGGTCTTCTTCCCCGGGTCGAGCCGCGCCTGCATCCGATAGTCCACCACCTGGTTGCTCATGGCGGCGATACTCCACCCGCAACTGAAGAGTATGATCCCGAGCACTCGACAATTCATTCTTAGATCCTGCACATGCCCAGATGTACACGATCCGGCGGCCCTTTGCAAGTGATGGAGAGTTTACGATCTGATTAGCCTAGACCGGGTTCCATGGTCCTCGGTGAATAAGACGCGAGCGCCGGCGGTCCTGAACCACCTGGGTGCTGATCACGAGCGACCAACAAAATGTTGGCGTCGAAGAAGGCGACCTCAATCATGCAGGTCGGCGCGATTCCAGGTGCCCGGAGGGATTTCGTAGAGGCCGGTCTCGGTCTTGCGGAGCAGGCGTTCTCCCGCTTTGCGGCATCGAGCGCGGCTCCCGACGAGACCTTCCAACGCCTCGCGCACCAGCGCATTCAGCGAGAGATCGCGCTGGGCCGCGAGGATCTTGGCTTGGCGGATGAGATCCTCAGGAAAACTGAAGGTGATTTTGCGCATCGGCACGCTACCAGACCCGGCAGGCGTGCTCCCGCACCATCGGCTGGCCCGCCTTACACGAAAACGCGCGGCCGAATTCCGGCATGTTGCTCACCACCCCGTTGATGCGGTACTCGTCGGGCGAATGCGGATTCGTAATCGCGTTCAGCCGCTTGTTCTCGGGGCGTTCGTC
>JADGNR010000360.1 GCA_017883415.1 Bryobacteraceae bacterium | reverse complement strand
CTGGATCGACGGGGTCCGGAAGCGCATCGACGAGCTCAGCTACACCATCCGCTTGACGCCGCGCAGGCCCTCTTCCATCTGGAGCGCCGTGAATATCAAGCGGGCTCTGGAACTCAAGCGGCTGGGGCTCATGCGCCCCGCGGGGTTGCGGGCTTTCGATCTGCGCGACGAGCGGAAATCTGCCATCTATTCGTATGAACAGCGGAACTCCGCACGGTTTCCCGAGGCACTCGAGAGCCGGTTTCGCGCCAACAAGAAGGCCTGGGACTTCTTCCGGTCGCAAGCGCCGTGGTACCAAAGAACCGCCACCTACTGGGTGGTCAGCGCGAAACGGGAGGAGACCAGGCTGAAGCGGCTCGCGACGCTGATCGCCGATTCTCAGCAGCACCGGCGAATCGACCAGTTGACCCGCCCTGCTTAAGGATCGGACGGACGCGGCGGCCCAGGCGACCGCCTCCACAGGTAAAACAGAGCCACTCCGGTGGCGAGCACGATAGCGCCCTGGACGACGTACATGGTGTTGCTCATCCACGGGCCGGCGCTCATGAAAAACAACTGCTGCGGCCAGGCCAGCTCCGAGCCGGAATCGTAATTCGGCCCGGCGCTGTTGATGTGCAGCCAGACCTTCGAATAAACCAATGCCAGGACGCCCAACAGCCAGTAACGACTGGCGGGCCAGCGTCTCTCCTCGACGGCCACAACGGTCAAGGAAACCAGAATCGGGAGCACGGCTAGGGCCCGGCGGGATTCACTATCGAGCGTCAGTTGTACGAAGTGCAGCAGTAAGACCACCAGCAGGCCCGGTCCGAAAGCGGGAGCCAGCCGGGCAATTCGCTGCCACGCCAACACGGTCAGAATCGCGAGCGGTCCGTAGAAGACCACGTGCGAAACGATGGGGAGCAACGGCAGCCGGGTACTCTCCAGCGCCATGCTCTCGACGACCTCAATGGGATACGGACCTCCCGGCGCGCCGATGCGATGGAGCAACAGGTGGACGCCGGCGGCGAGCGCCAGGGCCGTGTAGAGCCGAGGCGATTTCGCCAGGCGCAGGTGCGCGCGCCAGTCGTACCAGGCCGCACTACGAAACAACTCCCGGCTGCCCACCCAGATCCAGACCGTCGTGCAGGCGATGGCCAGCGGCAGCGTGGGCTTCAGAACGGGGCTGAGGGGTTCAAATTGCGTAGACGAAACGTGAATCCACCACACAGCGGCGCCCGTCAGCAGGGTCGCGGGGAAGGCGGCGATGGATCGGCTGACGCGCCCGGCAGGGCCTTGCTTGGGCCACACGAAGAGCAGCAGCGCGCTGTAGAAAACCGGCGGCCAGGTGAACGCCGCAGCGAGGCCGGCGATGAGTAGTCCTTCGCGGTTGTCCCGCAGGAAAAAATAGAACACCAGGAGCGCCAGGAAGAGGCCCGGCACGTCGGTATTCACCGGGACATACTCGAACTGCTTGAGCACGCCATAGGTGAGGAAGAAGCCGATGAAGCTCAACCAGCGCGCCCGGCCGGCAAATCCGAGCGTATCGCCAACCCAAATCCACACGATGCCCATGGCGGCCAGGAGCAAGACGTCGAGGACTTCGAATGCGCGGATGAGATGCGGATCCGTGGCCGAAGCGCCCAGTAGCTTTAGGATCGCGTACACGACCACACTCGGGAGCGCTCGTTGGATGAAATAAGCGGGCTCTCCTTCGACGAAGATCTCTCCATACGGATCGCGTGCCAGATCGCCGTAGACCATGCCATCCCATCCGAGACCGCCCCCGGCCGGGGTTCGTTCGGCCCAGAAGAAGTTCGCCAGAGTCACCAGGCACACCACGGCCAGAAACAGCGTTTTCGTGGAAAGCCGGATTCCTCCCATCGCCTGCCCAGTCTACCGGCTCAGAGTACGAGCGTCACTTTGGTGTAGACCACTTCAAACCCGAGACGCTCGTAGTTGCGCTGGGAATTACTGGCCGGCAGAGTGGAGGCGGTGGCCAGATCGCAGCCCTGCGCGAGGGCCTCGTGCAAGCGTGCGGCGATCAACTCGCTGTGGAATCCCTGGCGGCGAAACTGCCCGAGAGTACTGTCGGCAAAGAGCGTGGCAAGGCCGTCGTGGATGGCCAAAGCGGCGCCGGCGGCAGGGACGTCCGGGGAAAATGCGTCTGTCCCCTTTTTGAGGGCCAGGTAGCACAGGGCCCCCGGAGCGGCGAAGATGGCGCGGCCCACGTCCATTTCTTCCTCGGTGAGGTGGTGCCCTTCGAAGAAACCGGCGCCGACCGTGTGGGACCACAACTCGCCTTCGCCGGACGCGGCGCGGCGCACCCGCGGCGCCGGGGCCGCTTCCGAACCGGACAGCCGCCGCACCAGCACATTATTGAACTCCGTGGGCCGGTATCCACGCTCGGCGAGCGAGTGCAGCAGCCCGGGATCGGCCAGCGGGCACAAGTCGATCGAAACTCTGGCGCCGCGGCTGCGAAAGAACGCTTCCATGCGGTCGATCTCGCACGCCGGCACCGGCCCCGCGAGGCCGATTCCCACGGCGTGGGTGAGGGGCGAATCCCCACCCGCGAAAATGGCGCAGCCGCCGGCTACTTCCAGCACCGCCGTGCCGGCCGGCCGCGAAGTGCAGGCGCGCGCAATCGCCGCCTCGGCGGCTTCCAGGCGGCAGGCCAGCCGCGCATCGGCGAAAGTCATCGCATCCCCCGGCCGCACATGTCTCATCATATAAGTATGGCGATGGAAACTCTCAAGCTCGAAGTCCGGGGCATGACGTGCGCGAATTGCGCGCGCAGCGTAGAGCGCAAACTGGCGGGAACGCCGGGCGTGACCAAAGCGACCGTCGATCTGGCGGGCGCGAGCGCTTCGGTGGAATATGACGGCGCGACGGTGAAGCCGGAGGCGCTGGCCCACGCGGTCAGGCAACTCGGCTACGAAGTGCCGGCATGAAGGCGCCGGCCGCGGAACGCATCGACCTGCCGGTTTCGGGCATGACGTGCGCGGCGTGCGCCCGCTCCATCGAGCGCACGCTCGCGAATACTCCGGGCGTGGAGCAGGCCCGCGTGAACCTGGCCACCAACACGGCCACGGTGGAGTACGACCCGGCCCGCGCGCAGGTGGGAGACTTCATCGGCGCCATCGAAGATCTGGGCTACGGCGTCCCCAAAACGGAAACGCCGCCGGACGCCGGGGAGGCGCTTTACCGCCGGCGCCTGCTGGTGGCCGCGATCTTCGCCGCCCCGGTGCTGTTCCTGGGCATGATGGAGCGCTGGCCCTGGGCGCAGCTCGCGCTGGCGCTGCCCGTGATTTTTTATTCCGGCGCGCCCTTTTACCAGGCCGCGTGGAGTGCCTTGCGCCACCGCACGGCGAACATGAACTCGCTGATCGCGCTGGGGACCGGCGCGGCCTTCCTCTATTCGCTGTTCGAGACCCTCCGCGGGGGCCACCACGTGTACTTCGAAGCCGCGGTCGTGATCATCGCCCTCATCCTGCTGGGCCGCACGCTCGAAGCGCGCGCGCGCCGCAAGGCGTCGGCGGCCATACGCCGGCTCATGGACTTGCAACCGCCCACCGCGCGCGTGATTCGCGGCGGCGTGGAAAGCGAAACGCCCATCGAAGACCTGCGAATGGGAGACGTGCTGGTGGTTCGGCCGGGTGAGCGCATCGCCGTGGATGGCACGGTCCTCGAGGGCGAATCGGCCATCGACGAAGCCATGCTGACCGGCGAAAGCCTGCCCGTGGACAAGCGGCCCGGCGCAAGCGTCTTCGCGGGCACCATCAACCGCTCCGGCAGCCTGCGGTACGAGGCCAAGAAGATCGGCCGCGGCACGGTGTTGCAGCAGATGATCGAGATGGTGAAGCAGGCGCAGGGGTCGCGCGCGCCGGTGGCGCGGCTGGCGGATATCGTGAGCGGCTATTTCACCGCGGGGGTGCTGGGGGCGGCGCTCATCACCTTCGCGGTCTGGCTGTTTCTGGCGCCGTTCTCCACCGCCATGGTGAACGCCGTCGCGGTGCTGATTATCGCCTGCCCGTGCGCCCTGGGATTGGCCACGCCCACCGCCATCATGGTGGGAACCGGGCGCGGCGCCGAGCACGGCATCCTCATCAAGGGCGGCGAAGCGCTGGAGATGGCCTACAAGATCGACACCGTGGTGCTGGACAAGACCGGGACCCTGACGCGCGGCCAACCGCGCGTGACGGCCGTGGCCCCGGCGCCCGGCTACACGGAGGCCGAACTGCTGCGCCTGGCGGCTTCCGCGGAGCGCTATTCGGAGCACCCGCTGGCGCGGGCGATTGTGGAAGCGGCGGCCGCGCGCGCGATCGCGCTCGAGGAGGTTACCGGCTTCTCCGCCCTGGCCGGGCACGGCGTGCGCGCGCGCGTCGGCACGCACGAAGTCGTAGTGGGGCGGCCCGGGGTCACGGTGACGGTGGATGGCGCGCCGGCGGGCTCAATCGAAATCGCGGACACCATCAAGCCCGAAGCCGCCGAGGCCATCGGCCGCCTGCGCGCCATGGGCCTGGAGGTCTGGATGATCACTGGCGATAATCGGGCGACAGCCGAGGCCGTGGCGCGCACGGCCGGCATTGACCACGTCCTGGCTGGGGTCCTGCCCGACCAGAAGGTGGCCGAGGTCAAGAAACTGCAAGCCGCCGGAAAACGCGTGGCCATGGTGGGGGACGGCATCAACGACGCCCCCGCGCTGGCGCAGGCCGACCTCGGGCTGGCCATGGGCTCGGGAACCGATGTGGCCATGGAGGCCGCCGATATCACGCTCATGCGCGACAACCTGAACGGTGTGGCCGACGCGCTGGAGCTTTCGCGCCGTACCATGCGCATCATCCGCCAGAATCTGTTCTGGGCCTTCGCCTACAACACCGTGGGGATTCCCATTGCGGCCCTCGGTTTGCTGTCTCCCATGCTGGCGTCGGCGGCCATGGCGTTGTCGAGCGTCACGGTGGTGAGCAACAGCTTGCGGCTGAGATAGGCCGGGTTCTACGCCGGCTTTTTCAGCATGGGGCGGAGCGCCAGGTTCACCAGGATCATGGCCACCGAGAAGGCCGGCAGCAGGAGCAGCGCCGACTGGAGGCTGGACGAGTTGGCCACGTTGCCGATGATCGGGGAACTGACCGCCAGGCCGATCCACCCGCTGGTGATGACGATGCCCATGGCGGTGGCGGTCATGCGCGGGAACGCGTCGCCCACGATTCCCAGCGTGGTCGGGAACATCGGCGCCATGGCGAGGCCCCCGCAGAAGACCACGATCCCGGCGCCGGTCGGGCTGCCGCTCTGCAGCATGAGATAGGTCGTGACCGCCATCGCGAGCGAAGCGGCCAGCGTGACATTGAGCGCGGAAACGTGGATGAGGATGCGCGAGACCACCAGACGGCCGACCAGCAGCCCGAGCGCGAACCCCAGCGAAAGAATATTCAGCGCCACGCCCTCGTTCAGGCCTTTCACGGTAGTCAGGTACTTGACCAGCCAGTTCCAGACGCCGACTTCGCACGCCACGTAGAGGAACAGGTTCAGGGCCAGTAAGTAGAGCACGGGCCGTCCCACCACCACTCCGATCTCGGAGGCCTTGAACCCGCGCTCGCCGGTGGGCCGGGGCATGGGCGTCATCACGTTAAGGACCAGCGCGATGGTGGCCAGAACGGCGGCCACGTAACACATCCGGACCGCGTCGCCCCCCAGGACATTTGCGGTGAGGAAGGGCGTGAGCAGCCCGCCGAGGCCGAAGAACAGGTTGAGGAGGTTCAAGGTGGAGGCGCGCCGCGATTCGCTGACATCGGACACCAGCGCATTGGCGCCGGTGACCACGATGCCCCCGCCCAGTCCCAGCACCGCGAGCGCGGCGAGCACCAGCGTGTAGTCCTTCCCCGCGCTCGGCAGCGCCCAAAGCGACAGGCAAATCAGCGCCAGCCCCCCCACCATGGCGGTTTTCTTGCCCTTGAGATCGATCAGCGGGCCGACTGAGATGGACGCCACCACCAGACCGATGGCCTGGGCCAGAGCGATGGAGCCGTTCTGCGCGTTATCGAACCCGAGCGTGTGGTTGAGCGTGCCCCAGGTGGCCGCGACAATGCCATAGATCAGGATTCCGAGAATGGCGGCGAGTATCAACATG
>JADGNR010000359.1 GCA_017883415.1 Bryobacteraceae bacterium | reverse complement strand
GAAGCGCAAGACCGAGGGGCTGTCCGTTTTCCTGGTGGATCTGCGGGCGGGGCGCAAGGGGCTGACGCTGCGTCCGATACGCAACATGGTCAATCACGAGAGCAACGAAGTGTTCTTCGACAATTTCGAAATCCCGGCGGAAAACCTGGTGGGGGAAGAGGGGCAGGGCTTCCGCTACATCCTGGACGGCATGAACGCGGAGCGGATTCTCATTGCCGCCGAGTGCATCGGCGACGGCTACTGGTTCATCGAGAAGGCGCGGAAATATGCCGGCGAGCGGGTGGTGTTCGACCGGCCGATCGGGCAGAACCAGGGGATTCAGTTTCCGATTGCGCGGGCTTATGCCAACGTGCGCGCGGCGGACCTGATGCGCTACGAGGCGGCCGGGATGTTCGATGCGGGCGAGCCGTGCGGCGCGGAAGCGAACCTGGCCAAGCTGCTGGCCGCGGACGCTTCGTGGGAATCGGCCAACGTGTGCCTGCAAACGCACGGCGGGTTCGGCTTCGCGGCGGAATACGATGTGGAGCGAAAGTTCCGCGAGACGCGGCTCTACCAGGTGGCGCCGGTCTCGACGAACCTGATTCTTTCGTACCTGGGAGAGCATGTGCTGGGCATGCCGCGTTCTTTTTGAAGCGGACACGAGCGATATGGACGATCCCTCTTGTTTGCCTTTGAGCGGTGTTCGCGTGGTGGCGCTGGAGCAGGCCGTGGCGGCGCCGTTCTGCTCCCGGCAACTGGCCGACCTGGGGGCGGACGTGGTCAAGGTGGAGCGTCCCGACGGCGGCGATTTCGCGCGCGGGTACGACGGCGCGCTCGGCGGCCTCTCGGCGTACTTCGCCTGGCTCAATCGCGCCAAGCGAAGCATCGCGCTCGACCTGAAGCGCGAGCGGGACCGCGCGGTGTTCGCCCGGCTGCTGGAGCGCGCCGATGTCTTCGTGCACAACCTGGCGCCGGGGGCGGTGGAGCGCCTCGGCTTCGGGTACGAAGCGCTGGCGCGGATGCACCCGCGGCTGATCTGGTGCGGCATTTCGGGGTACGGCGCCGACGGCCCGTACCGCGATAAGAAGGCCTACGACATGCTGGTGCAGGCCGAATCGGGCGTAGTGAGCCTGACGGGCAGCCCCGACGCGCCCGCCAAGGTGGGGATCTCGATCGCGGATATCGCTTCCGGCATGTATGGCTACTCCTCGATCCTGGCGGCGCTGTTGAACCGCGAGCGCAGCGGAGCGGGGGAGCGCATCGACATCTCGATGCTGGAATGTTTGACGGAATGGATGATGCCGCCGCTGTATGCGTGGCTCGGCACGGGGACGGCGCCGGCGCGGTGCGGCCTGCGGCACAACATGATTGTGCCCTACGGCGTGTATGCGTGCTCCGATGGGCCGGTGAACTTTGCGATCCAGAACGAACGCGAATGGCGGCGTTTTTGCGAGGGGGTACTGGGTCTGCCCGCGCTGGCCGCGGACGAGAGGTTTGTTAGTAACGCGAGCCGCGTGCGGAACCGCGCGGAGCTGGAAGCGACGATCGAGGAGCGGCTGGGACAGCACACGCGAGCGGAGGTTTTGGGGCTGCTGGAGGCGGCCGATATCGCGAGCGGCGCGGTGAACGACGTGGCGGAAGTGGCGCGGCATCCGCAACTGGCGGCGCGCGGGCGCTGGGTGACGGTGGAGTCCCAGGCGGGCCCGATCCCCGCGCTGGTGCCGCCGCACAATTTGCAACACGCGCCGCCGCGCCTGGGGAGAGTGCCGGCGCTGGGCGAGCACACGCGGGAGATACTGGCGGAGTTGGGGCTAGTAGGGTAGGCCTCCAGGCCTGCCCCTCTGGCTCGACTACGCGGCGGACTGGAGGAAGGGCAGGCCAGGAGGCCTACCCCACTGAGAGCACATGCCAGAGATTCTGGCGGAGTTGGGGTGGGAGGAGAATTGAGCGATGCGGCGTGACGCAGGGAGCGAGGTTCGCGGACGGCTGGAGCGCAGCATGCTGTTTGTGCCGGCCTCGCGCCGGCCCATGATCGAAAAGGCCGCGGCCAGCGATGCCGACGCGGTGTGCATCGACCTGGAGGATTCCGTGGCGGTGGACGAAAAGGCGGCTGGCCGCGCCAACGCCATTTGGGCCTTCCGCGAACTGGATTTCGCAGACCGCCTGCGCATCCTGCGCATCAACGGCCTCGACACGCCGTTCGCCTATCGCGATCTGGTGGAGGTGATCGAGGCCGCGGGCGAGCACGTGGACCTGGTGATGACGCCCAAAGCCGGTGCGCCGGAGGACATCGTATTTGTCGACAAGCTGCTCACGCAGATCGAAATGCATCGTGGGTTTTCGCGGCGCATCGGGATCGAGGCGCAGATCGAAACGGCGGCGGGCTTCCTCTACGCGCGCGAGATCGCACGATCGTCGCCGCGGCTGGAAGCACTAATCTTCGGGGCGGGCGATTATGCCGCGTCCATGCGGATGCCCTCGGCGGCGATCGGCGAATTCGACGCCGATGACGAGGCGTATCCGGGGCATCGCTGGCACGCGGCGATGCACACCATTGTGGCCGCGGCGCGGGCCAACGGTCTGCGCTGCCTGGACGGGCCGTACGCCGGCTATCGGGACGCGGCGGGATTCGAGCGTGCTTGCCGCATTGCGCGGGCCATGGGCTTCGACGGCAAGCAGTGCATCCATCCCGGCCAGCTTGCCACGGCCAACGAGATCTTCACGCCGGCCAGCGAAGAAGTGGCGCGCGCGCAACAAGTGGTAGAGGCTTATGAACGAGCCGTGGCCGAGGGACGCGGCGCGGCCAGCCTGGACGGCAGGATGATCGACGCGGCCAATCTGCGCATGGCGCGGGTGACTCTGGAGAAGCACCGGCTGAGCCGGAAGGAGAAGCAGGCATGAGCGAACGGACGGGCGCGGGCGGACGTTGTTACGAAGATTTCGCGGTGGGAATGGTGATCCGGCACCCGTTGGGGCGCACCGTGACCGCGACGGATAACGCCTGGTTCACGCTGCTGACGGTGAATACCAACCCCATCCATTTCGACGCGCACTATGCGGCGCAGACCGAATTCGGCAAACCGCTGGTGAATTCCACCTTCACCCTGGCGCTGGTGACGGGGCTCTCGGTGGCGGACGTCTCGCAGTACGGCGTGAACCTGGGCTGGGACGAGATCCGCATGCCGGCGCCGGTATTCGAAGGCGACACCATCTACGCGCAATCGGAAGTGCTGAGCGCGCGCGAATCGAAATCGCGGCCGAATATGGGGCTGGTGGAGATCAAGACGACCGGTTTCAAACAGGATGGCACGATAGTGATGGAGTTCCGGCGGACGATCCTGGTGTACAAGCGCGGGCACGCCCCGCGGGCGCCGGTGCCGGTGGCGAAGAAGTGAGAAATGCCGTCGGACCAGTTGACGGTGACGGCGTCGCTTGGGTAAAGTTCTCAGGTGACCTTCGCGGAGGGGAGGATTCTTGATTCTGAACACTAAGTCCCGGCGGGTGCCCATTGCCGCCTTTTTAGCCATCACTCTCTGGACCGCGGGATGCACGACGCCCGCCGCGGTGCGCGAATTCACGGCCATCGCGAGAGACGCGGCCACACAATTTCGGCCCCTGGTCAAGGATCTGACGGCCTCGTGTATCCGGAAGCAACTGGCAGATCGCCCGGTAGATGAAATCGAGGATGTAAATCAACAGGCAAAGGACGCGTGCAAAGAGTTTTCCGACCTGGAGCCCAATCTTCTCAAAGCCGGGAACGTATTAGTAAACTACCTGAATGCGCTGAATCAACTGGCATCCGGCGATGCCGTGAGCTACGACAAGGAGATTGACGGTTTTGCGGGCGCGGTGCAGGGCGCCGGAAAACTCGGAGATGCGCCGGTCAAGGCGGTCAAGGGGTTGGCGAAGTTCTTGTTGGACGCTGCCGCCAGCGGGTATCAAAGAAAGAAGTTGGCCTCGGCACTGAAGGCCGCGGATGCCGACGTCTCCGTTCTGTGCAATGCTCTGAGCAGGATCATCGGCGAAGACTATGACCGGGCCCTGCGAGTTGAAAAGGACAGCCTCCGTACAAGGTATAAGGAAGCCATCCTATCGGATCAGACCAAGAGCCGAACCTCCGATCTGCTGGTCCAATATCAGTGGCGCCACGACTTGGAAACGCTGGAGAACCGGCGCCAGGCCGCCGAGGACTACCAGAAGATCCTGGCTAAGATTCGCGATGGACACATAGAACTTGCGGCGCAAGCCGACCACTGGACCGTCAAAGACGTTTACCAGACTCTGAATTCATACTCCTCATCGATTCGGGGCCTAATCATGGATTTTAAGGCAGCCTTCTAGCATTGTAGGGATCGATTCATGCCTCAACTCACTCAGGATCAAGCGCGCGCCCTGGCGGAGGGGTTTCTAGCGGTTTCTAAAGCAGTCGGCGACTTCCGCCTCGCCAACTTCTCCCTACTGACACCGGATCAGCAGGCCGCACTGAGAGACCTGCAGCAGCAGTTGTCCAACCAATCGCTCCATTTCACCGCGGTTGCGATTCAGATTACACTGGACGACTTGCAAGGCACACTGGAGCGAATCGGGCAGGTCACTGCGCAGGTGAATCAAGCGGTAACCAACCTGAACGACATACGCCGGGTTATCACGGTCGCAACCAGCTTTGTCGGGTTGGGAGCTGCGATCGCATCCGGAAACCCCGGCACGATCGCTACCGCGGTTCAAGGTACAATCCAGGCGGTAGCGGGCGACTGACGTAATCCGCGGCTCAAACTCCGCTGCGACAGACTGCGCTCCTGTTTCTGGGCGAGCCGGCTCCACCGGGCGGTGAAGCGGCGGCGGTAGTGCGGCGCGGTGCGGGCGGCCTCCAGGGCGCGGCGGTACATCTCGCGGGCGCGGGCCGGGTCGCCCAATCCTTCGAGCGCCTGTCCGAAGTAATAGAGGCCTTCGGGATCGTACTCGCGGCGCTCGGTGTAGACTGCGAGCAAGCGCCGGGCGTCGTCGAAGCGGTTGCGGGCGAGATAGGCGGCGGCGGTCTCGCGCAGAATCTCGTTCGAGCTGTGCTTGGGATCCTGGGCGAGCACGGTCTGGAAATGGGCCAGCGCGTCGTCGATGCGGCCCTGCTGGCGGGCGATGCGGCCCAACTGGAAGTGGGCGTCGGTTTCGGCGGGATCGATGCGCACGGCATTCTGGAATCGGCGGATGGCCTCGGTGTACTGGCGGCGCTCCTGATAGACGAGGCCGAGCTGATATTGCGCCTCGCCATCGTGGGGGTTCACGGCGGCGGCGTCGAGCGTGCGGCGGAAGTTCTGGCGGCTGCGCAATCCGGCGCCGAGCCCGCTGAAATCGGCGCGGAGAAAGTAGAAGGCGTAGAACAGGAAGAACGGCGAAGCGAGCCATCCCAGCAGGAAGCGAAGCGGGCCCCACAGGAAAGCCGCGGCGGCCAGGGGAGTCCACGAGAGGCAGACCACGCCGGCGGCGGCGCCATTGTCGAGGCCGAAGACGGTGCGCACGGCGAAGAACATGAGCACGGCGAAGTAGAGATAGGCCAGCGCGGCGAGGATGGCGAAGACCTGGGGCGGCGCGGTCCACGCGGCCAGCGCCAGCGGAAGGTTGGCGGCGGCCCAGGCCATGGCGGTGGAAGTGAGCAGAGGCGAGTAGTCGCGCTGGAAGACCATTCCCAACCCGCCGAGGCGGCCCAAGAGGCTGGCGAGCAACAGAACGCCGGGGACGTAGACGGCGGCCAGCGCCAGCAGCGGGACGTAGAAGCCGAAGTGCAGCCAGGGCCCGAGGCCGGACTGGAGCAGCAGGGAAACGGCCGCGACGGCGACGCTGGCGAGCAGCAGGCTGCCGCGATCGAGGATGGCGCTCATGGCGGCGCCGGGCTGCCAGTACAGGCGCAGGAGCAGCTTCAGTCCATCACCCATGGCTGGCCCTACTTCGCCGGCGCGTGGCGATAGATTTTGCCGTGCTTCATGACCAAGACGACGCGGCGCACGGCGGTGATGTCGTCGAGCGGGTTGCCGTCCACGGCCACCAGGTCGGCTTCCATGCCTTCGGCGAGGGAACCGATTTTATCGGCCAGGCCAAGCGATTCGGCGGCCACCGAGGTTCCGCTCATGAGCGCGTC
>JADGNR010000358.1 GCA_017883415.1 Bryobacteraceae bacterium | reverse complement strand
GATCCACGGTTCGGCGCCGCGCAGGGCGGGGCAGAACCTGGCGAACCCGTCCGGACTGCTGTTGGGGGCGGTCCTGATGCTGGTGCACATCAACCAGCCCGAAGCCGCCGAGCAGGTGCACAACGCCTGGCTGCGGACCATCGAGGACGGGGTGCATACCTACGATATTTTCACCGAGGGCGTGAGCACGCAGAAGGTGGGCACCAAGGAGTTCGCCCGCGCCGTGATCGAGCGGATGGGACAGAAGCCGAACACGCTGAAGCCGGTCGCCTACGCACGGCGGCCCGCCGCGGCCCCCCTGGCCGCCCTGACGGTGTCTTCCTCCGCCATGGAGCTGAAGGGCATCGACGTGTTCGTGTACTGGCCCTCGCGCAATGCCAACGAACTGGCCGCCGCCGTGGGCAAGCTGGCGGGCGAGGGACTCACCCTCCAGATGATCGACAACCGCGGGGTGAAGGTCTGGCCGGCGGGGATGGCCGAGACGTTCTGCACGGACAGTTTCCGCTGCCGGTTCATGGCCGACGGCCAGGTGGATATGGGCCGGCTGATCGCCCTGTTGCAGCGCATCCACGATGCGGGCATTTCCATCGCCATGACGGAAACGCTGCGCACCTTCAACGGGCAGCCCGGATTCACGCTGTCGCAGGGGCAGTAACCGATGGCGGCGGAAGGTCCGCTGGTGGCCGTGATCATGGGCAGTAAATCGGACTGGGCCACCATGCGCCAGGCTGATGAAACGCTCGCGGATTTCGGAGTGGCGCATGAGTGCCGCGTGCTCTCGGCGCACCGCACGCCGGGGCCGGCGGCGGAGTACGTGGGCGCGGCCGAATCGCGGGGGATCGAAGTGATTATCGCGGCGGCGGGCGGGGCGGCGCACCTGGCGGGAATGTGCGCCGCGCACACCCTGCTGCCGGTGCTCGGGGTTCCCATGGAGAGCGCGGCGCTCAAGGGGCTGGATTCGCTGCTTTCCACCGTGCAGATGCCGGCGGGAGTGCCGGTGGGTACGCTCGCCATCGGCGGGGCCGGGGCGCGCAACGCGGCGCTGCTGGCGGTGGCGATCCTGGCCAACAGCCGCCCGGAGCTGCGTGAAAAGCTGCGGCGGTTCCGCGCGGCGCAGGGCGAGAAGGTGCTGGCCGAGACGCTGTTGCCGTAACGCCTGCAAAGTGGGACAGACGCTTTCGTCTGTCAACCCGGAGACCGCAGCGAACTTTTTTCCTCGGCTCTCAGCTCAGGCGCGCGACCGCGGCGCGAAGCGCAACGCGCACGCCTTCCATTTCGGCTTCATCGCGATACTTGCCGCGCGGCCAGAAGAAACCCTTGAGCCCGTCTTTCCTGCGCCGGGGCACGACGTGGACATGCAGATGCGGAACGCTCTGGCTGACGCGGTTATTCACGGCCACGAAGGTGCCTTCGGCGGCGAGCGCTTCTTCCAGCGCCATGGCCAGCGTCCGCGCCTGGGTAAAGAGGGGACCGAGCGCGCTCGCGGGGAGATCGCACAGGGTGCCGTAGTGCACGCGCGGGATGAGCAGACAATGGCCGGGAAACAGCGGGCGATGATCGAGGAAGGCCAGGCATTCCGGCGTCTCCAGCACGATGGACGCCGGAACTGCGCCGGAGCCGATCGCGCAAAACAGGCAATCCGCAGGCATTTCCCCATGATGCCAGAATCCGCCGAAGGCTCGCGCGGCCCCGTGTTATCATTGGGTGGAAGTAGACGTAAGGGAGGTTTCGAACAGCGATGGGTCCCCTGGGTTGGCCGGAGATGATGTTTATTTTTGTCCTGGCGCTGGTCCTGTTCGGCCCCAAGAAACTGCCGGAAATCGGACGGACGATCGGCAAAGCGATGGGCGAGTTCCGACGCGCCTCGGCCGAGCTGAAATCCACCTTCGAGCGGGAAATGCAGAGTCTGGACAAGGAAACCGAATCGATCAAACAGATCACCAATTCGTTTCAATCGGACACTTACAATTACGACTACGCGTCGAGCGAAAATACCTACGAGGGTTCTTACGGGTCCGAGTACAATTCCACCCCCGCCACACCAGTCAACCTAAGCGCATCCGCACCTGAGGGCGCTGAATCACCATCAGTCGTCGCGCCGGAGGGCACGGTTGCCCACGGTGAAGCGGAAGCGATCCACAGGCCGGCTGGGTCTTCGGGCGAAGCACCGGCGCCGGCCGGACACACGGGGCCCGCTTCCACGACGTCCGGGCAGGACGCATAACGAATGAGTTCATCGGAAGACGAGAAGGGAGCCGGCGCGCTCCCGGGCGGGGTTGCGCCGGCGCCCATCACGGCGATTGAAAAACTGCGGCACCGTCTGGGTGGGGGCGGAGTGACGCCGCCTCCGTCCCCGCCTGCCTCCGGGGAAGGCGACGACGAGGATGGCATGCTGCGCATGTCGTTCCTCGAGCACCTGGAAGAGCTGCGCTCGCGCCTCATCAAATGCCTGGTCGGCATTGCGGTGGCCGCCGTGGTGAGCCTTCTGTTTACCGATCCCCTGTGGACTTTCGTCAAGCAGCCCGCCATCTCGGCCCTCAAGAATAACGGCTACGTGCCCAACCTGGCGCAGATTGAGCCCATGGAAACGTTTAACGTGATCTGGTTCAAGCTGCCCATCCTGTGCGCCATCTTTCTGGCATCGCCGTGGGTGTTGTACCAGGTGTGGGCCTTCATTTCGCCGGGCCTGTACCGCCGCGAGCGGCGATGGGCGGCGCCGTTTATTCTGACCGCCGCCGGGCTGTTCATCCTGGGCGGGCTGTTCGGCTATTTCGTGGCGTTCCGCTTCGGCCTCACGTTTCTGCTGGGGATCGGCAAGGGAAAAGACGTCATCCCCATGGTTTCCGTCAGCCACTATTTTGACTTGTTCGTCGATGTAATGCTGGGCGTGGGATTAGTGTTTGAGCTGCCGGTGATTATTTTCTTTTTGACGTTGCTTAGAATTGTCACCCCTTCCTTTCTGGTGCGCCACAGCCGCTACGCCATTCTGATTATCTTCATCGCGGCCGCCATCGTCACGCCGACGCCGGACATCTTCAACATGATGTTATTCGCCGTGCCCATGTGCCTCTTGTTCTATGTGGGCATTTTCGCCGGCTACCTGCTGGTGCTTCATCGCGAGCACCGGAAATTCCCGTGGCGGAAAGCCCTTCCCATCATGCTGGGCGTACTACTCCTACTGTTAGTAGGGGCGTACCTTGCCATTACTAAATATGGTTGGAAGATAGTACTTCATTGGCCGTTTTTTATTCGTTAAGCCGGCCTTTAGGTAGAATTCCAACGCCGATAAGTTGTAACATCACATATGAGCTTTCGGCTGCCCTGCGCGGGCCGGCAGGCTGGTCGAATACCGTGATGCAATGGACCTATACCAGGCAATTCAGGATTTATACGCTGAGAAAGAAAAACTCGAGCGTGTGATCGTATCGCTCGAAGAGCTGCAACGCACTGCCGGCGCTGTTCCGGTGTTGTCCCGGGGAGGCAAGCGGCGCGGCCGCAAATCGATGGATGCCGCCGAACGCCGGGAAGTGTCGGAGCGCATGAAGAAGTATTGGGCGAGCCGCCGCCAGGAGCCCGAGAAAAAGCCGCCGGGACATTGACCGCTCTCTTACAGGGTGCCCAGGTGGGCCAGGCTCAGTCCGGAGGCGCCCCGGTTTTGAAGAACCAGAGCCAGTAATATTGCTCGCCGGCGCCGTGGTGATACCGCATTTCGAAACCGCAGCGCCGCGCCATCGTGCGCGCCTCCTGTTCGGTAAATGACGCGCCTAACCAGCTATCGTCGGGCTCGAATTTGGCCGCCGCACCCTGCACCTGAAATTTGAATAACGCGCCGGGGCGCAGCAGGCGGTTCACTTCGCGCACATAATTCTCAATGATGGCGGGGTTGGGGATGTGCTGAAACACAATGCACGAAAAGGCGAAATCGAGTTCTAACCTGGCGCCCATGCCGAAGCGGTGCCACCAGTTCCGGCGGACGGCGGCAAGGTCTTTGCCGTTGTTGCGGAACACGTGCGCACCGGGGAATTCCCGCAGCGCCGAGCGCGCCTGCCGGACCATTTCGCGGCTGATATCGACGGCAAACACTTCGCCGAAGAAGCCGGCCAGGGCGCGCGTCACCCGGCCGGCGCCGCAGCCGATCTCGAGCACCTTCATCTCTTTCGGGTTCCTGCCCTGACAGATGTTGATGAGGTCGGTGAGAATCTCCTCCTTCACGGCGAGTTCGCCGGATGCGAAGAACTCCTCGTCGGTCCATTTCTCCTTGCCGGTGGCCACGTAGTAGCGGGCATTCTCGCGGGCGCGCTGTTCCCAATCGCGGCGCATTTTGCCGATCTGCCGGGTGATCTGCCGGTTCGCCATTTCTTATATTGTAATTGCTGCCCGCAAGGCGTGGGCGTCGACCTCAGCGGGCAGCTTGCGATGGCAGCGGCGCCCGCGCACGGCGTTCGCAACGCCGGAATAGAGGACGTTCTGCTATAGTATAAATGCTGTCGTTACATGTGGGCGACTAGCTCAGTTGGGAGAGCGCTGCGTTCGCAATGCAGAGGTCGGGGGTTCGAGCCCCCCGTCGTCCACCAATCCCAAAGAAGCCCAAATCAAGCTATTGGCGGTCGGCTTTCCGCAGGCCGCGGACCAGCCGAGGGCTGAACTCTCGCGCCCCGGTCGCTTGCTAACGCCGCTTGCTAACGCCCGGCTAACGAACGCGTGCCAGTGCTACCATGAGCGTTTCCGGAGAATCGGCGGCAGATGAAGCTTACCTTTTGGGGCGCGGCCGGCACCGTCACCGGCTCCATGCACCTGGTGGAGGCGGGCGCGCGGCGGTACCTGCTCGAATGCGGGCTCTATCAGGGGCGGCGCAAGGACGCGGAGCAGAAGAATCGCAACCTGCCGTTTCCGGCAGAGTCGATCGATGCCGTCATCCTCTCGCACGCCCACATCGACCACAGCGGCAATCTGCCGACGTTGGTGAAAAACGGCTTTTCCGGACCGATCTACTCTACCCCGGCGACCATCGACCTCTGCCAGTGGATGCTGCGTGACACCGCTCACATCCACGAGAAAGACGCGGAATTCCTGAACAAACGCCGGGAGCACCGCAAGCAGGCGGGGTGGGACGACCGACTGGTGGAGCCGCTCTACACCATGGACGATGCCGAGCGCACGCTGCCGCTGTTTCAGCCGGTGGGGTACCACTCGCCGCACAAACTGGATGCGGAGCTGACCTATGTGCCCTACGACGCCGGGCACATTCTGGGCTCCTCCTGCCTCGTGTTCCACCATACATCGGACGGCTCGCGGGTGCGCCTGGCCTTCTCCGGAGACGTCGGCCGCCCCCGGCTGCCCATCATCCGCGACCCGGAGCCCATTCCGCCGGTCGAGTACCTGATCCTGGAAAGCACCTACGGCGGGCGTCTCCACAAAGCCGTCAGCCACGTCATCGACAAGCTGGCCGACGTGGTGAACCGCACGGCGCGGCGCGGCGGCCGCATCATCGTGCCCGCCTTCGCGGTGGGACGCACCCAGCAACTGGTGCTGCTGCTGCACCAGTTGGCCAACGAGAAGCGCATCCCCAATATCCCGATCTTCGTGGACAGCCCGCTGGCACTGAATGTGACCGCGGTCCATCGCGCTCATCCCGAGTGCTTTGACGACGAGACGCGTAGCTACCTGGAGCACGGCGAAGACCCGTTCGGTTTCCAACGCCTGCAGTACGTTCGTGAAGCCGTGGAATCGAAGAAGCTGAACGACCTGCACGGGCCCTTCGTGGTGATTTCCGCCTCCGGCATGTGCGAGCAGGGCCGCATCCTGCACCACCTGCGCAACAACATCGAGGACCCGCGGAATACCGTGCTGATCACCGGGTTTATGGCGCAGGACACGCTGGGGCGCAAGCTGGTGGAGAAGTGGCCGGAGGTGCGGATTTTCGGCGAGCCGATGCGCGTGCGGGCCGAGATATCGAGCGTCGACGAGCTCAGCGCCCATGCCGACCAGAGCGAGCTGTTGGAGTGGGTGGCGCCGCTCGTCCCGTCGCTTCGCAAGGTCTTCCTGGTGCACGGCGGGCCCCGGCAAAGCGAAACCCTGGCCGGGCTGTTGGCTTCCCGGTTCGGCCTCGAGG
>JADGNR010000088.1 GCA_017883415.1 Bryobacteraceae bacterium | reverse complement strand
AGAACCCGCGGCCACCGCCGCCGCCATCGACCATGAAGGCTGGCTGCACACCGGCGACCTGGCGGTGATGCGCCCCGACGGGTACTTCCGCATCACCGGGCGCGCCCGCGACATGATCGTCCGCGGCGGCGAAAACATCTACCCGCGGGAGATCGAAGAGTTCCTGTACAGCCATCCCAAGATTTCCGACGTGCAGGTGGTGGGACTGCCCGACGAGCGGCTCGGGGAAATCGTGCTCGCCTGGATCCGGCTGAAGCCCGGCGAAACGGCGGACGAGGAGGAGATCCGCGCCTTTTGCCGCGCCCGCCTGGCGCATTACAAGGTGCCGCAGCACATCCGTTTCGTCGACGCCTTCCCCATGACGCTGAGCGGGAAAGTGCAGAAGTACCGCATCCGCCAGCGCGAAATCGCCGAGCGCGGCCTGGAAACGGCAGCGGGCGAGACGGCCTGAGGGCGGCGGGGGCTCCCCAGCCTCTCTCGGGCGGAGCAGTTATCGTTAGAGATACGCCCCAGTACGGTACTATTCAGGTCCTAAATTCCAATAAACCACTTGAGTCCGGCGCCGAGCCTAATCCCCGAGCCGTATTCCAGTCGAAAGCCGATCGGCGGCGCGCCCGCGGTTCTCCCTGTGTGGCGCGTCGTCCGCGTTTTGCCGGTTACGAGATGAGGCCTTTTCGCACGGCGTAGAGGATCAGCTCGGCCAGGTTGTGCAGGTTGAGCTTCTCCTGTAAGTTCCGGCGATGAGTCTCCACCGTGAACAGACTCAGATTGAGCAGCGCCGCGATGTCCTTATTGGACTTCCCCTCCGCCAGCAGATGCAGGATCTCCCGCTCGCGGGTAGTTAGTAACTCATAACTGTCCTCGGCTCCCCGCGTCCGTATCTCCCTGACGTAATCCTCCACCAGCATCTTACTAACTTCGGGGCTGAAGTAGGCTTTCCCTTCGCTGACGGCCTTGATCGCTTCAATGAGATCGTCCTCCGCGGAGTCCTTCACCAGGTACCCCCTGGCGCCCGCCTTCAGGGCGCGCAGGACGTATCCTTCGTCCGCGTGCATGCTCAGAATCACCACCGCCGTGTCGGGGAGACTCTCCGTGATTCTCTGCGCCGCCTCCGTGCCGCTGAGGCGCGGCATGGTGATATCCAGAACCACCACGTCCGGCCTCGTGGCCAGCGCCTGGTCCACGGCCTGCCGGCCATCGGACGCCTCTCCTACCACGCTGAATCCGGACTGGCTCTCCAGTAACAGGCGGAGCCCCCGGCGCATGACGTTGTGGTCATCCGCTAACAGAATGCGAATCGGCTTCACTTTCCTCCGTGCCGCTGCCGCTCTCGCCCGGGAACGGCAATTCGATCGACAAGATGGTTCCGCTCCCCGCTCCGGAATGCACTTCGCACGTGCCCCCCAGGTGGGCCACGCGCTCTTCGATTCCCAGCAGGCCGAGTCCCTTCGACTGTTGGACGTCGAAGCCCCGGCCGTCATCCTGGATGGCCAGCGATACGCGGCCTGGCTTCCGCTGCACCCGGATGCGCACGGCGGTCGCCTGAGAATGCCGCGAACAGTTGTGCAATGCCTCCTGGACCACCCGGTAGATGCAGGTTTTGTATTCGTCCGGCAAATCGACCGAATCGAGATCCGTGGCCACGCTGACATCCATGGAAGTGCGCTTGGAAACTTCCCGAGCCTGCCAGCGGAGAGCGGGGATCAGGCCCAGGTCGTCCAGCATGGAGGGCCGGAGGAGGAGCGCCATATTCCGGACCACGCGCACCGTGCTTTCCACCAGGCCCTTGATCAGCTCCACCTGGCTCCGCGATTGTTCTTCCGACCGCGCCGCCAGGCCGGTTGCCAGGTTTCGCAACTCCACCAGCACGGCGGAGAGCGCCTGGCCGACTTCATCGTGCAGTTCCCGGGAAAGAGCGCGCCGCTCCGTCTCCTGCGCCTGCACCAGCCTGCCGGAGAGGTTAGTCAACTGCCTGCGCGCATCGGCGACCTCCCGGTAGCGCGCCTGCGCGTGGGTTTCCAGGCGCAGGATCTTTCGAATGCTGAACGCCGCCATGCCCAACCCGAGCGCCAATGTTGCCCAAACGGTCGCGGCCAGCCGGTTCTGAAATTTCAGCAACAGCGCGACCACGCGCTCGTTGCCGGCGCTTAATTGTCGCTCGTTGGTGTCCGCAATGCGTCCCGCAATCTCGAGCATCGCCGTGCGCCGGGGGAACACGGCGTCGCGGAGGAAGATATACCCTCGTGCGCGCCGCTCGGCCGCATCCCAGGTCAGGATCGGATCGAGAGTCTGCCAGTATTGCGACAACTCCGCCTTCAACGCCCCATAGTGCCTGGCCGCTTCCGGCTCCACCTGCCGCGCGTACGACGCCAGAGCTGCCTCCATTTCGCCGCGCACCTCCTGCAGGCTGGCCCGATACGTGGTGGCCCGCGCCGCGTCGGGCTCCAGCAAGTAGTCCCGCACGTAGGTTCCCGAAAGGTAGAGTTGGGAACGGATGTCATTGAGCACGTGATTCCGCGAGAGGAACTGGCGGCGAATCTGGTCGTCGTCGCGCCGGATCTGTTGCAGCACCCGCAGGGCGTCCACCCCGGCCAGCGCCACGATCGCCAGCAGGCCGCCGAAGCCGGCCACCAGGGTGAAGCGGCTGCTCCATTGCAGTGGAGTAGGCCGCCCGGCCTGCCCCCGCGCCGAAGGCGCGAGCCGGTCCAAGTTGCGATTGCCGTCTGCAGGGGTTCCCATTCGCTCCACTGGCGGAGCCAGCACGGCCCCTCTCCAGCCTACCGCCGGCAACGTCGGTTTGCGCGCACCTCGATGGCGCACACACCTTGCGCTTCTACACATCCTGTGCTAGACCTGTAGAAGATCGAGGTATAGCGATGCCAGAGAAGTCCGGCCTGCCGCAAGGCACCCTGGATTTGTTGATCCTGAAAGTGGTCGCGCTCGGCCCGGTGCATGGATACGCCATCGCGCAACGGCTGCAGCAGGTTTCGCGCGATGTGGTGCAGGTTCCCCAAGGGTCGCTCTATCCGGCCCTGCACCGGCTCGAGAACCGCGCGCTGCTGGCTGCGGACTGGAAGGAGACCGGGACCGGGCGGGAGGCGAAATTCTATCGCCTGACGCGCAAAGGGCGGGCGCAGCTTGAGACGGAAGCCGCCGGCTGGCAGCGCTTGGCGGAAGCCGTCGGTCTCATCCTCAGAATGTCGGAAGGAGGCGCGGAATGACCTGGTGGCAACGCCTGTGGCGCCGCGGGCAGATGGAAGAAGAGCTCGATAAGGAGCTGCGTTTCCATCTCGAGCAATACGCTAGCGATCTAATCGCGCAGGGCCGCGATCCCGCCGAAGCGCGGCGGCAGGCCCGGCTGGCTCTGGGCGGTCCGGAGCAGGTGAAGGAGAACTGCCGCGATGCCCGCGGCACACGCTGGCTGGAGGACTTGTGGCAGGACTTCCGCTATGCCATTCGCACCCTGCGGCAGAAGCCCGGCTTTGCCGCCGTTGCGCTGGCCACCATGGCGCTGGGCATCGGCGCCACCACCGTCATGTTCACCGTGACCAACGGCGTGCTGCTCAAGCCGCTGCCCTTTCCCGATCCCGGCCGGCTGGTGCGCCTGCATGGGCATAGCGAAACGTGGAACGGCGCCGCGTTCGGCGAACAGAATCTCGCCAATTACGATTTCCGCGATCTGCAGCGCGACAGCCGCTCCCTTCTCATGGCGGGCCGGCTTTACAACGGTGCAACCATGAGCGAGCCCGGGAACCCCGAGTACGTCGATCTATGGGAGATTTCGTCCAACCTGTTCTCCGTTCTGGGCGTAGAGCTCGCGGTAGGGCGCGCTTTCCTGCCCGAAGAAGACCGCGCGGGCGGCGCGCCGGTCGCGATGTTGGGCTACAGCTTCTGGCAACGCCATTTCGGCGGCAATCCGGCCGTGCTGGGCACTTCCGTGGTCCTGGACGGCAAGCGCTCCACGGTGGTCGGAATCTCACCTGCGGGCTTTCGGCTGGACGACGAGGCGGACGTATATACTCCGCTCGGCCAGGACGCGGCTCCCTACCTGCATAATCGCCACGCGCATCCGGTGGGCACCGTGGCGCGTCTCAGGCCGGGCATGACGCTGCTTCAGGCGCAGCAGGAGCTGACACTCACCGGCCGCGGTCTGGCGGAGCGCTATCCGGATTCCAACGCCGGCCGCACCTTTCGCGTCGAGCCGCTTCGGCCCGATGTCAGCGAGGTGCGCTCCACCCTCTGGCTGCTGTTGGGAGCCGTCAGTCTGGTGCTGCTGATAGCCTGTGCCAATGTGGCCAGCCTGCTGCTGGCGCGCGCCGTTTCCCGTGAGCGCGAACTGGCCATGCGCGTGGCCCTCGGCGCCGGCCGCGGCCGCCTGGTGCGGCAGTGTCTCACCGAAAGCGCGGTGCTGGCCCTTTCCGGAGGCGTGCTCGGCGTCTTGCTGGCAACCCTCGGCCTGCGCCCGTTCCTCGTGTTCTGGCCGGGCGCTCTGCCGCGCGCCGAAGAGGTCCGTCTCGATTGGCGTGTCTTGCTGTTTGCTCTCGCCGTGTCCCTGGCCAGCGGTCTTCTTTTTGGCCTCGCGCCGGCCCTGCGCGTTCCCGTACGCGCTCTCGAACGTGCCCTGCGCTCCGGAGCGCGCACCGTTGCGGGAAGCGCGCAACGCCTCCACGGCAGTTTCGTGGCTGCCGAGATCGCGCTCGCCGTGGTGCTGCTGGTCTCCGCGGGAATGCTCGGCCGCGCGCTCCTGCATGCCGCGGTTCTCGATCCCGGCGTCAATACCCACAACCTGTTGATCGCCCGCATGGCGCTTTCCCCCGCCACGCTTCCTCATCCGGCGCGCATTCGCGCGGCGTGGCAGGACGTGCTCGATCGCGCCCACCGCGTGCCGGGCGTACAATCCATCGCCACCGTCGATACCGTGCCCATGCGCGAGGGCAACAACCAGGTCACCTGGTGGGCCACGCCGGCTTTACCGCCGGAAAACAAGCGCCCCATGGCATTGGCCACCAGCGTGTCGCCGGATTATCTGAAAGCGATGGGCATCCCTTTACGGCAGGGCCGGTTCTTCGACGACCGCGACCGCCTCGATAGCACGCCCGTGATCGTCATCGACGGTGTGTTTGCGCAGCACGCGTTCGGCGGCCGCGACGCGGTGGGCCAGCGCCTCTGGATCCCCGATATCGCCGCCGGCCCCCTCGAGGTCGTCGGCGTGGTGGGCCATGTTCGCCATTGGGGACTGGCCGGCGACGATCAGGCGCAGGTCCGCGATCAGTTCTACTATCCGTTTGCGCAGGTCCCCGATGGATTGCTTCGCCGCTGGTCCGAACTCACCTCGGTGGCCGTACGCACCAGCGTCCCGCCGCTCTCGGTAGTCGAACCGTTGCGCCACGCGCTGCGCGGCGATACCGGCGACCAGGTGCTCTACCAGGTGCGCACCATGGAGCAGCTCGCCCGCGCCACGCTCGCCCGGCAGCGCTTCCTGCTGCTGTTATTCGGCATCTTCGCCGGCCTCGCTTTGCTGCTTGCGTCCATCGGCATTTACGGTGTGCTGGCCTACCTGACCGGCCGCCGCGTGCCGGAAATCGGCGTCCGCATGGCGCTCGGGGCCAGCGCCGCGAATGTGATGTGGCTGGTGCTCCGCCAAAGCCTGGCCATGGTTCTTCTGGGTGTCGGCGCCGGTATCGCGGCGGCACTGGCAGCCGCGCGGGTCTTGCAGCGCCTGGTCGAAGGAATGCAGCCCACCGCGCCCTCGACCTTCGCCATCACGATTGCCGTGCTGGTGGCCGCCGCCCTGTTCGCGAGCTTCCTGCCGGCGCGGCGTGCGAGCCGCGTGGACCCGGTGCGGGCTTTACGGCAGGAGTAGAGTGTGACCCAAGCCTACCGCTCCCTCACGGTCGCTGCTCTGCCTGACGTACTCCTACGCTGTGCTCCCTAGTAACGACAGATCTGTTGCTTGTCAGCCACACGCACAGCAGCCGTAGCGCCCCGCCGCTCTCGGTGTCCTGGATGCCCTGCGCCTCGAGGGCAAGCCCCAGTGCTCGCTCCGCGTCTCCCGCGTGCAAGGCCTGCCGGGCTGCCTGACGCAATTGCCAGGACCGCACCGCAAGCTGCATCAGCGGCTCCAGGTCGGCGCCGCAACGCGAGCAGATCCGCGCGCCGCGAAAACGCGCCTCGCACACCGGGCACCGGTTTTCGACGCCGGCGCGGCGCGATCCCGAGGAAAGAGTCGCGCGCGGCCCGTCCTGGACTTTACTACCGGCGGCCTCCGAAGGGCGGCGCAGCAGCGCCGACAGGAATGCCGACGCGGCGCGCACCAGTGCATACACCCTCAGCGGCTGGGTCAATTTCCGCCTTCCACGAAGAACAGCAACTCCTTCAGCGCGCCGGTGGCCTCCTGTAACGCCGCCCGGTCGCCCGATGCCATGGCGGTCTCGATTTTCTCGTGCAGGTCGATCGCCTCCTCGCGGTCTTCCGGGTGCATTTTGGCCAGCAACCGGCGCGAACGCTCCAGCAGGCTCTCTATTTCCGTTTCGCCCTCGGAGATCGCCGCCGCCGCGCCCGCGCGGGCCGGCATCTCGATGACCCGGGCGCCCGCATCCACCACGTCTTCTTCGAGATCTTCCGTTGTCTCCCACGCGTCGTCCAACATTTCGCCGCGCGTCTCGTACAACTCTCGAATCCGCTCCCGCCCCGCCGCGATCTCCTCGGCGCTCTTCTCCCGCAAGGCATTGGCGATCCGGATGTGCTTCGATTTGCCGGTCCGCTTCTCCACCGCCGCAACCTCCAGAATGCCGTCCAGATCGAGCCGCATCCGGCAGAGAATCTCGTTCGCATCCTCCATCGAAGTCAGGCCTTCGATGCGAAAATCGCCCACCAGGATGTTCTTCAGCGCGTCCTCGTCGTCGCCCTGATACACGTGGACATCCACCTCGGTTTGATAAGGGTGGCTGGTCATGTACGGCTCGGTGCGCGTCAAAGGCAGCGGCGTATTGCGCCGGATGATGGGATTGTAACAGTGCGAATAGGGGAATCCGCCGCGCTCGCCGAGATAGGAGACGCCGAAGGAGTACGGCGAAACGTCCACCAGCACGCGGTCCACGGCGCGCCCGGCGAGGCGCGACGCCATCACCCCGGCGCCCAGCGCCACGGCCAGATCCGGATGCACATCCTGCCGCGGCTCCAGACCGGTGGTTTCCATCAGCAGGCTGGAGACCAGCGGCGTGCGCGTGGAGCCGCCCACCAGCAGAATCGCATCCATGTCGCCGGGCTTCTTGCCGGAATCCTGTAGCGCTTTGGACACGCTGTCGAGCGTGGATTCCACCAGCGGACGAATCATGGCCTCATATTCGTCGCGCGATATTTCGACTTCCAGATGCAGGGGCCGGAAGAGCCGGGTGACCAGCGCCTCCTCGCGGATCTTGGCGTACGGTTCGAAGCTCAGTTTCTTCTTGGCCTCCTCCGCCGCCCACCACAGCCTCGCCTTCGCCGCCGGGTGCCCCTCGCGGACATCCACCCCGTGCTGCTTTTCGAACTCCGCCGCCAGCCGCTCCGCCAGCAGATCGTCGAAGTCGTCGCCGCCCAGGTGGTTGTTGCCGTGGCTCGCCAGCACCTCGGTGATGTCGCCCTCCACCGTCACCACCGAGACGTCGAAGGTGCCGCCGCCGAGGTCGTAAATCAGCACCGTGTGCCGCGATCCGTCGCCGTATCCGTAGGCCAGGCTGGCCGCCGTGGGCTCGTTGAGGATGCGCACCACTTCCAGTCCCGCCAGCGCCCCGGCCTCGCGCGTGGCGTTCCGCTGCGCATCCGAAAAGTAGGCGGGCACGGTGATCACGGCCCTCTGCGGGCGCTCGCCCAGCGCGCGGTGCGCCCACTCCGCCAGCTCGCGCAGGATGAGCGCGGAGATCTCCTGCGGCAGAAAATCCTTGCTGCCTACGCGCACTTTCTCCTCGCTGCCCATCTGCCGCTTGATGCTGCGCACCGTGCGCTCGGGATAGAGCGCCTGCTGGTTGCGCGCCGCCTCGCCCACCAGCAGTTCTCCCGTTGCCGAAAATCCCACGCAGGAGGGCAGCATGCGTGTATCTCCCGGCCCGAGCACCCGCACCTGACCGCCGGTGAAAGCGGCGATCTCCGAATTCGTAGTCCCTAAGTCGATACCCGCGATTAGATCACTCATTTTCTTTTCCCGCCGGCGCGCACGAAACCTTCACCTGCGCCGGTCGAAATACTTCTCCATTCCATTCGTACCCAGGGCGGTAAACCTCGATCACCGTGCCTTCGGGAACGGCGCTCGATTCCTGGCGATCGACGGCGTTCATTCTCCGCGGATCGAAGGCCCGCCCCGCACAGGGAATTTCGCGCGCGTTGAATTCCTCCAGCGTTTGATCCAGGCGCTCGAGTCCCATCTCGTACCCTTTCTTCAAAGCCGGGAGCATGGCATCGGCGGCATCCTCGATGGGCCGCGCGAAAAGGCGCGCGCGCCAGCCTGGCCGGGCGGTCTTCGCCATCTCCCCTTCGCTGGCCCGCACCGATTCCAGGCCGCGCCCCAGCCGGTCGCGCAGATCGATCAGGACGCCCAGGGTTTCCTTGCGGCAGCGGCGCTCCGTCTCACGCAGCAGGTCGCGCTCGCGTTCTCCCATTCGGCTCGCCTGCGAGCCGACCGTGTTGCTCAGTTCCTTGAAAGACCTGCCCTGCAGCTTGACTTCCTGGGCGAGCGCCGTCATGGCCGCCCACAAAGAGTACGAGGGGTCGGGCGCCGGGCGCGTCCGGCCCTCGCTTTCGCCGGTCAGGGCCGCCAGGACTTCGGAGTCGACCCCGAGCGGCGGCTCCTCGGCGGCGAACGCGCCGTCCAGCCATTCCTCAAAGCGCCGCAGGATCTCCTCCCGGCTCATCCCGGTCACTTGCCTTTTAGGACCTCCAGCCAGGGCTGCGGCCCCGCGAACCGGCGCTGCCGCGCGGGAAGTTCGAGGGCCGAAACAAACGGCGCCAAGGGATCGACGGAAAGCAGCCTGTCCCGCATGCGCCGGCGCGGATCGCGCAGGCGATCGTAGGCATCGCGAATCCGCTCGAACTCCTCCGGCGAGCGGTCCGGCGGATGTTCTTTCACCTTGCGCACGTAAGCCGCGCGGATCTCTTCTTCGCCGGCATCCTGGGTGACTCCCAGTACCTCTCGGGGGTCCATTATCTCCGCCTGCCTTTCTTGCGTCTCCCGCCGAATCCCGGCCCCGGTCCGATCAACCGGTTCAGCAGGGAATCGAGAGACTCGCCGCGCTGCGCGGCCTTGCTGGCCTCCTCGAACAGGATTCTCGCGATTTCCGGCGGCATGTCCGGCGGTATCTCCGCCGCTTCGAAAATCGCTTCCAAGTCGTCGTCGCCATCATCCTCTTCGAGATCTGCGAATGGGCCGGCGGCCTCCCCGCGCGCGCGGCGGCAATCGGGGCAATCGCATAAGGACTCCCCTAAGAACTCGCGATAGTCGGGGCCGGGGCGGCGCGCCGTGGGGAACGCCCGCTCCGCCTTCTCCTTGCGGGCCACCGTGGATGCCTGTTCGGGGGTGAGGGTGAGATCGTCGAAACGGGAATCGGCAAGCAGTTCCACAGCCTCCTCCACCACGTCCATCTGGCGCCGCTGGCGCGCAAGCTGCGCTGCCCCCACGGCGCACACCGCCCACCGCCCTTCCCCGGACTTCGGCAAGGACCGTGCACGCAGCAGCAGAAACGTCGCTTCGGTAGGCCCGCCGCGCTCCAGCCCAGCCGTGGAAATCGCATAGGCCAGTTCGAAACGCTCCGTGGACAAGCCCACCTCCGCCAGGGTCTGAAGTTGGCCCACGTCGAGCGACGGGCTGCTCCGCGGGAATTGCTCCGCCGTCTCCACCAGCCAATCCCGCGGGACCGACTGGTTTATTTGCATGTCTTTGGCCAGCTCGACTACGCGAACCACGGCCTCGGGCAGCATGGCGCGCTCCTTCCTGCCGAGCGTCTGGAGGGGCGGCGGTATTTCCATCGCGCCATGCTTCGCGGCTTGGGCCACACCGAAGATCAGCAGCGCCGCAGCCGCTTTGCTTCCCAGCACCCGCTCCACCTCCGCGCGATGCGTGGCAGCGCTATCGCTCGCCCCGCGAAGCGCGCAAACCATGTAGCGCAAGGCCGCCAGAAAGGCCGGCCGGTCGCCCTGC
Organism: Bryobacteraceae bacterium; assembly: GCA_017883415.1. GTDB lineage: Bacteria > Acidobacteriota > Terriglobia > Bryobacterales > Bryobacteraceae > JADGNR01. Next base: position 5,945 of record JADGNR010000088.1, on the reverse strand, counting down.
TGCGATTGCGGCAGCGTCTCCATTTCAGCCAGCTTTTCCTCCGCCAGATTGGGCTTCTTCTGCTGTAAGTGGCGCACTACACTCCCCGCCAGCAGACGCAGGCGCGCCCGGCGCACGCCGGGATGAACGCTGTCGATGCGCTCCGCCTTGGCCAGATATTGCAGCGAGGTATGGAACGCGTTTCGCTTCTCCTTCTCTTCCATCAGGAAGAGAATCGGCTCCATATCCAGCGGGCGAATCTTGTGCCACGCTTCGGCCACCTGCTCGGCCTGCCCTCGCCGGCCGCGCTTCGCCCAATTGGTCCACTGCGCGAACGATTCGAAATGCGGATCGAGCGCGCAGGCGCGTTCGTACAGCTTCTCGGGGTACAGGAAATACAGCTCCTCAACGAGCTTCTTGCTCTGCCGGCTGACGTTTTCCCGCAGAACCCCCAGCAATTCGAGTGGCAGCTTTCCCAGCACACCCGCCATATGGAGATAGAGCGTGGCGGCCTCCGGGCCGTTGGCCTTGAACCATCCCTCGCGCACCGCCTCTTGCCGGAACGCATCCCACGTCGTGCAGGCCATGACCAGATTCTCAGGGTCCCCGATTTCCTCCATCCCTCGCGCGAACAGCCTGTAAAAATAGGCGTCGTGCCGGGAAGCTCCGCCCATGGCCGTCTGGACTTTTTCTATGCTCAGATCGGCCAGCGCGCTACGAACGGAAATGTGCTGCTTCAATCTTTCGATCTGGTCGGGCGCCGTCTCGCGGCACACGCGCACGGCTTCGCGAATGGCCTGGAGAATGGTCCCGTGTTTATGCGCGGCGAAAGCCCGATCCAGTGCCTCCAGGGCCTTCCGCAGCGCCGCGGAATCGAAGCTGGTGGACGACACCAGCGCGGCCGCCGCGGGCGTCACGCCCGCCGGCTTGCCGCCGAGCATCGCCTGCATCGCCGGAACCAGCCGCGCCGGCGCGGTCTCCGGCCCGATGGCTTCCAGGTAGCGCCGGCAGGCCGCGTCTTCCCCCCGATAGAAGCAGGCGATAGCGCGCACCAGCAGTTTCCAGGACGCCAGCGGGCTGCGGCGCGAGACCTCCGGCAGTTCCACCGCCTCTTCGCCCACGGGCCCTGCCGTCGCGGCGAGAAACGCGCGCTGCAACGCCGACGCGGCCTGACGCAGAGCATGTTCCGCGGGCAATGCGGCACACTCCGCCAGCGCCCGCAGGTCGCCCGCCTCGCGCGCCACAGCGGTTTCGATGGCGGCGCGGCGTTCCGCGCTGAGCTCCGGATCGTTCAGCGGCCGCACCAATTCCTCGAGCCCGCCAGCGTGCATTCCGGCCGAGCCGTTGCGCCCATTCAGCCGCTCCCGTGCGGACGGGTAGCGCTCATACACCAACTCGATCAGTGCCTTTGCCTCCGCCGCCAGGTTCTGCTCGATCAGCGATTGAATCCGCGCGGCGTACGCTTCCACCAGCAGCGCTTCACTGGCGGCCGTAGCCTGCGCCTTGTGAATTTCCTTAGCGGCTTCCACCGCGACCTTATGTTTGCCGTTGGCGATCAGTTGCCGGACGCTGGCGTCCGCTCCAGCACTGAGCGCGGCCCCATCCAAAGCGGGTGCGGCACCGCCGCCGGCAGAGGGCCGGTTCTTTTTGAATTTGTTCCACACGCAGTTCCAGCCTCTTTTTCCCGGGGGAGGTGTAACCCAATTATGCCTGGATGCGCCCGGAAATGTCATCCTCCGCCGGGCAGAGTTAACGCGTTACCCAAACGGCCGCACCCAGCCCACCGCCACGCCCGTCATCGCCGCCCCGATGCCGACCACGAGGGCCGCCGAGGCCACCGGAAGGTAGCGGAACCCCGCGCTGGCGGCGATCTTTCCACTGTCCGGCAGCAGGTGGCTGGCGTAGAGCACGATCAGCCCGACGGAGGTCAGCACCACGGCCAAGCCGGCGCTGAACGCCATCAGCAAAGTCAGCCCCAGGGCGACTCGTCCCAGGGCCACGGAGCTCAGCAGCAGCACCAGTGCCGACGGGCATGGCACCAGGCCCCCGCTCGCACCCAGCGCGATCAGGCTTCCCAGGCCGGCTTCGCCTTCCGGAGCGTGGCTGTGCACGGGTCCGTCGCCGTGGTTGTGAACCAGCGCGCCGCCGCCGTGGTGATGATGGTGGTGATGATCGTGACGATGATGCCCGCGCGCGGCGCGCAGTCGCCGGCGGAACAGCAGGGCTCCGATCCACACGATGGAGATGCCGGAAATCGCGCCGAGCACGGGATAGATCCGCTCCGGCAGCACGTAGCGCGAGAGGAACAGGGTTCCCACTCCCAGCAGGAATACGCTGGCGGTGTGGGTGAACGTCACCATTCCGCCGAGCAGGACCGCATGCCGCGGCGTGCCGCGCGTGCCCACCAGGTACGCCGCCACCAGCGTCTTGCCGTGTCCGGGGGAAAGCGCGTGCACGGCCCCGAACGCGAAGGCCGCCGCCATGCCGGCGAGCAGCGTGCCCCAACCGATCGCGCCCTGGTGCAGGAGGCGGGAAAGATGATCGCCCTGAGCTACCATTACAATGGTTCCTTATTATATGAAACGGGTGATCACCGCACAGGACGTGCCGGAGGGCGGCGACCTGCGCGTCCCCATTGGCGCCATCATCACCCCGTCGGCGCGCGAAGTGGCGGCCGAGCGCGGGGTGCGCATCGTGGAACTGCCGGAGGATCAGGTTGCCACGGTGGCGTCCGCGGAGAAGACCGTAGCCATGGGCGCGGACCACGGCGGCTTCCGTTTGAAGGAGGCGCTGAAACCGCTGCTCGAGAGCCTGGGCGTCGAAGTGCGCGATGTCGGCGTGTATGAAGAGAAGCCCGCGGACTATCCCGATCTGGCGCTGAAGGTGGCCGAACTGGTGGCCTCGGGGGCGGCCGCGCGCGGCATCGCCATCGACGGCGCGGGTATCGGTTCGTCCATTGCCGCCAACAAAGTGCCGGGCATCCGGGCGGCCCTGTGCTATGATAAAGCATCCGCCCGAAATAGCCGTGAACACAATGATTCCAATGTGCTTACCCTAGGAGCGCGGCTGCTCACGCAGACTCAGGCGGAAGAGGTTGTGCGCACCTGGCTGGGCACGCCCTTCGCCGGCGGGCGGCACCAGGCGCGGGTACAGAAGATTCTGGACATCGAACGGCACTATCTGAAAAAGGCATCGTCGTGACGCAAGGGGAACTCGACCGGCTGGTCGCTCAAATCGGGGAAGAGATTCTGGCGCGGGTGAGCCGCGTGGAGACCCTGCCGCCGCCGAAAAAGGGCGAAGGGCTCAACCTGCCGGACGAAGTGTGCCCGGGCTGCGTGCAGCGCTGCCCGCAGACCTGCGCGCGCAATACCAGGGAGATCCTCGCGGCGGGCGCCGACCGCGTCTCGGCCAGCGATCGTCTGACCAAGATCGATCCGGCCATCGCCGCGCTCATCGATCACACCATTCTCAAGCCCGACGCCACGCGCGCGGACATCATCAAGGTTTGCCGGGAGGCGCGCCAGTACAATTTCGCCAGCGTGTGTGTGAACCCTTACTGGGTGCCGCTGGTGCGCGCCGAACTTCTGGGCTCGCCGGTGAAGGTGTGCGCGGTGGTGGGGTTTCCGCTGGGCGCCACCAGCACCGAAGCCAAGGTGGCCGAGGCCGCCGCGGCGGTGCGCGCGGGCGCGCAGGAGATCGACATGGTGATCAACGTGGGCGCGCTGCGCTCGGGCGATCACGAGGCGGTGAAGCTGGATATCCAGCAGGTGGTGAAGGTGTCGCACCAGGCCTGCGCGCTGGTGAAGGTGATCCTGGAAACGGCGCTGCTCGACGACAACCAGAAGGCGGTGGCCTGCACGCTCGCCAAACTGGCGGGCGCCGATTTCGTCAAGACCTCCACCGGCTTCGGCCCGTCGGGAGCGACGGCGCACGACATCGCCCTGATGCGCGGGGTGGTGGGGCCGGAAATGGGCGTAAAGGCCTCTGGAGGAATTCGCACGCTCCAGGATTTGCAGGCCATGACCGCCGCGGGCGCGACGCGCATCGGCGCCAGCGCCAGCGTCAAGATCGTCGAGGCCACCGCTGCCTGAGAAGCGCCACGCGCCCCACAAAGAGACCGTCATGCAAGCCGCCCGCAAAACCACCGTCCGATTCCGCGAAAGGTCCGAGCTGCTCGACTTCCTGCTGGAGGTTTCGGCGGGCACGGCGCTCACGCTCGATCTGGATCAACTGCTGGCCAACGTGGCGGAAATCATCCAGAAGGTCCTGCCCTACGATGTGTTCGCCATCCTGCTCTACCACGAGAAGCGGCGGATCCTGCGCATCCGCTACGCCGTGGGGCATCGCGAAGAGGTGGTCTCGAATCTCTCGGTGGCGCTGGGGGAAGGCGTCACCGGGACCGCCGCTTTGCGCCGCGAGCCGGTGCTGGTGGGCGATGTGCGCAACGACCCGCGGTACCTGAATACGGTGGATGCGGTGCGCACCGAGCTGGCCGTGCCCATGACCGCGCGGGGCAAGCTGGTGGGCGTGATCGACCTGCAATCGACGCGCGTCGACGCCTACACGGAGTACGACCGGGCCCTGCTGCGCCTGATCGCCGGGCGGGTGAGCATCGCCATCGACAATGCCCGTCTCTACCGCCGCGTGGACCGCCAGAACCGCACCCTGAAAACGCTGGCCCATATCTCCCGCGAGTTCTCCTCCATCCTGGATTTGAACGAACTGCTGGGCAAGATCGCCAGCACCATGCGCGAGCTGATCGACTACGACGCCTTCAGCATTCTGCTGGTGGACCGCGAGGCCAGCGTGATGCGCCACCTGTTCAGCATTCGCTACGACAAGCGCGTCAAGACCGACAACGTGCCGCTGGGCAAGGGCCTCACCGGCGCCGCCGCCGAATCGCGCGAGGTGATTCGCGTGGACGATACGGCGCGCGACCCGCGCTACATCGCGTCCCACGCCGATATCCGGTCCGAGGTGGCCGTGCCCCTGGTGGTGCAGGACCACGTGGTCGGCGTGATGGACCTGGAAAGCGACCGCATGGGCTATTTCACCGACGACCATGTGCGCACCCTGGCGCTGCTGGCCCCGCAGGTGGCCAGCAGCGTGGAAAATGCGCGGCTCTACCAGGAACTGGCGACGCGCGAACGGCGCATGCAGGAGGACCTCGATGCGGCGCGCGAATTGCAGCGCGTCCTGCTGCCCGACGCCGATCTGGAGATTGAAGGCATGGACGCCGCCGTCCGGCTGCGGCCGGCGCGCGAGATCTCCGGCGATATCTACGACATCTTCGAGCACAAAGACAACCAGACCGTGATCGCCTTCGGGGATGTGAGCGGCAAAGGCGCCGCGGCGGCCCTGTATGGCGGCCTCATGTCCGGCCTGTTGCGCACGCTGGCCCCGCGCCGCCGCCGTCCGGCGGAACTGCTGCGGGCGCTCAACGAAGCGCTCATCGAACGCAAGGTGGAGGCGCGCTACGTTACCCTGTGCGTGCTGCTGTGGGACCCGGCCGCGCGCACCTTCGCCATGGCCAACGCCGGTGCGCTGCCGCCCATCATTTGCCGCGGTCATGAGATTCTGAAAACGCGCGTGGAAGGCGTTCCCATCGGCCTGCTCGAGTCCCGCGAGTATGAAGAGGTCGTATTTCAGGCACAACCCGGCGATACCGTCGTGCTGTTCTCCGACGGCATCACCGACCACTTGAGCGCCGAGGGCCTGGAGTATGGCCGCGGCCGCCTGGCGCAGGTGCTGCGCGCCAACTGCCACAAGCACCCGGACGATCTGATCGCCGCGATTTTCAAGGACCTCGACAAATTCTCGACCACGGCTTTCGACGACCAGACCGTATTCGTAATGAAAGTCAAGTGACTGCGGCGCCGTTTGTTCATCTGGAGAGCTCTCAGGTACGAAGAGACTGACCCTGCTTTCGCCATACTGAAACGAGGATCAGCCCGGCGGCGAATGCG
>JADGNR010000357.1 GCA_017883415.1 Bryobacteraceae bacterium | reverse complement strand
GGCGGCACGGTGGGCGGAGCGATTCGCAAGGACAAGCTCTTCTACTTCGCGGCCTACGACCAGCAGTTCTTCACGCAGACCAAGCAGAACAACGCCGCCCGCATTGATCCGGCGCTGGTGAATTTCTTCGCCACCAAGTTCGCCGATCCGAATGAAAACGGCCCGATCACGCGGCAGAATAACGCCATCGCCACCTTGGGCAAGATCGACTGGTATATCAGCCAGAAGAACCTCTTCACCGCGCGCTACAATTTCGCCCGCGCGCGCCAGCCCAACGGCACCTTCGACGTGGACCAGTGGGGCCGCAGCGCCAACGCCATCGAGCGCGATTTTTCCAACACCATCGGCACGCAGTTGAATACCACGCTGTCGGCCACCACCCTGAACGAGGCGCGCTTCCAGTTCTCGCGCGAGGACCGTCCGCGCGACTACACCGGGCCGAGCCTTCCCGGACAGAGCCGCCCGCTCCCCGATACGGGCATCGATTTCGTGGGGCAATACCGCTTCGGACTGCCGTTCTTCATCCCCGTCAAGGACCACGACACGCGGTTCCAGGTGAACGACAACCTGTCGGTGGTGCACGGCGCGCACAACATCAAGATGGGCGTGGAGCTGAATCGCACCTCCACTACGCAGACGTTCCTCGGCTTCGCCAACGGGCGCTTCATCTTCGACAGCGTGCAAGGCTTCATCAATTACGTGAACATCGGCCCCAAGTTCGTGGAGTGCTCCGATGGCAGCACCAACAACAACGGCGTCTGCCCGTCCAACACCTCGATCACGGGGCCGCTCCAGTTGTTCCTGCAATTCGCCGGGGTCAACGGCCTGGCGACCGACGCCGCCGGCACCCAGACCATTCCGCAGTTGGAGCCGGCCCTGTTCGTGCAGGACAAGTGGCAGATCCGTCCCAACCTGACCCTGAGTTACGGCCTGCGCTGGGACGCGCAGATCGAGCCCGACCCCATCACGCCCGCCAGCCAGGTATTCTTCGCGCCGTTCATCGGCAAGCCCGGCTTCCCCTCGACCGGGTTAATCCCCTCTTCGAAGAAGAAGTTTCAGCCGCGCCTCGGCATCGTCTGGGATCCGGCTGGCAAAGGGAAAACGCTCATTCGGGTGGGCGGCGGCATCTACTATGCGCGCACCCCGGGCCTCGACTTGGCCAGCATCCGCTCGACCAACGGCTCGGTGGGCCAGTCGATCTTCCGCGCTTCGTTCTTCAACGGCTTCGGGGTGACTCCGCCGGCGTACACCGACCTCATCCCCAATGCCAGCAACCTGGCGCCCGATCATCCCGATGTCTACGTCGCCGACAAGAACTACACCAACCCCCGCACGTACACCTGGAACGTCACGCTCGAGCAGGCCGTGACCAGCAGCTTGAAAATGACCGCGGCTTTCACTTACGCCAAGGGTGTGCACGAAACCCGCTTTGTGAACCGCAACGATCCGGTCTTCGGATCGCCCTGGAGCACGGGCCTGGGCGCCGACAAGACCAACGGGATCGGCACGCTGTGGACCGAGGAGAGTTCGGCCAAGTCGCTCTACCGCAGTCTGACCCTGGGCATGCAGAAGCAGTTGTCGAACCACTTCCAGTTCCAGATGAACTATCAACTCTCCGAAGACCTGGCGGACGACGATAACGAGCGCGACCCGTTCACCCTGCGCTACGCGGTGGCCAACAATTTCCAGCCGGAATACGGTTTCTCCGATCGCAACGAGCGGCACCGCTTCAACGCCTTCGGACTATGGGAAGGGCCGTGGGGCATCGAATTCTCGCCGCTCATCAGCTTCCATTCGCCGCAACCCAAATCGGTGGGGGTGACGCCGCAGGACCGCATTCTGCCCTCGGGCGACATCATCCGGCGCAACACGTTGTGGAAGGACAACACCTTCTTCGCCATCGATTTTCGCGCCGCCAAGAATTTCAAATTGAGCGAGCGGTTCAAGCTGCAGGCCAGCGTCGACGCGTTCAACCTGACCAACCGCGCCAACCCCAAGCATCCCGAAACCACGGGTTTGCTGTTCAACTTCGACGGCACGGTGCAGAGCGGTCAGGGCGATCCGCGCCAGGCCCAGTTGGGGCTGCGTCTGGTGTTTTAGTGCGGCCTGAGCGGGTCGCCGCTGTCTTGTTCGATTGGGATGGAACCCTGTGCGACTCCGGAGCCGCCGGCCTGCGAGCCTTTGAAAAAGCGCTGGCGGAATTCGGAGTCACGTTCACGCACGCCGAGTACAGGGCGGTCTACACGCCCGCCTGGTACCGCATGTACGAAGCCTTCGGCCTGCCGGCTTCGCTGTGGCCTCAGGCCGATGCGCGATGGCTGCACCACTACGAGGGCGAACGGCCGGCGCTGATTGCGGGCGCCCCGGCCGTTCTGGCCTTCCTGCACGATCGTGGAATCCGGCTCGGAATCGTCACCGGCGGCACGCGGGACCGCGTGGCACTCGAATTGGCCCGCCTCGGGCTGGCCACCACCTTTGAAGCCATCGTCTGCCACGAGGATGTCGTCAACCGGAAGCCGCATCCCGAGGGCATCGAAAAGGCGCTCGCGCTGCTGAACGCCGCCGCCGAAGACTGCTGTTTCGTGGGCGATACTCCGGAGGATATTCTCATGGGCAAAAGCGCGCGCGTGTTCACCATCGGGGTGCTGAGCGAATACGTGGAAAGCGGCCGGCTCGCGGCGTGCTGCCCCGGCCTGTTGCTGGAATACATCGAAGACCTGCCGGCGGCTCTGGCGGGGTGACCTGAGGGCAGACTGGAGACACGCGGGAAATTAGCGCGTGGACTGCGGCCGCTGCCCCGCATCGAAGACCTGCCGCTCCTGTTTGGTGTGAGCGCCGGAATCGCGAACGCCTCGCTCCGGACCAACTTGGTCCGGGGCAGCAAATCGCCTATTGAAAATACAGGGCTTACGAAAACGGTCGGGACCAACTTGGTCCGAAGCGGGTGCCGCATCGGTTCTACGGCATCACAACCACCTTGCCGAACTGCTCCTTCTTCTCCAGCCGCTCATGCGCGGCGCGGATCTCCTCCAGCGGATAGACCTGGTCGATCACCGGCTTCAGTTGCCCGCCGAACACGTACTGCAACACCTGGTGCAGCTCGCCCATAGTGCCCATGAAGGAACCGAGCACGCTCCACTGTTTGCTGAACAGATAACGCAGGTCGATCTGCACATCGAAGCCGGTGGTGGCGCCGCAGGTCACCAGGCGGCCTCCGGGGGCGAGCGATTCCAAGCTCTTCGCCCAAGTCGCGCTGCCCGTGTGCTCCACCACCACGTCCACCCCGCGCTTGCCGGTGAGCTTCCGGACCTCCGCGGAAATATCCTGCCGGTAGTGATCGATCGCGTGATCGGCGCCGAGCTCGCGCGCCCTCGCCAGCTTTCCCTCGCCGCCGGCGGTCGCGATTACGCGGCAGTGGAAGAGCCGGGCGATCTGAATGGCCGCCATGCCGACCCCGCTCCCGGCCGCCAGCACCAGTACATCTTCGCCGGGCTGCAGTTTCGCGCGCGCCATCAGCATGTGCCAGGCGGTGAGGAACACCAACGGCGCGGCGGCGGCTTCTGGAAAGCCCAGGTGGTCGGGAATCTGGACGGCGGTGTACTCGGGCGCGGCCACCAGTTCGCAGTTTCCGCCGTCCCTGGCGTAGCCGAAAAGAGTGTAGCGGCGGCAGAGATTGTCGTTGCCCGAGAGGCACTGCGCGCACTGCCGGCAGCTCATGCCGGGTGAAAGCAGCACGCGCCACCCGGCCTTCGCCCGCTCGCACAGCTCGCCCGTTTCTACGATCTCCCCCGCAATATCGCTGCCCAGGATGTGCGGCATCGCAAATTTCATCCCGGGGATGCCGGCGCGCACGAACAGATCGAGGTGATTCAGCGCGCAGGCGCGGACGCGGACGAGCACTTCATTCGCTTTGATCTTCGGTTCCGGCGCGTCTTCATACACCAGCACCTCCGGACTGCCGTGCTGGTGGATGCGGGCGGCTCGCATGAGGAAAGGCTAGCACGGCGTTGCCGGGACGCGCGTGCCGGTCCAGACCCTGTTCGAGTACCTGGAAAGGGGGCGACCCGCTGGAAGCTTTACAGGAGGGTTCCCAACCGATCCCCGCGCTCTGCGGCGGCATAATTCCGTGACCGCGAGATTCGGTGCTGTCGCAGAACCGCTTGCTTACGCGCGCGGCTCCGGTCAGAGCCGCGACCGTGAGGGAGCGGATTCGGCGTCGCACCGAATCTGAGTGCTTCGTCTTCCGCTCCGGCGCGTCTTCACACGCCGGCATTTCCGGATTGCCGTGCCGGCGAATGCCCGCGGCTCGCATGATGCAAGACCAGCATGGACCGCAGGCGGCTGCCCTGCTGGCTCTTGAAGACCACCGCCACGGCGTGCGGCGCCACGGCATGGGTCTCCGCCTTCACGCGAGCGCGCGATTCGCCGCGTTCCGCCAACAGTTCCCGCAACACGATGCGCGCTTCGGCCAGCCCTTGCACGTCGAGGGGCCGCTCGACTGCCAGGTTGATTTCGCGCTCATCGAACCGCTCCAGGATCTCCGCCGCGCCGACCGGCGATTTTCCCTTAAACTCGATGGCTTTCACGAGGGGCGCGCTGGCGCCGGGCGCCTGCTGTGCCGCCACACGGCTGGCAGTTTCCGCCCGCGCCGCCAGCGGGCTCTCGGGGTAAACCTGCACCAGCGTACGAAATGTGATGGAAGCGCTCTCCGCCTTCCCCGCCTGAAGCCGTGCGTGCCCCTCGATGTAAAGATCGATAGCGTCGAGTTCGTTCCTGGCCCGCGCCGCGAAAGGGCTGCCGCCGTTGGCCGCAAGCACCCCCAACGCCGCCCGCGCCAGGTCCAGATTTCCGGTTTCCTCCGACCGGATGGCCGAGTCCCACAGTCTCGCGGCGAAACCGCCGTCTTCGGCCGCGGCGGTTGCCGCCACCAGCAACAGCATCGAGAGTGTCTTCATGCATCCTCCCGTTGCACTTCCGGTGCCGCCGCGTTCCGACTGAAAACCCGGTACTTAACTCCGCCGCGCTGTGGGTGGGCTGATACGGTGAGCGCATTCCGCCCCGGTAACGCCGCCCAAACATTTCGAAGGCCTTCTGTTTCACACCGATTGGGTGTATTCTGAAGTTTCACGGGAGGCCGTATCGTAAAGTTCTGCGTGCTGGCCAGCGGGAGTTCCGGGAACGCAGCCCTGCTGGCCACCGACAACACGCGCATTCTGGTGGACGCCGGGCTGAGCATGCGGGAGCTCGGCAAACGCCTGGCGGCGATCGGCGAAGAGCTCCGTCGCGTCGATGCCATCCTCATCACCCACGAACATTCCGATCACGTCGCCGGGTTGCCCGTGCTGGCCCGCAACAAGAACATCCGCGCGGTCATCTATATGACCAAACTGACCGCGCCCGCCATCGATTGGGGCGAATGCGAGCCGCGCCTGGAGCCGTTTCAAGCGGGTGCGAGCTTCCAGATCGGCGATATCGCGGTCGAGAGCTTCGGCATCCCGCACGACGCAATCGATCCCGTGGGCTTTCGCTTCACGGCGCAGGGCGTGCGCATCGGAGTCGTCACGGACCTGGGCTACATTCCGCAGTCCATCAAGTTCCATCTGCGCCGCACGGACCTGCTGCTGCTCGAAGCGAATCACGATCTCGACATGCTCAAGGTCGGGCCGTATCCCTGGTCCGTCAAGCAGCGCGTGATGAGCCGGGTGGGCCATCTTTCGAACCTGGTCATGTCGGACTACCTCACCGAAGACCTGGACTCCTCCACGGCGCACCTGGTGCTGGGTCACCTCAGCGAGCAGAACAACCACCCGGCGATCGTCGAGATGATCGCCTCCCAGGCGCTGGAGCAGCGCGGCCTCGCCACGCGGCTCTCGATCGCCGCGCAACGCATCCCTTCGGAAGTCTTCCAGTTCTGATCGCCATGATTCCCCGGTACACGCGGCCCGAGATGGGACGGATCTGGAGCGACCAGAACAAGTTTCAGCAGTGGCTGGAAGTGGAGCTGGCCGCCTCCGAAGCGCTGGCCGAGTTGGGCGTGGTGCCCGTTGAAGCCGCGCGCCTGCTGCGGGAATACGCCGGTTTTGACGCCGCGCGCATCGGCGAAATCGAAAACGAGGTGAAGCACGACGTCATCGCCTTCACCACCGC
>JADGNR010000087.1 GCA_017883415.1 Bryobacteraceae bacterium | reverse complement strand
CTGGGGCGGGCGCGCATCCTGGGCAACCTGGGGTCGCTGCTGCGCACGATGGGGCGCTATGGGGAGGCGGAGCCGCTGCTGGTGGAATCGCTCGAGCAGGTGGAAGCGAGCGCGGGGGCGGCGAGCGGGGACGCGGGACTGGCGCTCGATAACCTGGCGGCGCTGTATCGCGCCAAAGGGGACCTGGCGAAGGCGGAAGCCTGCGCGCTGCGCGCTTCGCCCATATTGGAGGGGGCGCAGAAGGCCACCAACGGCCAGGTGCTGGCTTCGATCTATATCGAGCAACGGCGTTTTGCGGAGGCCGAAGCGATTCTCCACGCCGCCCTGGAGGGGGCCGCGGACAAGGTAGCCTGCACCGCATACCTCAACCTGACGGTGGCGGCGATCGGGCAATCCAAGTATGCCGCGGCCGACGAGTACGCCCGGCGCGCCCTGGAACTGGCGCGGCGGATATTGCCCGCGCGGCATCCGGCGGTGGCGATGGCGCTCAACAACATGGCGCAGGCGGACCGCTTCCTGGGGCGCTACATGGAAGCGGAACGGCACTACCGGGAGGCGATCGAGCGGTGGGAGGAGACGGTGGGACCGCGCCATCCGGATCTGGCCTGGGGCATCATGAACCTGGCGGACTTCTATCATGTCCGCGATCGCGAGACCGGCGCGGAAGACCTGTACCGGCGGGGCATCGGGATTCTGGAACAGGCGGTGGGAAAAGACGATCCGCAGGTGCTGTTCGCACGCAGTCAACTGGGCGACGTACTGCGCGGCGAGCGGCGCTATACGGAATCGGAGAAGCTGAGCCGCGCCGCGCTGGCGGGCCTCGAAAAGGCGCTCGACGGCGGCGACCCGCGCGTGGTCCGGGCGCGTTACAACTACGCCCGCGTGCTGGATGAGACCAGGCGGCCGAAGGAGGCCGATCGGGTCCGAGAGGGGTTCCGGTAAGACGCGAAAGCATTCTCCCCCGATAGAAGCGGCGCGGTTCGGCGGCCTCGCCGGCCGGCCGCTCGCCTGAATTCTCCGGAAAACGTGCGATGTGGGTGGGATGGCCGTTGTGGTGGCCGCTCGCCTGGATTCTCCTGAACCGGACTTCGCCTTCCCGCTCGCGCTGTGACATAATGACAAATCTTTCAAGCAGTTTCGACGCCCGGCTGCGGCCGGTGGCGGGCGGGCGCGGGCGAAAGGAGAACCAGCGTGAAGGGTATTACGTTTAGCAGGCGGGCCGCGCTTCTGGGCGCGGCGGCGTTTCCCATGATTCGCGTGGTCAAGGGGCAGCCGAAGCCCAAGAACATCGTCATCTCGAGCGCCAACGGCGTGGCGGCCTGCGGGAAGGCCATGGAGGTAGTCAAATCGGGCGGCGACACGCTCGATGCGGCGATCGCGGGGGTCAACATCGTGGAGCTCGATCCCAACGATACCAGCGTGGGATATGGCGGCCTCCCGAATGAAGACGGCGTGGTGGAGCTGGATGCCAGTTGCATGCACGGCCCCACGCGGAGGGGCGGCTCGGTGGGCGCCATACGGGGCATCAAGACGCCTTCCAAGATCGCGCAACTGGTGATGGCCGAAACCGACCACATGATGCTGGTGGGCGAGGGCGCCCTGCGCTTCGCCAAGGACTACGGCTTCCCGGAGGAGGATCTGCTCACCGAGCGGTCGCGCCTGGCGTGGCGCATGTGGAAACGGGAGATGCGCGACAAGAACGGGCACAGCAACTGGGAATCGGGGGTGGATGGTCCGCCCAAGGCGAAGAAGATGGCCGAGTTGCAGCGGGTGTTTCCGCAGTTCGACGAAGAGACGCTCGCCTGGGCGTACGAGGTGGCCACCAACCCGCCCCACGGCACGATCAATTGCATCGCGCTCAACGAAAAGGGGGAGATGTCGGCGGTCACGACCACCAGCGGGCTGGCCTGGAAGATCGCCGGCCGGTGCGGGGATTCGCCCATTATCGGCGGCGGGCTGTGGCTGGATCAGGACGTAGGCGGCGCCGGCTCGACGGGCCGGGGCGAAGAGAACCTGCGCGTGTGCGGCGCGCACACCTGCGTCGAAAACATGAAGCATGGCATGCCGCCCAAAGAGGCCGCGCTCGATGTGCTGAAGCGGGTGGCGCGCAACTTCGATAACGACCCGCAGCGCCTGGGGGAGGTGGACCTGAATTTCTACGTGCTCCGCAAGGACGGGGAATATTGCGGCGCCTCGTTATGGAACAAGCGTTCGGCCAATTCCCAGCGCGGCGCCGCCTTCGCCGTATGCCAGAGCCAGGGCGAGAGCCATCGCGAAGACTCCGTGTATCTTTTGGAACGTAAGTGACTGTTGGATTGACAGACGAAAGCGTCTGTCCCCCATAAGCCGTGTCCCAGATTTTTCATCGCAGCACGAATACATTCGCGCGGATCACCATTTTCGGCGCAGTCTTCATTGTGGCGTTCCTGACATGGGCCCTCGCCGAACTGGACCGGTCCGCCTATGCAACGGGGGCGACGCAGGCCCACGATCAGCCGGTGCCGTTCAGCCATGCCCACCACGTGGGCGGAATCGGCATCGACTGCCGGTACTGCCATACGACGGTGGAAAGTTCGAGCTTCGCCAACATTCCGCCGACCAAGACGTGCATGAACTGCCATTCGCAGATCTGGAACACGAGCCCGACGCTGGAGCCGGTGCGCGCCAGTTTCCGCTCGGGCCAGTCTTTGGAATGGACGCGGGTCAACGATCTGCCGGACTTTGTGTATTTCAATCACAGCATTCATGTCGATAAGGGGATCGGGTGCGAGAGCTGCCATGGGAGAGTGGACCGGATGCCGCTGACCTGGCAGGAGAACTCGCTGCTGATGCAATGGTGTCTGGACTGCCACCGCCATCCGGAAAAGCATGTGCGGCCGCGCGAATTCATCACCACCATGGGGTATGTGCCGGCCGGAGACCAGGAGGAGATAGGCCGGCGGCTGGTGAAAGAATACAAAATCCAGGATGCCCGGGTGTTGACGAGCTGTTCAACGTGCCACCGATGAGCGACGAATCAAAGAAACTGGACGTGGCCGCGGCGCGAGCCCGGCTGGCGGGCGGCCGCGACTATTGGCGCAGTCTGGACGATCTGGCTGCGACCGCGGAGTTTCAGGATCTGCTGGCACGCGAGTTTCCGCGCCAGGCGATCGGGTGGAGCGACGACGAAGATCGCGTCGAAGGGCGGCGCAATTTCCTGAAGCTGATGGGCGCGTCGCTGGCGCTGGCCGGGCTCACGGCATGCACGCGCCAGCCCACCGAGCACATCATGCCCTACGTGCGGCAGCCGGAGGAGCTGATACCCGGCCGGCCGCTGTTCTTCGCCACGGCGGCGACGCTGGGCGGGGTGGCGAACGGCATCCTGGCGGAAAGCCACGAAGGGCGGCCCACCAAGATCGAGGGGAATCCGGAGCACCCGGCCACCCTGGGCGCGTGCGACATTTTTTCGCAGGCCTCGGTTCTGCAACTCTACGATCCGGATCGATCGCAGGCGCTCAGCTTTCAGGGCGAAATCCACTCGTGGGGATCGTTCCTGGGCCGGCTGCGCGAGGCGCTGGGGGCGCAGAAAGCCAAGAACGGCGCGGGCCTGCGCATTCTGACCGAGACCGTGACTTCCCCGGCGCTGGCGGACCTGCTGGGCACGATTCAGAAGCTGTACCCGGCCTCGAAATGGCATCAGTGGGAGCCGGCCGGTCCACACAGCGCGCGCGCCGCCGCCAGCCGCGCGTTCGGATCGCCCACGAACACGTATTACAACCTGGCCAACGCCAACGTGGTGGTGTCGCTCGATGCGGATTTCCTGGCGTCGGGCGCGGGCAGCCTGCGCTACGCACGGCAGTTCGCGGCGCGGAGGCGGGTGCAGGGCGGGCAGACGGCCATGAACCGGCTGTACGTGGCCGAACCCATGCCCACGCCCACGGGGTCGAAGGCCGATCACCGCCTTCCGCTGCGCGCCGACGATATCGAGGAGTTCGCCTGGGCCCTGGCCACGGGAGTAGGCGCGGCCAACGGTCCCAAAAACGGCGACAACGCCGACGTCTACAAATGGACCGGCGCCATGGCGCGCGACCTGCTGAGCAACAAAGGCGCGAGCCTGGTGATCGCGGGCGACTACCAGCCGCCCATGGTGCACGCGCTGGCGCACGTCATGAATTCGTTTTTGGGCAACGTGGGCAAGACCGTTTTCTATACCGATCCCATCGAAGCCAACCCGGTGGACCAGGTTGCTTCGCTCCTGGACCTGGTGAAGGACCTGGATGCGGGCGCGGTGGACCTGCTGCTGATCGTGGGCGGCAACCCCGTGTTCACGGCGCCGGTGGAGCTGGGGATGCGGGACCGCATCCAGAAGGCCGCGCTGCGGGTGCACCTGAGCCAGTACGAGGACGAGACTTCCGCGGTATGCCAGTGGCGCTTGCCGGAGACGCATTACCTGGAAAGCTGGGGCGACGCGCGCGCCTTCGACGGCACGGTGACCATCCAGCAGCCGCTGATCCAGCCGCTGTACAACGGGCGCTCGGCGTACGAAGTGCTGCAGATGCTGACCGAGACGCCGGAGATGGGCAGCTACCAGATCGTGAAGGGCTATTGGGCGGCGCGGCGCCAGGGCGCGGATTTTGAAGCCTGGTGGCGGCGCGCGGTGCATGACGGGGTGGCGCCCGAGACCGCGCTCCCCACCAGGACGCCGGCGATTCAAGGGGCGGCGATTTCCGAGCGGGCGCAGAAGCGGCGGCTGGGCGGGAAGCTGGAGGTGATTTTCCGGCCCGATCCGACCATCTACGACGGCCGCTTCGCCAACAACGGCTGGCTGCAGGAACTGCCCAAGCCGATCACCAAACTCACCTGGGACAACGCGGCGATCCTCAGTCCCGCCACGGCCCACCGGTTCGGCGTGGAGACGGGCGACATGGTGCAGCTGGCCTACCAGGGCCGCTCGCTGCGCGCGCCGGCGTGGGTGCAGCCGGGCCATGTCAACGGGGCGGTGACGCTGCATCTGGGCTACGGCCGCACGGCGGCGGGACGCGCCGGCAACGGAGTGGGGTTCAATCCTTACGGCCTGCGCACCGCCAAGGCGTTGTGGCACGATACCGGGCTGGAACTGCGCAAGATTCCCGGCTCGTATGTTTTCGCCACGACGCAGAACGACCACGCGCTCGACATTCGCCGCCACATTATTCATAAGGGGGATCTGGAGGACTACCGCAAGAACCCGGAGTCGGTGCACGAGGGCGCGGAGAATCCGCCGCGCGAGTTGACGATCTATCCGGCGTGGAAATACGAAGGCTACGCCTGGGGAATGGCCATCGATTTGAATGCCTGCACGGGATGCGGGGCGTGCGTGACGGCGTGCCAGGCGGAGAACAATATCGCGGTGGTGGGCAAAGACCAGGTGCGCCGCAGCCGCATCATGCACTGGCTGCGCGTGGACACATACTACAACGGCGACGTGAACCATCCGGAGGTGTACAACCAGCCGGTACCGTGCATGCAATGCGAGGACGCGCCGTGCGAGCTGGTGTGCCCGGTGCAGGCCACCAACCACAGCGCCGAAGGCCTGAACGACATGGTGTACAACCGCTGCGTGGGCACGCGCTACTGCTCCAACAACTGTCCGTACAAGGTGCGGCGGTTCAATTTCTATCTCTACTCGGACTACGAGACGCCCAGCCTGAAGCTGCTGCACAATCCGGACGTGACGGTGCGCAGCCGCGGCGTCATGGAGAAGTGCACGTACTGCGTGCAGCGCATCAACGCCGCCAAGATCGATGCGGAGAAGCAGGACCGCAAGGTGCGCGACGGCGATATCCAGACGGCCTGCCAGGCGAGTTGTCCGAGCGAAGCGATCGTGTTCGGGGACATCAACGACCCGGCGAGCCGGGTATCGAAGATGAAGGCCGAGAAGCTGAACTACGCGCTGCTGGCGGAATTGAACACCAGGCCGCGGACCACGTACCTGGCGACGCTGCGCAACCCGAATCCGGAGATCGAGGGATGAGCGGCGAACCACGGGCATCGCGGCGGATCATCGCGCCCGGCTACACGTTCGGCACGGTCACGGACCAGATTGCGAGCGTGATGCTGACCCGGCGCACGCCGATTTTCTGGTACATCTGCTTCGGGGTGGGCTTCGCGCTGCTGCTGGTGTTCCTGTGGTCGGTGGCGATGCTGCTGGCCAAAGGCGTGGGCATCTGGGGCATCCGCACGCCGGTGATGTGGGGCTTCGCCATTACGAATTTCGTGTGGTGGATTGGAATCGGCCACGCGGGGACCTTGATTTCGGCCATCCTGCTGCTGCTGAACCAGAGTTGGCGCAATTCGATCAACCGGTTCGCTGAAGCCATGACTCTGTTCGCGGTGGCCTGCGCGGGCATGTTTCCGCTGCTGCACCTGGGCCGGCCGTGGCTGTTCTACTGGCTGTTTCCCTATCCCAACACCATGTCCGTGCAGCCGAATTTCCGCAGCCCGCTGGTGTGGGACGTATTCGCGGTCTCGACCTACGCCACGGTGTCGCTGCTGTTCTGGTACGTGGGGCTGATGCCCGACCTGGCCACGCTGCGCGACCGCACCGAGAACCGCTTCGCGCGCGGCGCGTACGGCATTC
Organism: Bryobacteraceae bacterium; assembly: GCA_017883415.1. Taxonomy (GTDB): domain Bacteria; phylum Acidobacteriota; class Terriglobia; order Bryobacterales; family Bryobacteraceae; genus JADGNR01. The sequence continues at coordinate 9,568 of JADGNR010000087.1, read as the reverse complement.
TGGCGATGGGCTGGCGGGGCTCGGCGCGGCACTGGAGCGTGTATGAAACGGCCTCGCTGCTGCTGGCGGGGCTGGCCACGCCGCTGGTGCTTTCGGTGCACACGGTGGTGAGCTTCGACTTCACCATTGCCATCGTGCCCGGCTGGCACAGCACGTTCTTCCCGCCCTACTTCGTGGCCGGCGCCATCTACTCCGGGTTCGCCATGGTGCTGGCGCTGGCCATTCCGCTGCGCGCGGTGTACGGTCTGGAAGGGCTGATCACGGCGCGGCACCTGGACAACTCGGCCAAGATCATGCTGGCCACGGGGCTGATCGTCGGGTATGCGTACATGCTGGAAACGTTTACGGCGTGGTATAGCGGCGAAGTGTACGAGCAGAGCGCCCTGTGGAACCGCATGACCGGCCCGTACGCGGTCTGTTACTGGGCGCTGATTTTCTGCAACATTCTGGCACCGCAGGCGCTGTGGTTCAAGCGCATCCGGTCGAGCCCGGCGCTGCTGTTCGTGTCGTCCATCGTGGTGCTGGTGGGCATGTGGCTGGAGCGCTACGTGATCATCGTGAGCAGCCTGGCGCAGGATTTCCTGCCGTCCTCGTGGTCCGTCTTCCAGGCCACGCGCTGGGACTGGGGCACGTATCTGGGCACCATCGGCCTGTTCCTTTTCCTATTCTTCGTATTCATCCGGCTGCTGCCCATGATTTCGATTTTTGAAGTGCGGACGCTTCTGCCGCAAGCCAAAGTCGAGGAGGAGGCGGAAGGGTGATCAAGCCGGTCTACGGGGTGATCGCGGAGTTCGAGAGTCCGACGGCGCTGGTGAATGCGGCGCGCGCCGCGCGGGAGAAGGGCTTCCGCAAGCTGGACGCCTACTCGCCGTTTCCCATCGAGGAGTTGACCGAGGCGCTGCACCTGCACAAGAACAAACTGCCGCTGATAGTGCTGGTCGGCGGGATCGTGGGCGGCCTCACGGGCTACCTGCTGCAGTATTACGTCACGGTGATTCAATTCCCGATCAACGTGGCGGGCCGGCCGTTGCATAGCTGGCCGATGTACATTGTGATCGCCTTCGAGATGACCATACTGTTCGCGGCGATTTCCGCGGTGCTGGGCATGCTGGCGCTGTGCGGGCTGCCTATGCCCTACCACCCGGTGTTCAACGTGCCGCGGTTCGCCTTTGCGTCGCGCAACCGTTTCTTCCTGTGCATTGTGGCCACGGACCCGCTGTTCGATCGGGAGGAGACCTGCGATTTCCTGCAGACGCTGGGGCCGAGGGAGGTGTCGGAAGTTGCGCCTTAGGGGTTCAATTGGCGGCGACCGCTCCCTCACGGCCGCGGCTCTGAAGGGGCGGGTTCTGGTGGTGGTCGCGGTTGTGGGGGCGATCGGGTGCCGGCAGGACATGCACGATCAGCCGAAGTTCATTCCGCTGCGGCCGACCGATTTCTTCGGCGATGGCCGATCCGAGCGTCCTTTGCTCGAGGGCACTATCGCGCGAGGCCATTTGCGCGACGATGCCGCTTTTTATACGGGCAAGGGCCCCGACGGCAAGCCGCTCGACACGTTCCCGTTCGCCGTGACCAAAGAAGTGATCGAGCGCGGCCAGGATCGCTTCAACGTATACTGCTCGCCCTGCCACGACCGGACGGGCCGCGGCAACGGCATGGTGGTGCGGCGCGGGTATCGCCCTCCGCCGTCGTATCACAGCGACCGTCTGCGCCAGGTGCCCCACGGATACATCTTTGACGTCATCACCAACGGGTTCGGCGCCATGCCCGACTACGCGGCGCAGATTCCGCCGGAGGACCGCTGGGCCATTGTGGCGTACGTGCGCGCGCTGCAGTTGAGCCAGAACGCTGCACTGAGCGACGTGCCGCCGGAAGCGCGCGCGCAGCTGGACCAGGGAGGCGCCCGATGATGGCCCAGGCGGCGGATTTCGCCCTTTCCGGTGAACTGCTGCGCGATCTGAAACTGTGGCGGTCGCGCGCCGCGATCGTGGGCATCGCCGCGCTGGCGGTGACCGCGCTCGGGGCGATCGCCTGGCCGGCGCAGTTTTTCCGCTCATATCTGTGGTCGTACGTGTTCTATCTGGGCGTGGCGCTGGGGTCCATGGCGTGGCTGATGCTGCAGTACCTGAGCGGCGGCGCCTGGGGGCTGGTGATCCGGCGGCCGTGCGAAGCCGCCACGCGCACCCTGCCGCTGCTGGCGCTGTTGTTCGTGCCCGTGCTGTTCGGCATTCCGAGTCTGTACCGCTGGTCGCACGCCGAGGTGGTGGCCGCCGATGCCGTCCTGCGCCACAAGCACGCCTACCTGAACGTGCGGTTCTTCGTGGGGCGGGCGGCGTTTTATTTCGCCGGCTGGCTGTTGTGCTCGTGGTATCTGAACCGCTGGTCGGAAACCGAGGATCGCGAAGGGCCCGCCGTGGCGCATCGCAAGCTGGCCACCATGGCCGGTCCGGGGTTGATTTTCTGGGGATTCAGCATTACGTTCATGGCCGTGGATTGGGTGCTTTCGCTCGATCCGCACTGGTTCTCGACCATATTCGGAATGCTGTTCATGGCCGGCCAGGGGCTCTCGTCGATGGCGTTTCTGATCACGCTCATGGTGCTGCTTTCCTACCGCCGGCCGATGTCGGAAGTGCTCACGCCGCGCCATTTACACGACCTGGGCAAATTTCTGCTGGCCCTGGTGATGGTGTGGGCGTACTTTTCGTTCTCGCAATTTCTGATCATCTGGTCGGGCAACCTGCCGTCGGAAATTCCGTGGTACCTGGAGCGCCTGCGCGGCGGCTGGCAGTATGTCGGCCTCGCCCTGGTGCTGGGGCACTTCGCGCTGCCCTTTGCGCTGCTGCTTTCGCGCGACTTGAAGCGCGATTTCAACTTTCTGGCGGCGATCGCGGTATTCATTCTGTTCATGCGGTATGTGGACCTGTACTGGCTGGTGGCGCCGGATTTCCTGAAGGGCTCGTTGGGCGTGAGCTGGATGGATTTCACGGCGCCGGTGGGGTTGGGCGGCGTGTGGCTGGCCTATTTCCTGCTGCAACTGGAAAAGCTCCCGCTGATGCCGCTGGGCGACCCGCACCTGGAAGAGGCTTTGCAACATGGCAGAGAATAACCGGCCGCCGGGATACGAAGCGACCGACGCCGACGCCCTGGCGGTGGGGCGGTTCGCGGTGGCGCTGCTGCTGGTGATCCTCGCGTCGATGGCTCTGCTGTTCGGGCTGTTCCGCTATTTCGATTCACGCGGGCCAGTGGCGGTGACGGTGGAGCCTACCAAGGTTTTTCCCCAGCCGCAGTTGGAAAAGACGCCCATTCCCGATTTGCGGGCGATCCGCGCCGCCGAAGACCTGATGCTGACCGGCTACGGTTGGGTGGACCCGCCGAAGGGTGTGGTGCGGATCCCGATCGGCCGCGCCATAGAACTGCTGGCGCAACGCGGTCTGCCGTCGCGGACCGCGGCGCCGGCAGCGAGCGGCGTGAGCGTGCCGACGGAAAGCGGCCTGGGTTCCAAGATGCAGCAACCGGGCGGACCGCTGGCGGGAGAGTCGAGATGAAACAAAAAAGGGGACAGACGCATTTTTTCCGGAGCGGGACCTGGCTGGGGCGATGGAGAAGGGCCGTGAAAAAATGCGTCTGTCCCCTTTTTTGCGTCGCTGCTTACGGGCAGCCGGGACAGCCGGCGCCGGTGCAGCCGTCGTTGACCATGCAGGATTCCAACTTGCGGCCCGCGTTGCCGGGCGCGCTGGCGGGCGTCGGCATCGAACAGAAGCTGGACCAGCAGGCGCCGCTGGAGCTGGTCTTCCGCGACGAAGCGGGGCGCGCGGTTCCGCTGGCGAGCTTCTTTCGGACCGGGAAGCCGGTCCTGCTGGCGCTGGTGTATTACCGCTGCCCCATGCTGTGTACGCAGATTCTGAACGGCGTGGCAAGCGCGCTGAAGGCGGTATCGTTTAACCCGGGGCGGGATTTCGAGGTGGTCGCCGTGAGCATCGACCCGAAAGACACGCCCGAGCTGGCGGCGGCGAAGAAGCAGATGTACGTGAAGCGCTACGGCCGCCCGGACACGGCCAACGGCTGGCACTTCCTTACGGGCGATGAAACCAGCATCAAGCCGCTGGCCGACGCGGCAGGCTTCCACTACAAATACGACCCGGCGACCGGCCAGTTCGCGCACGCCAGCGGGGTCATGATTCTCACCCCCGGCGGCCGCCTGTCGCGTTACTTTTACGGCGTGGAATACGCGCCGCGCGATTTGCGCCTGGGGCTGGTGGAGGCTTCGGAAAACAAGATCGGCAGCCCGGTGGACCAGATTCTTCTATTCTGCTACCACTACGACCCGGCCACCGGCAAGTATGGCGCCCTGGCCATCAACCTGGTGCGGTTCGCCGCCGCGGGCTTCCTGCTGATGGGCGGCGCATTTCTTTGGATCGCGTTCCGCCGCGAGGTTCGCGCGGGATAATCGACATGGGTCAACTACCTCTATTTCCGGAGCAGGCGTCCACCATCGCACCCGACGTGGACCACCTGCTGTATTTCCTGCTGGCGGTGGCGGTTTTCTTCACCGTGGGCATCTTCGGCGCCATCTTCTACTTCGCGGTGCGCTACCGCCGGCGCTCCGAGCAGGAACTGCCCAACCCGGTGCACGGCGGTTTGACGCTGGAAATCCTGTGGTCGGTGATTCCGTTCGGCCTGACGATGGTGATGTTCACCTGGGGAGCGAGCATCTACTTCACCGAGGCCCGCCCGCCCTCCGATGCGCTGTCGCTCTACGTGGTGGGCAAACAGTGGATGTGGAAGCTGGAACACATGGAAGGGCAGCGCGAAATCAACGAACTGCACGTTCCGCTGGGCCGCGCCGTGAAGCTCACCATGACGTCGGAAGACGTGATCCACAGTTTCTTCATTCCGGCGTTCCGCATGAAGCAGGATGTGCTGCCGGGGAAATACTCGACCCTCTGGTTCAAGCCCACCAAGGCGGGCAAGTATCATCTCTTCTGCGCGGAGTATTGCGGCGCGCGTCACTCGGGCATGATCGGGTGGATCCACGTAATGGAGCCGCAGGAATACCAGAACTGGCTGACCGGCGGCGCGGCCGAGGGCTCGCTCGCCTCCGCCGGCGAGAAGCTATTCGAGGGGCTGGCGTGCAACAACTGCCACCATCCGGACGGCTCGGGCCGCTGTCCCACGCTGGTGGGGCTGTTCGGCAAGACGGTGCAGTTGGCCGGGGGCGGAATGGTGAAAGCGGATGAAGCGTACATCCGGGAATCGATCCTGCGACCGCAGGCGAAGGTGGTGGCCGGGTATCAGCCCATCATGCCGACGTTTCAGGGCCTGGTGACCGAGGAGGACGTCTTGCGGCTGGTGGAATACATCAAGTCGCTGGGGACTAAGCCCGAAGGGAGTGCCACGCCCAGCGGCGTTCCGGTCTCGCAGGGCAACCCGGCGCCCAAAGGGACCGCCACCAAGGGCGTTCCGGCGCCCAAACGGTAGGAGCTTATGATTACCGCCGCACTACAAGAACGCGAGCACTATTTGAACGCCAGCTACGGCATCAAGTCGTGGCTCCTCACCAAGGACCATAAGCGCATCGGGCTGCTGTACCTGGCCACCATCACGCTCTTCTTTTTTCTGGGCGGCGCTTTTGCCACGCTGATCCGGATCGAGCTGCTCACGCCGCAAGGGGACCTGGTCTCGTCGGAAACGTACAACAAGCTGTTCACCATGCACGGCGTGGCCATGGTATTTTTCTTCCTGATCCCGGCGATTCCCGCGACCCTGGGCAACTTCTTCCTGCCGCTGATGATCGGCGCGCGCGACCTGGCGTTTCCGCGCATCAACCTGTTGAGCTGGTATCTGCTGGTGATCGGCGGGCTGCTGAGCCTGTATGCCATGCTGGCGGGCGGCGTGGACACGGGCTGGACCTTCTACACGCCGTACAGCACCTCCTACTCGAATACCTGGGTGATCGCCACGGCGCTGGGAATTTTCGTAGCGGGTTTCTCTTCTATTCTGACGGGGCTGAACTTCATCGTCACGGTGCACCGTATGCGCGCCCCGGGCATGACCTGGTTCCGCCTGCCGCTATTTGTGTGGTCGACCTACGCCACCTCCGTCATCCAGGTGCTGGGCACCCCCGTGCTGGCGGTGACCATCATCCTGTTGTTCTGCGAACGGGTATTCCACCTGGGCATCTTCGACCCCACGCGCGGGGGCGACCCGGTGCTGTTCCAACACCTGTTCTGGTTCTACTCGCACCCCGCGGTGTACATCATGGTGCTGCCCGCCATGGGCGTGATCAGCGAGCTGGTGTCGGTGTATTCGCGCAAGCCGGTGTTCGGCTACCACTTCGTGGCTTTTGCGAGCGTCGCCATCGCGGTGCTGGGATTCCTGGTGTGGGGGCATCACCTGTTCGTCAGCACGCAATCGCTGTATGCCGGCCTGGTGTTTTCCTTCCTGAGCTACTTCGTGGCGATCCCCTCGGCCATCAAGGTATTCAACTGGACGGCGACCCTGTACAAAGGCTCGATTTCCTACGACACCCCGATGCTGTATGCGTTCGGCTTCATCGGGCTGTTCACCATCGGCGGGCTGACGGGGCTGTTCGTAGCCGCGCTGGGGTTCGACGTGCACGTCACCGACACGTACTTCGTGGTGGCGCATTTTCACTACATCATGGTGGGCGGAACCATCATGGCGTACCTGGGCGGGCTGCATTACTGGTGGCCCAAGATGACCGGCCGCATGTATCCGGAGGGATGGGCGAAGCTCTCGGCGCTGGTGATTTTCCTGGGCTTCAACCTCACCTTCTTCCCGCAGTTCGTGCTGGGCTACCTGGGAATGCCGCGCCGCTATCATGTATATCCGCCCGAGTTCCAGGTGCTGCACGTGCTTTCGACCGCCGGCGCGTCGGTGCTGGCGGTGGGCTACGTGATTCCGATGATCTACTTCATCTGGTCGCTGCGCTACGGGAAGGTGGCGGGGGCCAACCCGTGGGGCGCGACGGGCCTGGAATGGAAGACCGCGTCTCCGCCTCCGGCGCACAATTTCGACGAGACCCCAATCGTGACCCACGAGGCGTACGATTACCGCGCGGTGATGGGGGAGGTTGAAGTTGGCTAGCGAAGGCCGCGCGGAAACGCTCGCGCTACGCGAGCAGTTCGATACCGAAGAGCAGCAGAAGGATGCCTCGACCCTGGGGATGTGGATTTTCCTCATCACCGAAATCATGTTCTTCGGCGGCCTGTTCCTGGTGTACATCGTGTACCGCAGCGCGAACGCGGGCGTCTTTGCGGTGGCCTCGAGCAGCCTGAAAGTGTATGTTGGCGCTGCCAATACGGTGGTATTGCTGTGCAGCAGCTTGACCATGGTGCTGGCCGTACGCGGCGCGCAACTGGGCGAGCGCAAGACCATCGTGCTGTTCCTGATCCTGACCCTGATTCTGGGCGGCGTGTTCCTGGGCGTCAAGGCGTACGAGTGGAACGAGAAGTTCCAGGAGCACCACGTGCCCGGGGCGGCGTTCCATTTCGAGGGCCTGCCGCCGGAGTTGCAGGGCCGCGCGCAGTTGTTCTTTTCGCTCTACTTCGCGATGACCGGGCTGCACGCGATGCACATGGTGATCGGGGTGGGGATACTGTCGGTGCTGATCTGGCAGGCCCGCAAAGGAACTTACTCGGCCGCATACATGACCCCGGTCGACGTGAGCGGCCTGTACTGGCACTTCGTGGACATCATCTGGATTTTCCTGTTTCCGCTGCTGTACCTGATCGACCGGCACCTGGGGAAATAGCCATGACGGAACACATCGATCGCGTCCGGACCTACGTGCTGGTTTTCGCGGTGCTGATCGCGCTCACGGTGCTCACGACGGCGGTGGCGTTTGTGGATCTGGGCCCCTTCAGCGTGGTGGTGGCGCTGGCCATCGCGGTATGCAAGATGCTGCTGGTGGCGCTGTTCTTCATGCACATGCGGCACAGCACGCGGCTGACGCGCCTGGTGGTATTGGGCGGGCTGCTGTGGCTGATCATTCTGATCCTGCTCAGCCTGACGGACTTCGCCACGCGGACGTGGGTGGGCGTGCCGGGGCGGTAGGCTTTGCTGCTACTGCTGGTCCCGGTTGGCGGCGTTCTGGGCGGTGACCTTGTCGATGGCGGCCAGTTGCGAGCGCACGGCCGGCGCGTCCTCGGCGTCGGGAGCAAGCTCAAGGTAGGTGCGGAATTGCTCCGCGGCCCCGGAATAATCCTGGCGGCGTGCCATGATCAAGCCCAGCAGGTGGAAGGATTTCGGGAATTGGCGCCGGGTATCCAGCTTCAGCGCCTGGCGCACGCTTCGCTCGGCGGCGTCGATCTTCTTGAGGTTGTAGTTGGCCACGGCATTAAAGAGGAAGGCCTGCGGATAATCGAACGGGTCCAGGGTTACGACGCGTTCGCTGGTGTCGGCCACTTCCTGCCATTTTTGCGCGCGCACCGCCAGCAACGAAAGTTCCATGTAGGGGACCACGAAGGAGGGGTCCGCTTTCACGGCGTATTGAAAAGAGCCGCGGGCGGTATAAAAGTCGCCCTGAAAGGCTTGCATCTTCCCCAGTTCGCACCATGCCGCGGCGTAATTCGGGTACACTTCCACGGCCTTTTGGAAATCCCTCATGGCGTCGTCGGACTTCTTCTTCTTGGCCGCCTCCAGGCCCTTTTCGAACGCCTTGCGGGCATCCTTGGGAGCAGCCAGGGAAACGGCGCTGACGGTGGTGCCTTCGCTGGCCCCGATCCGGTGGAGCAGGATGGTGCCGAGATCGGGATTATCCATGGCGCGATGGGTGGCGAGGTTCACGGACTGGGAACGATACCCGGCGAGCCTGGCGCGCAACTCGCAGGAAAAGAGCCGCTGGTCCGAGCCCATGGACGACGAATTCCCTCCAGGGAAGGACGTGGTGGAAGAGGGCCGCCCAAACCCAGATCCGGCATTCTGCATCCCGCCGGAAGGCCCCCCGGTTTCACTGGCGTCTTGCAATACGCCGTTGTTCTGCCCCAGCTGGATGCCAAAGTAGCCCCGGCTGTCGGTATAGCCCTCGGCGTGCGGAACGCCGTTGCAGACGCGCTCGATGGTGACGGTGTCGGAGGGCGCAGTACCGTCCTCCAGCATGACCCGTCCGCTGAGGAAAATGGGCTGCGGCAGCGACGTGGGCGCGTTGTTGGGATTGGTTGTGCCGGTGGGGTTTGTTGTGGTGTTACGGCCGGAGATCCCACCAGTGCCCGTCCCCGTGCTTCCCGTGCCGGTCGATGGCGGCGCCGAACCGCCCCCGCCCCTGCCCTGACTCCAAGCCGGCTGCAGCGGCAGAATCGCCACCGCAAGTAATGCACACACCCTTAGATCGATCCGAGGGAACATCTGGCCCTCCTACTAGCTCCTATTATGGCATACGGGACGGTGGGCGATTGTTAAGCCGATCACGCGGCGGACCGCCGGGGGGGCGTTCCATACCTTCTCTTCCCGCTGCTAGAATGGCGGGCAGGTGCATATGAGAAAGCTTTTGTTCCCGCTGAGTGGCGCCATCCTTTTGATTCTGACCAGTTGTTCCGAACAGTCCCAGACG
>JADGNR010000010.1 GCA_017883415.1 Bryobacteraceae bacterium | reverse complement strand
AGCAGGTGCCCGGTGAACGGATAGCCTCGGAGACGCAGGTAGCTGGCGTCGATCCCGTATTCGTTCTTCAATTGATCGCAGCTTTCGCGCACGGCGTAATCCGAGGTGCCGAACGCCACAAAGCCGATCTTGGCCTTCTCCGCCGTGCGCACCACCGGCTCGGGCACGTGGCGGCGCATGGCTTCGAACTTGTGCGCCAGGCGATCCATGTTGTGGATGTAATCGTCCTCGCGCTCGGTGTACTGCGCCTTTTCGTTGTGGCCGCTGCCGCGCGTGAAGTACGACGCGGAGGGATGATTGGTGCCCGGCAGCGTGCGATAGCCGACGCCATCGCCGTCCACGTCCTTGTAGCGCGCAAAGCCGCCCAGCTTATCCAGGTCCTCGGCCGTCAGCACTTTGCCCCGCTCGATGGGCTTCTCCGGATAGGGGAAGGGGTCGGCCATCCAGTTGTTCATCCCCAGGTCGAGATCGGTCATCACGAAGACCGGGGTCTGGAACCGCTCCGCGAAGTCGAAGGCGTCGATGGCCATCGAAAAGCATTCTTCGCACGAGGAGGGGAAGAACATGGGGTGCTTGGTATCGCCGTGCGAGAGCAGCGCGGTCGAGAGCAGGTCGCCCTGCTGCGTCCTGGTGGGCAGGCCGGTGGAAGGCCCTACGCGCTCCACATTGAAGATCACCGCGGGAATCTCCGCGTAGTAGCCCAAGCCCACGAACTCCGACATGAGCGAGATGCCCGGCCCGGCGGTGGCGGTCATGGAGCGCGCGCCCGCCCAACCCGCGCCCAGCGCCATGCCGATGGAGGCCAGCTCGTCTTCCGCCTGCACGATGGCGTATGTGGCCTTGCCTGTTTCCGGATCGTGACGGAACCGCTTCATATACCCGATGAGCGATTCCACCAGCGATGACGACGGCGTGATGGGGTACCACGTCACCACCGTCACCCCCGCGAACATGGCCCCCAGCGCGCAGGCCGAGTTGCCGTCAACGATCATCTTGCCGGCGGTTTCGTTCATCCGCTCGACGCGGTAGGGATCGCGCTTCGGGAAGGTCTTGGCCGCGTAATCGAATCCCGCCCGGCAGGCGCCCCAGTTCAGCTCGGCGGCCTTCGCTTTGCGCTTGCCGAACTGCTTCACCAGGGCCTTGTGGACCTCGTCCATTTCGATGGCCAGCAACTGCGCCACCACGCCGTCGTAGATCATGTTCCGCACCAGCTTGCGCAGCTTGGCCTCGGGACACACCGGCGCTACCAGCTTGTCGAAGGGGACGGGATAAAAGTACACGTCGCTGCGCAGTTCGCTGAGCTTCAACGCTTCGTCGTAAACCACCGCGGCGCCGCTTTCCAGGTTCATGACGTCTTCGCGCGCGGTTTCCGGATTCATGGCCACCAGGAAATCGATCTCCTTGCGGCGCCCGATATACCCCTGCCGGCTGGCGCGGATGGTGAACCACGTCGGCAGCCCGGCGATGTTCGAGGGGAACATGTTCTTCCCCGAGACCGGAACGCCCATCTGGAAAATGGCGCGCATCAACACCGAATTCGCGGTCTGGCTGCCCGATCCGTTGACGGTGGCGATCTGAATACTGAAATCGTTGACGACCGAATGGCCGGATGGCTCGGACACAGGCTCATCCGGCCGGACCTCTAGTGTGGACATCGATAAGGATTCCTTGTAGTGAGGAGTGCGACCCAGTTCACTGTTTCTATTTGATTATAGGCACAACGCATGGTGGGGCGGACCCCCTGGTCCGCGGGCGACCCCCGGTCGCCCTCCGGATGTTCGCCCATCCCGCGCAGGCGCCGCCGCTCCCTCAGAGCCGGGCCCGGAGGGCGCCCCGTAAGGGAGCGGTCGCCGCATCGGTCACCACCCCTCATAATAGAACTAAGTGCGTATTGTCCTGATCTCCACCTACGAACTGGGCCGGCAGCCGTTCGGCCTGGCGTCGCCCGCGGCCTGGCTGCGCGCCGCCGGCCACGAGGTGACGCTCGCCGATCTTTCCTGCAGCCCGTTCCCTCAGCAGGCCGTGGAACAGGCCGGTCTCATTGCGTTTTTTCTGCCCATGCACACCGCCACCCGCCTGTTCCAGAAGGTGGTGGACCGGGTGCGCGCCGCCAATCCGCGCGCTCACCTGTGCGCGTATGGCCTGTACGCGCCGCTGAACGATTCCGTGTTGCGGCGTGCCGGCGTCCAAACGGTGCTCGGCGGCGAGTTCGAACAGGGACTGTCCGATCTCGCGCGCCGCCTGAGTGTGGGGCGCCCCAACGAACCGCCCTACCGCCAGCCCGAGCCGCTAATCTCCATGGCGCGCCAGCAGTTCCTGGTGCCCGACCGCACCGGCCTGCCGCCGCTCGGCGCCTATGCGCAACTGGTGTCGGGCGATGCCCGCCGTACGGTGGGCTACACCGAGGCCAGCCACGGCTGCAAGCATCTGTGCCGCCATTGTCCCGTGGTGCCCGTGTATCGCGGCCTGTTTCGCATCGTGCAGCAGGACGTGGTGCTCGAGGACATCCGCCGCCAGGTGGCCGTGGGCGCGGAGCACATCACCTTCGGCGACCCCGATTTCTTCAACGGCCCGGGTCACGCCATCCCGATTGCGGAGGCGCTCCATCGCGAGTGGCCGCGCCTCACCTACGACGTCACCATCAAAATCGAGCACCTCTTGAAGCATCGCGATCTGCTGCCCGTGCTCCACGCCACGGGCTGCCTGTTCGTGACCAGTGCCGTGGAATCGCTCGACGACGCGGTGCTCGAAAAGCTGGACAAGGGCCACACCCGCGCCGGCTTCATCGAAGCGCTCCACCTGATGCGCGCCGCCTCGCTCCACCTGTCGCCCACCTTCATCCCCTTCACCCCTTGGACTACGCGGGAAAGCTACGGCGAATTCCTGCGGGCGCTCGCGGACCTCGGCCTGGCCGACCAGGTAGCGCCGATTCAACTCGCCATCCGCCTGCTGATTCCGGCCGGTTCGCTGCTCCTGGACCTCGCCGAGATTCGCGCCATCATCCAACCATTCGACCCGCGCGTGCTGTGCTACCCCTGGCACAATCCGGACCCCGCCCTCGACCCCCTGTGCGCCTCCATCCAGGAAACGATCAAGCGCCAGGAGCGCCGCCGCGCCCCGCGCCTCGAGATCTTCCGCGCCATCTGGGACCTCGCGCAAACCGGCGCGTTCCCGGTAGATGTCCCGATGCCGGCGCGCGCCACGGTCCCCTACCTCACCGAGCCCTGGTATTGTTGAGCGGAGCCAACCGAAGAGCAGTTAGCTCTTGTGTAAATGTCTGAGCATGCTGGAGGCAGTCTGGCAGCCCGGCGAAGCGGACCCGAAGCTTCTGTTGTTCCAGCGTTCCCGTTCCTGCGGGCATATAATCTCTACCATGAGTCTCAAGAGTGCGGCGTTCTTCGCTTTGATCGGCATGACTCTGCTCACCGTTCTGCAGGCGGTGGGTGTCATCCGTGACGTATCGAGTTTGCTGGCCGGTGCGATTGCTGCGATGGCGCTGTTGATATCGCTAGTTCATTTGCTGGCAAGCGTGAGCGTGGCGGTATTCCTGTACGTCTTCTACAAAAATCAGTCTTGAATCCGCGAGCATAGCAGGGTCGTCGGCGACCGGCCATTCCCGCCACCTTTTGACCTTTTGACGGGTCATCGCAACCCTGGACACGAGCTCTTCGTCGAGTCTCACGCGACGGCATCGACCGGATGAACGTCTCGCTTGATCCTGTCCATCGACTCACGCTCGGCGACTTCGAGGTCATATGCCGATTGCAGGTTCATCCAGAATGCCGGCGTAGTGCTGAAATAGCGGGCCAGGCGAAGGGCTGTGTCCGAGGAGACGGCGCGCCGACCGTGAACGATCTCGGCGATACGCGTTACTGGAACGCGCAGATCGCGGGCAACCCGGTTGATGCTCAGCCTGAGCGGCTTTATGAATTCCTCGGCTAGGATCTCTCCCGGATGAATCGGGGGCAACAGTTCCTGATGTTTTTTCGGCATTTCTGGTTCCTTCGGACTCAATGATAGTCCACAATCTCAACGTCGTAGGCGTCTCCGTTGCGCCACACAAAGCAGACACGCCACTGGTCGTTGATCCGTATGCTGTGCTGCCCGTTCCGGGCGCCACGGAGCGCCTCCAAGCGGTTCGCGGGCGGCGCCTTCAGATCTTCGAGGTTGGCAGCGGTTTGAATCATTCGCAGTTTCCGGCGCGCCACTCTCTCAATATTGCCAAAGCGTCGGCTGTGATGGCCCAAGGCGATCTGTTCGGCTTCACGGCAACGGAACGTCTTTATCAACAGCGCTATCCTGTACCGCGCTTCGTGTAACGCGAAACAGTATAGCACGCGTAGTGTCGCAGTGTTTGGGCCCGGCCCGGTCCCGCCGGTCCCGTTCAGTTGTGCGTCGCCACGGCTGGGCCGGGAGCAAAAAACGCTGTTCGGCAATCCGCTGCCGGGAACCTCCACCCATCGCCCATCGGCCCTTGCGCCGGGAACCCGTTTTCGCAATAATACGCACAGATCCAAAAATACGGAGCATAATGGTTTCTCACCAACCAGGAGATCTTCCGTGCGCAACACGCTGGTAGCCGCTCTGGTGGCGTGTGCCGACAGCCCGGTCAAACCCGAGGCCCGCCGCTTCCTGTTGGGCCTGTCCTACGACGAATTGCAGTTCATTGCCGAATTCCTGGGCGCGTGCACCCTGGAGTCGCCGGAGACGTGCCGTTGTTCCCGGGCGCAGCTGGCCCAGCGCATCGCCTGGTTTCAGGAGGCGCGCTTGGACCACCCCTGCCGTACCGACGACCAGGAGCACAAGATGATCCTCCTGCTGGAATACCTGTGCCGTTGCGGCCGCGAGCAGTTTTCCCCGCTCCGCGCCCGCCCCGCCTGACCCGTCACCAGCGCGGCTCCAAGCCGGCCTCCTATCGCTGAGAGCTTCCACCCCACGCCTGCATGGTTCGCCACGCCGCCGCCGGTGTCTCAGGCATCGCCGGATTGACATAGACATCCGCCCACTGGCCGTGGCGCTCGAAATGCGCCGCGATGGGAAACGGCACCCGGGCGCGCGTTTCTTCGGCCGTGGCGTTGGGAGCATGGCCGTAGAACCGCCGCCGGAAGCGCACCAACGGCGCGTAGTGCATCAGGCTGAACCGCGGATCCCAATGGCGCGAATAGGCTACCAGCACCTCGACCTTGCTCCAATCCATCCCCTCCAGCGTCGCCGGCGCCAGGTTGGGTACGGGGCGTACGGCCAGCCCGCGCCGGACGTAGCCCAGCTCGGGGCGCGCCAACTCCGCGGTCAGCGGCCACACCGTGGAAACGCGGGCTGCCGGATACCAGTGCGCCAGGTAGTCCGCCGCATCCGCATGCAGCCGGATGAAGTCCGTGAACGCCAGGTTGTCTTCGTAAGGAAACGGGTAGGGAGGATTGACGAAATTGCACGCCGCCACGCCCGCCAGCAACACCCCCGTCGAGACCAGTTGCGGTACCCGCCGGTAGAGGGAGAGCCCCGCCACCATGGCGGTGTAGACGATGGGCAGCACCGGCAGGAGATAACGCTCCAGCACCGCGCCGCCCAGTACCGTGAGCAGGGCCACGTGGGCCGCCACCAGCCACCAGGCGATCCGCCAGGAACGGCTGCGAAAAATGCGGCTGCGGCGCCACGCGTAGAGCAGGGCCAGCGTGCCCACCCAATGCAGATCGGCGACGAAAAGATAGTAGAGACGCCGCAGAAACGCCATCGCCAGCCGCACCGCGTGCCACGGGTAGTACAGGTTGTAGCGCAGGAATTCCGCATTGCCCATCCAGTGACCGGTGGCCCGGAACAGGATCGTCAACCACACCGCCAGCACCGCCGCCGGCGCCAGGAAATAAGCGGCCTCGCGCCAGCGCCGCTCGTGCGCCAGCCAGATCGCGAATACCAGCGGCGTCACCAGCCCCGTCTCCTTCACCAGCACCAGCACCACGCATACCGCCGCCGCCGGCCGGATGCGGTCCCGCAGGAACAGCCACAGCGCCAGCGACGTGAAGAGCATGGCCGGCGCGTCCAGTTGCGCCAGCATGGCCTGCGCGAAAAACAGCGGAGAGGCCGCCACCAGCGCCGCCACCAGGAAGGCCGGCGCGCCCTGTACTTCCCTCGATAGCTCGATGGCCAGCAGGAATGCCGCCAGCAATCCGCCCGACGCCAGAAGCAGCATGGCCGCGCGCGTGGAAACCGGATCGTAACCCGCCACCCGCCAGAAGGCCGCCAGGTAGGCCATCACCGCCGGCGGATGGACATTCGGAGTCGCCGAGTGCGGAATCCAACTCCCCCCGTGCAGAATATCCAGCGCCGCCGGAACGAATTGCCCGGCTTCGTCCCAGTAATAGGGCAGACGCACCAGCCACAGGTGGCTCAGGAAAAGGATCAGCGCGAAAAATATGAAGCTGTAAATGTACGAGGAACGCCGGACGGGGCGGCGTGGTTCCGCGGCATGAGACGCCATGGCCCGGCTACTGCACGATACCGCTCGCCGCCTGCGGCTCGAGCTTGATTTCGCCAAAGGCCGTCTCGTATTGCGTCACGTTCTGCTGGAGCACGTTGAGCAGCGCCTTGGCCTGCTGCGGGCTTACGTAAATGCCCTGAAAATTGTGGATGGCGACGTTGTCCGGCGCGGTCTGGTTCACCCGTCCGAACATCAGGAAGAAATCCCACAGGTTCACCCGCACCTGGACGCTGTTGGCATAATCTTCCCGGTAATCGGGCGTGTTGATCAACTGGATCTTGGGGGCGGCGGGCTGGGTCATGACCTCAGCGTAGCACCCGCCGCCCGGACTCGTCGGTGAGTTTCCCCGCTACCCCGGCCGCGAATTTAAGAATATTTACGATATTTGGCACAACCCGTGCTCTATTTTCTGCGTCGGATGAAGTGAGAGGGGACGTTATGAGAGCATTCGTTGAAAATCAGACCAAGGGGCAGGTGCATTGCCCCATCTGCACGCACACCGTGCCCGCCGATATCGACTTGCGGGGAAAATTCCCGCGCGTGGCCTCCGGTCAGAAATGCCCGCGCTGCTCCGCGCAACTCGACGTCGCCGTGGTCGTGCAGGTTCCCGAAGCGGCATAGCCAGTACGTACCATAAGTTCAGTGAGTTGTTTGGCGGCGCGGTTTCTGCCATAGTAGAAGCAAGGTGGGGGATCAAGATGAGACGAAAAGTGCAGCCCAAACCGGAGATTGTCGTTCCCGCGGAACTGCTGGAACAGGCCAAACGGTCGATTTCGCCCGACGGCCTGAAGACCCCGGCGAAGTGCTTCGTCTGCGGGGCCGAAACTTCCGCTGCCGGCAGTGAGCCGCTCTGCTGGGTTTGCCGCCGTCTCAAGGTCAGCGCCTGGCGCGAAATCGAACAGCAAATGCCGGCCCAGGAGTAACGCCTCACCCCGCATCCAACGACCGGTCCAGGCTGTATGCCGCGCTGATCAGCGCTAAATGCGTGAGCGCTTGGGGATAGTTGCCCAGCAGTTCGCCCTGCAAACTGATCTCCTCGGAAAACAGGCCCAGATGATTGGCGTACGACAGTAGTTTTTCGAACAGCAGTTGCGCCTCTTCCAGGTACCCCGCGCGCGACATAGCTTCCACCAGCCAGAACGAACAGGTGCTGAAAAAGCCTTCTCCGCCGGCCAGACCGTCGCGCGCCGCCTTGCCGATCTCGTAGCGCCGCACCAGGCTGTCGGCCGCCAGTTCCTTCCGTATGCGGGCGATCGTCGAAAGCATCCGCGGGTCCTTCGGCGACACGAACAGCATCAGGGGCATCAACAGGAGACTGGCGTCCAGCGCCTCGGAGCCGAAACACTGCGTAAAGCACCCCCGGCTCTCGTTCCATCCCTTTTCCATGATCGCGGTATAGATGCGGTTGCGCTCGCGCAGCCAGATAAAGCCTTCCGACGGAAACGAACGCTTCCGCGCCAGGCGCAGGCCGCGGTCGAGCGCCACCCAGCACTGCAGTTTCGAGTAGGTGAAATCCTGCCGGCCGCCGCGCACCTCCCAGATGCTCTGGTCCGGCTGCTCCCAGTTCGCCGCCAGCCAGTCGAGCATGCGCTCGATTTGCACCCAGGTATCGTAGGAAAGCGCGGTCCCGTATTTGTCGTACAGGTAGACCGCGTCCAGCAGTTCGCCATAGACGTCGAGCTGTAGATGCCCCGCCGCCGCGTTGCCGATGCGCACCGGCCGCGACCCGCGGTAGCCATCCAGATGGTCCAGCGTCTCCTCGCGCAGATCGTGCCGCCCGTCGATTCCGTACAGCACCTTCAGCGGACCGTTGTCGGGCGCCCCTTCCCGGGCGCGCGCCTGCATGAAACCGGCGAAGGCGCCGGCCTCCTCGGTATAGCCCAACCGCATTAGCGAATAGACCGTAAAGGCCGCGTCGCGCACCCACGTGTAGCGGTAGTCCCAATTGCGCACGCCGCCGATCTGTTCCGGCAGACTGGTGGTCGGCGCCGCCACAATCGCCCCGGTGGGCAGGAACGTCAGCAGCTTCAACACCAGCGCCGAACGCGTCACCATCTCGCGCCAGCGGCCGCGATACCGGCTCCGCTCCGCCCACCCCCGCCAGTAGCGCACGGTCTCGCGCAGCAGTCCTTCGCGGTCGATGGGCTCCTCGCTCAGCGAGCGGCCGCCCGGCCCGGCGCCATACCGCAGCACAAACGCGGCCTCCTGGCCGCTCTCGAGGACAAATTCCGCCGCCGCGCCCGACCCCTCGTCGCGCGCCAGCGGCTGTTCGCCCTTCAGCACCAGCGTCCGTCCCGAGCCCGTGAAGATGGCGCTCGACCCGCCGGCGGCGATTTCGATTTCGTGCCGCTCGCGCGCATAATCGAATGCCGGCTGGCAGCGCAGGCGGAAGCGGATGGGGCCGCGAATCGCCTTGGCGATACGCACCAGTTGGCGCGCGCCCTGCTCCGTCTCCCCGCCGGCCTCCCGCCCGATGGACATGAAGTCCAGCACCTCGGCCATTCCTTCGCCGCCGAAGAACCGCGTCATCAGCACGTTGGTGTTGGTCAGGTACATCTGCCTGCCGTGGCAATCCGCCGCCGGCCGCAGCTCGAAGAATCCGCCCTTGTGGTCGTCCAGGATGGCCGCAAAGACGCTCGGCGAATCGAATTCCGGCAGGCAGCACCAGTCGATCGACCCGTTCTTCCCCACCAGCGCCACCGACCGCATGTCGCCGATCACCCCGTAATCCTCAATCGGCAGATAGCTCATCGGCCGCTACATCACCGCCAGCGCCGCCCTGCCATGCTCCACCGCCGCCGCGCGATTTCTGTTCCGCATGGCAGTCAGCATGGCCCGCACGTGAGGAACTGCGTGGTTCAGCTTTTCAGAGTCCGGATTGCGCTCCGGTCCCGTCTTGCCCCGCCCGTAAATGGGGCGGGCCATCCGCTCCATGTCCGACCGGCATCCCTCGCCCGATTCGATTTGCGCTTCCCATCCGCCTTCATCCGTTCCTTGCAGCCACGCCAGAATGCTCTTCAGCGAATCTTTTGAACCGTCGTACATGATAGAGATTGTACGTCTTCTGCGTTCACCCCACTTGACACCTCGCTCGCCCCGCCCCCACACTCACGAAGAGGGGAACCATGCACTCGTCGCGGCGTGCTTTTCTGGGCGCACTCGGAGCGGCTTCGCTTCGCGCGGGATCGGTGAAGCCGGACCTGATCCTGGTCAACGGCAACATCCACACCATGGATCGCGCCAACCCGCACGCCGAGGCGGTGGCCATCGCCGACGGGCGCTTCTTCGCCGTGGGAACCAACCACGAGATCGCGAACCTCCCCTCCGCCGGCGCGGCCAAGGTGGACTTGGGCGGCCGCACCGTGACCCCGGGCTTCATCGACGCCCATCTGCACACCGCCCTCGCCGGATTGGAGCACCTGAAGAATGTTAACTGCGACCTGCGATCGATTGCCGCCATCCAGGACGCCATCCGCGAGCGCGCCGCCCGGACTCCGCCGGGCCAGTGGGTGGTCGGGTTCATGTACGACGACACCAAGACCAGCGACGGGCGGCCGCTCAGCAAAGCCGATCTGGACGCCGCGGCTCCCGAGCATCCGGTCCTGGTGAATCACCGCGGCGGCCACACGGCTTACGTGAATTCGCGCGCTTTCCAGATCGCGGACGTGAACGAGCAGACGCCCGATCCGGAAGGCGGCAGGTTCGAGCGCGGCGCCGGCGGAAAGCTCACCGGGCGCGTCGCGGAGCGCGCCAAGATTCCCCTCTACGCCCGAATTCCGATGTCCGCCACGCGAGCCGACCGCCGCGAAGCCGTCAAGCTCATTACCCGCATGATCGCGCGCAGCGGCATCACTTCGGTCCACGATCCGCAGGGATCGCCCGAGGACCTCGCCGCTTACCAGGACGCCTATGAATCCGGCGACCTCGCGGTCCGCGTCTATGCCTTCATCAGCCAGGGTTACATCGGAAGAATGCTGTCCTCTGGTGCACGCTCCGGATTGGGCAACGAATGGGTGCGCATCGGCGCGATGAAGATGGTGTGCGACGGATCGATCTCGGAGCGGACCGCGCGGGTCTCGCAGCCGTACATCGGCCGGCCGGACGATTACGGCATCCTGGTGCGCACCGAAGAGCAACTCTATAACAACGCGCGCCAGGCCCACGCCGCGGGATGGCACATCGGCAGCACGCCAATGGGGACGTGGCCATCGACATCGTGTTGCGGGTTTACGAGCGGCTCCAGCGCGAGGCGCCGCGGCGCGATCCACGCTTCCGCATCGAACACTGCACCGTCATCAACGGCGACCCGGTCCGCCGCATCAAAGCGCAGGGCGTCATTCCGGCCCCGTTTTCGAGCTACGTCTACTACCACGGCGAGAAGATGAAAGAGTATGGAGCGGAGCGCCTGAATTCGATGTTCGCGCTGCGCAGTTTTCTCGATGCCGGCATTCCCGCCACCATGTCCTCCGACTATTGGGCTGGACCGTTTGAGCCGATGATGTTCCTGCAATCCAGCGTGACCCGCACCGATACCAAAGGAAACGTGTGGGGACCGAAGCAGCGCATCAGCGTGGCGGAGGCCCTGCGCGTGGCCACGGTTCACGGCGCCTACGCTTCGTATGAAGAGAAGCTGAAGGGTTCCATCGAAGCGGGCAAATTAGCCGACCTGGTGGTGCTCGGCCGCGACCCCTTGCGCGAGGAGCCCTCGTCCCTGGTCGCCATTCCCATCGAGCGTACGATGGTGGGAGGGAAGTGGATGTACGAGGCTTGAGCTTATGAGCGAACACAACCTGCTGTCGGTGGCATTTCCCACTTTGGATGAGACGCAAATCGGTAAACTGGCGCGCGCGACCGCTGCCGAGCCGAAGTTGTTTCGGAACGGTGAAACGCTGTTTGCGGTCGGCGAGCAGAACATAAACTTCTTCATTGTGAAGTCGGGCGAGGTCGAGATCATAGACTACTCGGGCGACGAGCCGAAGACCATCGCCATCCATCGCGCGGGCGAGTTCACGGGCGACATCTCGCATCTGACCGGCCTGCCGGCCATCGTCACCGCTGTCGCGCGGGGCGATTGCGAGGTGTACCAGATCTCGGGAAACGCCCTGCGGGCCGCCTTGAACCAGTGCCCAAGCGTCAGCGATATCATTCTCCAGGCGTTCATCGCGCGGCGCCAGCTTTTGCGCGAGTCCCCCACCTTCACCGGCCTGCGGGTCATCGGCTCCCGTTACTCGCAGGATACCTTCCGGGTGCGCGATTTCCTGTCCAAGAACCGCATTCTGTTCACGTGGGTGGACCTCGAAACCGATCCCAATGTGGACCGGCTGCTCAGGCAATTCGGGGTGACGGAATCCGATACGCCCGTGGTCGCCTGCAGCCACATGCTGCTCTTGCGCAATCCTTCCAACCGGCAACTCGCCGACGCTATCGGCATACGGCAGCCGCTGGAGGACCTGGTGTACGACCTGGTGGTGGTGGGCGCCGGCCCGGCGGGCCTGGCGGCGGCCGTGTATGGCGCCTCCGAAGGGCTGCGGACCGCGGTGCTCGAAACCACCGCGCCGGGCGGGCAGGCGGGCAGCAGCATGCGCATCGAAAACTACCTGGGATTTCCCACCGGTTTGACGGGCGCCGAGCTGGCCGGCCGCGCCATCCTCCAGGCCAACAAATTCGGCGCCCATTTGTCCGTTCCCACTCCGGTGAACGCGTTGGCCTTCGAGAACGCCTACACCGTCGTGCACCTGGAGGGAGGCGGAGCGGTGACCGCCAAATGCCTGCTGATCGCCACCGGGGCGGACTACCGCCACCTGGGAGTGGAGGGGTCCGACCGGTTCGAGGGGACGGGCGTCTACTATGCGGCCACCCTCGCCGAGGCCCAACTGTGCCGCGACTCCGAGGTCATTGTGGTGGGCGGCGGGAATTCCGCCGGGCAGGCGGCGGTCTTCCTCTCCGGGCACGCCCGCCACGTGCTGCTGCTGATCCGCGGCGACGACCTGTATAAGAACATGTCCAGCTACCTGGCGCGGCGCATCGAGCAGACCCCCCATATCGAACTGGTGTGCAACACCACTATCCGCCGCATGAACGGCAACTCGCACCTCAGCTCCGCCGACATCGTCAATCGCAAGACCGGCGAGGAGCGGACCGTCACCACGCACGGGATATTCAGCTTCATCGGCGCGGAGCCGCGAACCGGCTGGCTGCCCCCGGAAATCGAGCGGGATGAGAAGGGGTTCGTCCGGACCGGAGCGGACCTGGCGAATTCCCCATACTGGACTTCCCGGCGCCAGCCGTTTCTGCTGGAGACCAGCCGCCCGTGTGTGTTCGCGGCCGGGGATGTACGAAGCGGTTCGGTGAAGCGCGTTGCCTCGGCCGTGGGGGAAGGCGCCATGGCGGTGCAGTTCGTGCACGAGTGCCTCAAGCACATGTGAGACAGTAGCCGTGCCTTACCGCACTATTTCCCCGCGCCGCCGGCCGTCTTGCCGCTCTTATACACCGGGTACGCCGGCTTCTTGTGGACCGGAATCGGGTGCTTCTCCAAATCCGCCAGCAGCACCTCCACGGTCTTCTCAAGCTGCGGATCGTGCCCCTCGCGCATGGCGTGGGGATCGAGCTCCACTTCGATGTCCGGGGCGATCCCGCGGTTCTCCACCTCCCAGTCGCTGCGCGGCGTCCAGAAGCCGCGGCTCGGGGTGGATACCACGCCGCCATCCATCAACTGCTCCTGCGGGCCGAAGAAACCGACCAGCCCGCCCCAGGTCCGTTTGCCGATCAGCGGCCCGATCCCGAGCTCGCGGAAATGAAACGGCATGGCGTCTCCGCCCGAGCCGGCATACTCGTTGATGATCAGCGCCTTCGGGCCGGGAATCAGGCTCACCGGCCAGGTGGTGTCGTCGCCGTCGCGCGTGGTGCGGTAGTTCAACAGCCGGCGCTGCAGGTACTGGAGAATGTAATCCGTCATCGTGCCGCCGCCGTTGAAGCGCTCGTCCACCACGGCGCCGTCCTTGCCGGCCTGCGGGAAGAAATAGCGGTTGAAGAACGTGTAGCCGCCCGCGGAGGTATCGGGCAGGTAGATGTACGCCAGCCGGCCCTTGCTGAGCTGGTCCACCTTGCGGCGATTCTCTTCCACCCAGGCCAGGTTGCGGAGCGCCTGCTCGGATGCCACGGGAACCACCGTCACCTCGCGCGCGCCGGCTCCGTTGGGATCGGGGCCCACGCGCAGCCGCACCGACCTGTTGGCGGTGCCCTCGAAGAAGCTGTAGACCTCGTCCGAGCCGCGCACCTCGCGCCCGTTGACGGAGAGCAGGTACTCCCCGGCGGCCACGTTCACCCCCGGTTGCGTGAGCGGCGCGCGCAGTTGCGGGTTCCAGTTCTCGCCGTCATAGACGCGCGTGAAACGGTAGCGGCCGTTCTCCACCTGGTAGTCCGCACCCAGCAGTCCTACAGGCACGCGGCGGACTTCCGCGAAATCGCCGCCGCCTACGCGCAGATGCCCGACCGTGAGCCCTCCCAGCGCCTCCTCGAAGAGATAGTTCAGATCCACGCGGGCGGCGATACCGTCCAGGTAGGGCTCGTACCGCTTTTCGGCGGCCTGCAAATCGAAGCCGTGGAAGCCGGGGTCGTAGAAGAAGTCACGCTCCAGGCGAAACGCTTCGTGGTACATCTGTTTCCACTCGGCCAGCGGGTCGACGCGCACTTCCATCGCCCCAAGGCGCAGAATCTGCGATCCGGGCCGCGCGCCCGCCGGTGCCGCCGCCGCAGCACCCGCCGGGGCCGGTGTAGCCGGCGCCACGGTCCATTGCCCCGCGGGCGGGCCGCCTCCCGCGGCGGCGGCTTCGGCGCCGGCATTGGGCGGATTCTGCCGGTACAGCATCTTTTCCCCGTTCTCCGAAACGGCGAAGAAAGTGACGCCTTCGATCAGCCTCTCGGTCTTCCGGGTCTTCAGGTCGAACCTCTGGACGGTGATCGTGTTCGGGCCGCCCAGCGACTGCACCAACCCTCCTTCCACCACGAAGAGCACGCCCTCTTTGCCCGCCACCAGCCGCTCGTAATTGCGCGGCGGCAGGGGCAGCGCCAGGATGCGCTGGCTGATCCGGTCGAAATCCACGCGCACCGCAGGCGGCTCTTTCGACGGCTTTTTCGCGGCATCGGTCTCCGGCCGCGGCGCCTCCCCTTCCGCGGCGGCCTTCTCTTCATCGCTCTCCGGCGCCAGCGGCGAAGGCAGATCCTTGCGCAACACGGCCGCATACACGCTGCTGGTGAACGTCCGGTTGAAGCCGGTCATGGAGGTGTCCATCAGCGGTCCCGCATCGGTGCTCGCCAGCAGGTACAGATACTTGCCGCCGCGGTCGAAGACCGGCGACAGAGCGTCGCTCATCCCGTCGGTCACGGCATGGCTCTCGCGCGTTTCGAGCGCATAGAGGTAAACCGATCGCATGTGGCTCTTGCCCTGCCTGGTGTAGGCCAGCCACTTGCTGTCGGGCGACCAGGCCGCCTGAAAGATCTGTTCCGGGCCGGTGAAGGTGTCCTTGAACACGTGCACCGGCTTGCCGTCGGCGAGATCCACGTACCACAGGTTGAGGCGCTTGTCGGTGTACGCGATCTTCTTGCTGTCGGGCGACCAGGTGGGGTTGTAGAAGAACGATGCGGGCGTGCCGAGAGAGATCTTCTGCACGTCGCCCGCGCCCTCCTGCTTCACGATATGGAGCGCGTACTCGCCCGATTCATCGGAGAAAAACGCCACGCGCGTGCCGTCCGGCGACCACGCGGGACTGCGCTCGTGCGCTCCCGTCGTGTTGGTCAGGTTGCGAATGTCGCCCTTTTCCGCCGGGACGGTGAGGATCTCCCCGCGCGCCTCGAACGCCGCGCGGGCGCCGGTGGGCGAGAGCGTGGCGTCGCCGATGCGGTTGGCCACGCTGACGAAGTGCGGCCGCACCTCGGGCATGTCGCCCGCCAGACGGATTTCCACCGGATGCGCCTGCCCGCTCTTCAAATCGTACAGATGGATCGCGCCGAACTGCTCGTAAACGATCGCGCCCGGCCCGGCACAGGCGGATTTCAAATCCAGGCCGTCGTTGTCCACTACCGGCCGGACGGTCTTCTTCCGCGTGTCGTAGGAGAACAGGGTAACCGGGCCGTTGCGGTCGGACAGGAAAAAGATGCGGTCGTCCACCCACATGGGGTTGAAGTCGTTGGAATTGTCGCGCGGCAGTTTCTCGATGCTGGAGTCCGACAGCTTCGCGATCCAGATGGGCGAAGTGCGCCCGCCGCGATAGCGCTTCCACATGGAAAACGCGCGATTCAGCGGGACGTAGGCGATTCTCGTTCCATCGGGCGAATACGAGCCTTCCGCGCCCATGGGAAGCGGCACCTGGCTCGGGAAACCCCCGCCGCGCGGCACGGTGAATAACTGCGTGAAGAACGTGTAGCTGGCTCGATTGGAGTTAAACAGGATGCTCTTGCCGTCCGGAGTCCATCCCATGGTCTGGTCGGGCGAGGGATGCCAGGTGAGGCGCCGCGGCACTCCTCCGGACGCCGGAACCACGTAGATATCGATGTTGCCGTCGTACTCTCCGGTGAACGCAATCTCGGTCCCATCGGGCGAAAAGTAGGGCCGCGTCTCCACTCCGGCGCCCGTGGTCAGCCGTTGCGCGACACCGCCTTCGCGGCCGGCGAGCCAAAGATCTCCCGCATAGACGAACGCGATCTGGCTCGCACTCAAGGTGGGCTTTTGCAGGAGCAGTTTCGGCTCGCCTTCGAGTGTCATGCCGGCGAATACCAGCAGGAAGAGGAAGCGATTCATCGGGACTCCAATCGGCTTACGGAATTTGGCACCATTCTACTCCAAACGGGGGGCGCACTCCGCTGCCAGCACGCGCCCCTGGGCCTGCAAAGAAGCGCCTGGCAGGTGGGGCGGGCGCCCTCGGGGTACCCTCTGGGTCCGGCCGGCGCCCTCGTCGGCCTCCGGCCGAAGGCCGGCCAGGGGACCGGCCGCGGACCAGGGGGTCCGCCCCACAAAAGTGCCAACATAGAGGATCGGGTTCACGCCATGCGCCTCCTCGAAGCTACCGGCATCGCCAAATCTTTCGCTGGGGTGCGGGCGCTGAAGGGCGTTTCTTTCGACCTCGGCGCGGGCGAGGTGCACGCGCTGGTGGGCGAGAACGGCGCGGGGAAATCGACCCTCATCGGGGTCATCGCTGGCGCAGTCTCACCCGACGCCGGTTCGCTCGCGGTGCGCGGCCGGCTGCTCTCGCCCAACAGCCCTGGCCTGGCCCGCTCGCTCGGCATCGCCGCGGTCTATCAGCAGCCCTCGCTTTTCCCCGACCTCACGGTCGCCGAGAACATCGCTTTTTCGCTCGAGCGCCGCGGCTTGTGGCGGCGCGTGGATTGGAAGGCGCGCACCCGCCAGGCGCGGGAACTGCTGGAACGCGCCGGCGCGGACATCCTCCCCGGCCGCCTGGTGGGAACGCTCACCATGCCCGAGCAGCAGATGGTCGAGATCGCCAAAGCGATCGGCGCCGACGCCCGGATTCTGATCCTGGACGAGCCCACCGCATCGCTGAC
Source organism: Bryobacteraceae bacterium (assembly GCA_017883415.1). GTDB lineage: Bacteria > Acidobacteriota > Terriglobia > Bryobacterales > Bryobacteraceae > JADGNR01. The sequence continues at coordinate 12,792 of JADGNR010000010.1, read as the reverse complement.
CGGCCGCGAGGTGGAGCGGCTCTTCGCGGTCATCGCCTCGCTGCGCGACCGCGGCGCCGGCATCGTTTACATCTCGCACCGCCTGGAAGAGATTTCCGCGATCGCCTCGCGCGTGACGGTGTTGCGCGACGGAGAAGCGGTGGCCACCCGCGCCATCGGGGAGACCAGCCGCGACGAGCTGATCCACCTGATGGTGGGCCGCGAGATTTCGACGATTTTTCCGAAACGCGAGATCCCCACCGGCGACGTGGTTTTGGAAACGCGCGGCCTCGGCAACCGAGCGGCGGGCATCCGCGATGTGTCGGTCGCGGTGCGGCGCGGGGAGATCCTGGGGCTCGCCGGACTGGTCGGGTCGGGGCGCACACAACTGGCGGAGACGCTGTTCGGCCTCACGCCGGCCGATTCGGGCGAGATCCTCCTCCACGGCCGCGCGGTGCGCATCGCATCGCCCGGACACGCCATCCGGCTCAAGATCGGCTACGTCCCCGAGGACCGGCGGCGGCATGGCGTGGTGGGCGAGATGTCGGTCGCGGAGAATACCAGCCTGGCGAATTTGCGGGCCGTCTCGCGCCACGGCATGATCGATCGCGGACGCGAAGGCGGCCTGGCCCGCAAATACGTGGATCGGCTGCGCATCAAGACGGATTCCATTCACGCCCCGGCGGAGTCGCTCTCGGGCGGCAATCAGCAGAAGGTGGCGCTGGCGCGGTGGCTGGCCATTGCGCCGGAGGTGCTGATTCTGGACGAGCCCACGCAAGGCGTCGACGTGGGATCGAAATCGGAGATCCACGGGCTCATGGTGGAGTTGGCGGAACGGGGACTCGCGATGATCATGATCTCATCGGAGCTGCCTGAGATCCTGGGAATGGCCGACCGCATCGCCGTGATGCATGGCGGCGCGGTAGCGGGCACACTCGCGCGCGCCGAGGCCACCCAGCAGAAGATTCTGTCGCTGGCCCTGGGGACATAAATGCGCCATTCTCACCGCCGGGAAATCTCGCTCGCGGCCGCCATAGTGGCCATCGCGGCTATCATGGCCCTGGCCGCTCCGGGATTCTTCACCTGGGGCAACGCGCGCGACCTGGTGATGGCCAACCTGCCGGTGCTGATCGTCGCCCTGGGCATGACGCTGGTGATCCTCACCGGGCAGATCGATATTTCCGTGGGATCGCAGTTCGCCATTTGCAGCGTCGCCGCGGGCGTGTTCGCCAAGCTGGGAATGCCCACGCCGGTGGCCTGCCTGGCCGCCTGCCTGGTGGGCGCGGCCATGGGCGCGGCGAACGGCGCGCTGATCGCCTACGGGCGCGTGCCCTCCATCGTGGTCACCCTCGCCACTATGGTGGCGCTGCGCGACGGCCTCCGCTGGGTGACCGAAGGCGCCTGGGTGCAGGATCTGCCGCGAACGTTCCAATGGTTCGGGCGTTCGCAGGCTGCGAGCGAAGCCATCGCCATGGCGATCGCCGCGCTGCTCGCCGCTGCGATCGGCTGGGGGCTGCGCAACCTGGCCGCGGGGCGCGCGGTGTACGCCACCGGGTCCAGCGCGCAAGCGGCTCGTCTGGCGGGCATACGTCCCGCCCATGTGATCTTCGCCGTGCTGGCCCTCACCGGCGCTCTCACCGGATGCGCGGCGTCGCTGAACGCGGTGCGCTTCAACCAGGTTCCGGCCAACGCCGGACTTGGCCTGGAGATGCAGACCATCGCCGCGGCGATCGTGGGCGGAACCGCGGTCACCGGTGGCAGAGGCGGCATCGTGGGCACGCTCCTGGGCGTCGCGCTGCTGGGGATCATCGGACCGGCGCTGACCTACCTGGGCATCAGCGCCTATTGGGAGCGCGCGCTCCAGGGCGGGATCATTCTCGCCGCCGTGGCGATGGACGCCATCCGCGTCCGCACGAGGGAACATGGCAGCCTTGCCGTCGAGCGATCGTAGGCCGTGGCGCGACCGTTGGTTCCCCAACGGCGAATGGGTGCTGCTCTTCGCGCTGGTTCTGGAAGCCGGGGTGTTCTCCGCGCTCGGCCCCAATTTCTTCACCCTGGCCAATTTCTTCGAGGTGGTCCGGCTGAGCGTGGAACTGGGGCTGCTGGCGCTGGCGCTGACGCCGGTCATGATCACCGGCGGCATCGATCTATCGGTGGGTTCCATGATGGCGCTGGCGGCGGTAGTTTTCGGTGCGGCGTGGCGCGATGCGGGACTCCCCGCCGGAGTGGCGATTGCACTCGCCTTGCTGGCGGGCTGTGCCGGCGGGGCGCTCAACGCGCTGCTCATCACCGGCCTCGGAATCCCGCCCATCATCGTTACGCTGGGTTCCTTTTCCATGTTCCGCGGCATCGCCGAGGGGATCACCCACGGCGCGGCCAACTATTCGAATTTCCCGAAGGCGCTGGTCATGCTCGGACAGGGATATTGGTGGGGCGTGCTGCCGGTGCAGTTGCCGATTCTGGCCGTCGCCGCGGTAGCGTACGCCCTCCTGTTGCACCGGTCCGCCATCGGCCGCACGCTCTATGCCATCGGTTTCAGCCCCGCCGGCGCAAGGTATGCCGGCGTGCGGGTGGCGCGCCGCGTGGCGCTGGTCTATTTCCTTTCCGGGATGGTCGCGAGCGTGGCCGCCATCGTTTATGTGGCGCACCTGGGTCAGGCCAAATCGGACGCCGGCACGGGCTATGAACTCGCGGCCATCACGGCGGTGGTTTTGGGCGGCACCTCCGTATCCGGCGGGCGCGGGACCGTCTGGGGCACCCTGCTCGGACTGTTTTCGATCACCATTCTGCAGAACGGGCTGCGCCTGGCCGCGTTGCCCTCGGAACTCACCGGCGTGCTCACCGGCGCGGTGCTGGTGCTCGCCATCGTCCTCGGCCGCCTGCGCGGCGGAGTGCGGACGCGGGTGGCGGCCCTCGCCCTCTGCGCGGCGATTGCGGCGGCGGCCGTTCTCGTCGCCGGCACCCACGGCTGGCTCGTCCGCTCGCCGCGGCAGGGGGCGCGCGGCGGGCATCGTCTGGTGATCGCCATGATGCCCAAGGCCAAGGGCGATCCCTACTTCACCAGTTGCCGCACGGGCGCCGAGGAAGCGGCGCGCGAAACGAACGTCGATCTCATTTGGGACGGCCCTACCGGCCTGGACCCGGCCAAACAGAACGAGGTGGTGGAAGGCTGGATCACGCGGCGCGTGGACGCGATCGCCGTCAGCGTGGAGAACCAGGCGGGCATATCCACCGTGCTGCGCAAAGCGCGCCAGCGCGGCATTCGCGTGCTGACCTGGGACGCCGATGCCGCGCCCGATGCCCGCGACTATTTCATCAACCAGGCGACGCCCCAGGGCATCGGCTTTACCCTGACCGACGAGGCCGCCCGCCTGCTGCACGGGCAGGGCCAGTTCGCCATCGTCACCGGCGCGCTCAGCGCGGCCAACCAGAACCAGTGGATCGCCTTCATCCGCCAGCGGCTCGCCGCGCAATATCCTCGCCTGAAGCTGCTCGACATACGGCCCAGCGATGACGACCGCGACAAGGCCTTCGCGGAAACTCAAACCATCCTGAAGGTCTACCCCAAGGTGCAGCTCATTATGGGAATCGCGGCGCCGGCCGTCCCCGGAGCCGCCGAAGCCGTCCGCCAATCCGGCCGCACGGACGTGTACGTCATCGGCCTGTCGCTCCCCAACCTGTGCAAGCGCTACGTGCACGATGGCGTCGTGCAATCGGTGGTCCTGTGGAACACGCGGGACTTGGGCTACCTGACCGTTTACACCGCCGCGCGATTGAGCGAGAACGCGATTCCCGCGGGTGCGACCGCTTTCCTGGCGGGCCGCTTGGGATCGATCGAGGTGCGCGGCGACCAGGTGATCCTCGGCAAGCCGTTCATCTTCAACCGGGCGAACATCGATCAGTTTGACTTCTAGGCTCAACCGCCGAGGCGCCGAGCCGCCGAGAAATCCCAATCCCATTCTCGGCGGCTCGGCGCCTCGGCGGTGAGATAGAATTTGACTCATGCTCAAATTCTTCCTCCTGCCCGCACTGCTTGTGGCCGGCCTTGCCGCTCAGACCATGCCGCCCGAGCGGGAACGGCAATTGGCGCGCGACATCTACAAAGAACTGGTCGAGATCAAGTCCGGCTACACCACGGGCGCCACCACTCCGGTGGCGGAAGCGGTGGCGGCGCGCCTGAAGGCCGCGGGTTTCCCCGCATCCGACATCTTCGTGGGCGGCGCCATCCCCGCCAAGGCGAACCTGGTGGTGCGGTACCGCGGCACCGGCCGCGGAAAGCCGATCCTGCTGCTGGCGCATACCGACGTGGTCGAGGCTAAACGGGAAGACTGGAGCATGGATCCTTTTCAATTCGTCGAGCGCGACGGCTATTTCTATGGCCGCGGCACGGGCGACGACAAGGCCCAGGCCTCCGTCTGGATTGCCACCCTGATCCGCTTCAAGCGGGAAGGCTTCCAGCCGGACCGCGACCTCATCGTGGCGCTCACCGCCGACGAAGAAGGCGGCGGCCCCTACAACGGCGTCCAGTGGCTCATCAAAAATAAGCGCGAGCTGATCGACGCCGAGTACTGTCTCAACGAAGGCGGTTGGGGCGAGATGTCCGGCGGCCGGAGGATCTCCAACGACATCCAGGTGAGCGAGAAATACGTGGTGAACTTCCGGCTGGAGGTCCGCAATAAGGGCGGCCACAGCTCGATGCCGGTTGCCGACAACGCCATCTATCGCCTGGCGGGCGCGCTCGACCGGCTAGGCAAGTTCGCCTTCCCGCTGAAGACCAATGAAGTCACGCGCGGCTATTTCCAGGCCATGGCGAAGATCGAAACCGGCCCGCTGAAAAGCGATCTCGCCCGCGTGGCTGCGGGCTCCGAGGAGGCCATGGAGCGGGTCGCCGCCGCTACCGCAGCCTGGAACGCCACGCTGCGCACCACCTGCGTGGCCACCCAACTCGAAGGCGGTCACGCCCGGAACGCTCTGCCGCAACTGGCGGCGGCCAATGTGAACTGCCGCGTGCTCCCCGAGGACTCGGTCGAGTACGTCACCGGGGTCCTCAAAAAGGTGTTGGCGGACGACCAGGTGAGCCTGACCGTCTCCGGGGAGGTGAGCCAGGGCCCGCCGTCACCCCTGCGCGAGGATGTGTTCAAAGCCGCCGGCCGCCTCACCGACACGCTGTGGCCCGGCGTGCCCGCCGTCCCGATCATGGTGATGGGCGCCACCGACGGCCTCTATCTGCGGGCGGCCGGCATCCCGACCTATGGCGTCCAGGGCTTCTTCTTCGACCGCGACGACATACGCTTCCACGGACGCGACGAGCGCATGAGCGTGCAATCCTTCTACGAAGGCCAGACGTTTCTGTATGAGCTGGTCAAGGCGCTGGCGCATTAGGCGGACAGGTTCTCATACATCTGCCCGGCGTTCTCGCGCGTCACCATGGCCGACTCCATGGCGCGATCGACTAGCACCGCCTGCGCGCCCCGTCAGCCAGCGTATGCCGGTATAATGTGGTGTCCGGCGTTCGCTCGCGGTCCCTACTGGATGATTCGTCTATTTCGTGCCTTTGTGCCCGGCAGCACGCTGCTGCTGCTCGTCTCCGAATTCCTCATCGTGACTTCGACGTTCGTCGCCGCCACCTATCTCGTCCTCGAATTCGATCCGACCGATTACCTGCTCTATGACAGCGGCCTGGCGAGTATTCTGCTGGTTACCTTCAGCATTCTGCTTGGTTTGTATTTTCACGACCTGTATTCCCAGGTTCGGATCGCCTCCCGCGTCGTGCTGGCCCAGCAGCTATGCCTCGTGATGGGGCTGGCGTTCCTCCTGGAGGGGCTGATTAGCTACCTGAATCCCGATATGCGGGTACCGATCCGCGTCATGCTGCTCGGCAGCGTGCTGGCGGTCGCTGCCGTCTTCGTCTGGCGCCTCCTTTTTAGCGCCTTCGTGATCCCGGTGGTCGTCCAGGATAGCCTGCTGCTGGTGGGGTGCAGCCCCCTGCTGGCGGATATCGACCGGTATGTCGACGGCCACCCGGAATCCGGCTTTGTGGTCGCGGGACACGTGGGCCCGAGCGGCGCGGGCGCGCCGGTCCCCGGAGGAAGGACGCTCGGGGGGCTCGACTCGCTTGCGGACATCGTCGATACCACCTGCCCCAGCCGCCTGGTGGTCGGGCTGCTCGATCGTTCCGACGCCCGGTTCGCCAACCAGCTTCTGGACCTCACCTATGCGGGGAAGACGATCGAAGAGGCCGCCGGCACCTACGAGCGAATCTCCGGGCGCGTGTCCCTCAATGGGCTGCGCCCCTCCGTTTTCGTCTCTTCCAGCGAATTCGAGCCATCCAGCCAACGATTCCTCTACCAGTCGCTCTCCAACGCGGTCCTGGCGTTCCTGGGGATTATCGTGTCGCTGCCCTTCCTGCTGCTTACCGCGCTGGCGGTGCGGTTTCGTCTGGATCGCCAGCTCCGCGTCGGTCTCGGCAACCGCCCGTTCACGCAGTACCGCTTTCGCCCCGGCCAGTCGGGCGCGGGCAAGCTCATCCGCCAGCTTCACCTGGACGCGCTGCCGCAATTGCTCAACGTGTTGAAAGGCGATATGTCCATCGTGGGGCCGCGTCCCGCCCGGCCGGAATTTGCCGCCGCCATCTCCCGGCACATCCCCTTCTACCGCCAGCGCCACTGCGTGCGGCCGGGCCTCACCGGCTGGAGCCAGCTCAAATACCGCCTCCCGATGAAAGATGCCATGGCCGAACTGGAATACGATCTCTACTACATCAAGCACATGTCGCTGGGCCTCGACACCTTCATCATGTTCCACACCCTGAAGTCCCTGCTGGTATCGCGCGACGCACGGTAGCGCGCCCTTCACCGTCCCGACGATCCAAACCCGCCCGAGCCCCGGCGCGATTCTGCGAGGCTGCCTTCCACCCACTCCACGGCCTCATAGCGGGCTACCACCATCTGCGCGATGCGGTCTCCCGCGTGGACGGTGTAGGGCGCGCGCCCCAGGTTCAGCAGGATCACGCGGATTTCGCCGCGATACCCCGGATCGATGGTGCCCGGCGCATTGGGCATGGCGATGGCGTGCTGGAGCGCCAGCCCGCTGCGCGGCCGCACCTGCGCTTCGTAGCCCGGGGGCACCTCGATGGTCAGGCCCGTCGGCACCAGGCGCGGTATGCCCGGCTCCAGGACGGTGTCTTCCACCGCGCGCAGATCCATGCCGGCGTCCTCTTCGGGTCCGTGCGCGTAGGCCGGCAGCACCGCCGCGGGATGTATTTTCTGGATTCGCATCTGCATCGTTTCCGCTATCATAGCGTCTTGGCTTCCACCAAACGCGTCATCACCGTGGCGCCCATGCCGCCGGAGAAAAGTGCCTACGCCCTGGCACGGTACAGCCGTTCGCCCGATTCCATTCACGACTCCGTGGAATGGGTGCGCCGCCACGATTCGCAAAAATTCCTGGAGAGCTTCTACTTCCAGTACGGCCACGCCTCCATCGCCGATCTCGGCCATGCCGTCATGTGCTTCGAAGGCGTCTCGGAGCTGGCCGCCACCGAAATCGAAGAGGAGCCGCTCTGGGACGGCCAGGCCAAATCGTCGCGCTACCAGGATTTCTCGCGGTCCGGCTTCGTGACCCCGCCCGAGTTGACCGGCGCGAACCGGGCGGAGTACCAGGTGGCGGGGGAAAAGCTGCTCGCCGCCTATGGCAAGGTGAAGGACCTGGCGTTTGAGTGCCTCGCCGCACGCCTGCCGCGGCCCGAAGAGATGAAGCCCGACGCTTACGAGCGCAACCTCGCGGCGCGCGCCTTCGATGTGGCGCGCTACCTGCTTTTCTGGGGCGTGCCCACCAACGTCGGCCAGGTCAGCAGCATCCGGACCCTGGAAAAACAGATCCGCCGCTTGAAGGCGTCCGAGTACGCGGAGCTGCGCGAGCTGGGGGATGAGATGGCGCAAGCTTGCGCCGCCGAACCGGGGTGCCCCTGGGACGCGAGCGCCGCCCGGGAGCCGCTCGCTCCCACGCTGGCGCGCCATGCCGACGCCGACGAGCATGCCGTTCGCGCGCGCGAAGACCTCAGGCGCTGGGCCGCCGAAAACCTGCCCGCCCCGTCCGGCGCAGCCCCCCAGAAGGTGGACCTCATACGGCCCGCCCACGTTCCAGCCGATATCGCCGCCACCCTGCTCTACCCCGTCACGGACCGTCCGTTCCGCGAGCTCTACGGGATCGCCTGCGAATGGAGCGCGGCACGGCGCGCCGAGGTGATGGACCTGGCGCTCGGCTCGCGCACACGCCGCGACGAGATCCTGGCCGGGTTCCGCGGCGGCCTGTACGCTTACGATTTCGCGATCGACATCGGCGCGTATCGCGACCTGCACCGCCATCGCCGCTGCCAGAAGTTCCGCCAGGCCTACTCCGGCGATCTCGGATTCGAGACGCCGCAACTGATTGCCGAAGCGGGCGCCGCCGAATTCTACGATGCGGCCCTGCGCGCCGCGTTTGCCGCGATGCGCCGCCTGTCCGCGCCCGGCGCGCACTACCTGCTGCCCTTCGCGGCGCGCTCGCGCTTCTTGTTCAAAATGGATTTCGCCGAAGCCGAGTACATCGCCCGCCTGCGCAGCGGCGTGAAGGGCCATTTCAGCTACCGCGAGATCGCCTGGGAGATGAAACTCAAAATGGAACAGCTCGAACCCGAGCTGGGCCGCCTGATCGAGGCCACACCGCCCTGGATCGAAGACCCCCTGCGCCGGTAGACATCGCCGGCCTCATTCGAACCCTTCGCGGCGCAACAGCGCGCCAGATCTCCACCCCGTCCGGTAGCGGACGGCACAGCACCAGCATCTTTTCGAAGCCCGCCACTCGAAAGACACGCAACGACGCGGCAGCGGGATGCTTCAGCCGGCAATGCCAGCCAATCCCCGGCCTTTTGGCGAGAAGGGAAAACGTCTCTTCGGCTGCAGCCAGAAAGCGGGCCAGTCTCCGGACTCGCCTGCGCCGCGAGGTAATAGGCCTGGTCTTCAAGATCGTGGTCTGCCTTTGGACGAACAAGGCAGCGGGCCATTATTGTGAGCCCGTAGTCTTCAGCCGCTCGTTGAGCCTGCGGTGTTTCTCTTCCCAGTATCCCGGCCCAAGCGCAATCGGCGGCCTGGAGTTGAGGCCCTCCAGGGCCAGCGCTTCCAGTTCGTCCCCGGCCTGCTCGTCATCGCGGACAAGGCGCTCTACGTAGTCTTCGACGGTGAGCCCTTCCGCCTCTGCGCGGGCACGAAGTTTCGTTTCCAACTCGGCATGGAGATTGATGCTCATAGACGGTTTGCTCTGCTTCCAAACCTCTGAAAGATATTTTACGCGGGTATCCGCGCAAATGTTGAAGCTGTGCGCCTGTGACATAATGGGTCCTCGGAGGTTGCCATGCGCCGGCTCTCTTTTCTTCTGGCGGTGCTAATTGCACTGCCGTTTCCCGGGCTCATGCCGGCCCAGGAGGCCCCGCATCAGCTCAACCTGGTGATTGTGGAGGGCGAGGGCGCTATCAACAACATCCGGCAGCGTACCGCGCGCGAGCCCATCGTGCAGGTGGAGGACGAGAACCACAAACCTGTCGCGGGAGCCGTGGTGGTGTTCGCGCTGCCGTCCCAGGGAGCGGGCGGAACATTCACCGGCGGCGCCCAAACGCTCACCGTGATCACCGACAATCAGGGCCGCGCCGTGGCCGCCGGCCTGCGTCCCAATGGCGTCGAAGGTCAATTCCAGATCCATGTGACGGCCTCCCATCGCGGCTCCACGGCCAACACCACGATCGGCATGACCAATGCGGCGGCCGCGGGCGCCGGCGCCGCCGCGGGTGCGAGCGCGGGCATTTCCACCAAGCTGATCGTCATCATTGCGGCCGTGGCGGCCGCCGCCGCCGGCGGCGCCATCATCGCCACCCGTTCCGGAGGCGGCGGCGCCTCTGCCGCTCCCGCTCCCACTCCCATCACCATCTCACCCGGCACCGGCACGGTGGGACCTCCAAGGTGAACGCTATGACCACGCGCATCGGGCGGATTTTCATTCTGCTTGCTCCGGCGGCCGGTCTGCTGCCCGCCCAGCAGGGCCGTATCGCCGGTCCGGTCCCGGGATACGTTTTCGATAGCGCCGCGCGGGCCCTGCGGCCGATCCTGGGCATCCCCGGAGCGTCGCTCGTGGGCGGCCCGGTGGACTTCGGCCTGGATGTGGCATCGGCCTGGGTCGCGCCCCGTCAGGACGCCGCACTGGTGGCCGGCGCCGACGGCTCGCTGCACGTATTTCGTCTGGTTGCGGGCGTCGCCACCGAGCGCGCCTTCGACGGCCGGCCGGGGATGCCCGATCGCGTGGACTTCAGCCCGTCGGGAAGCGCCGCAGCCCTGTACTACGCCGGCGGCGCGGTCCAGGTGATCACGGGGTTGCCCGATTCTCCGGCGCCGGCGGGCGCGTTTTCGCTCGGCGCCGCCCGCCTGCGCACCACTCTCCGCGACCGGCCCCCGCGCACCGTCCGCCCCGCGCTGGCGGTCAGCGACGATGGGACTCTGCTGGTGGCCGCCCTCGAGGGCGAAATCCGCGTGCTCGATTCGAACGGCGGCAATCGCGCCTTGATGGAGGCCGGCCCGCGCGCCCTGGCGGCCTTCGCGCCGGGGGGCCACGACGCCGCCGTAGTGGATGCCGGCGCGGGCGTCGTGCTTTTTCGCGATGTGGCCGGCGCGGCCGTCCGCCAGGCGATCTCCGCTCCCGACGATGCCATCGCCAGCGCCGCGGGGTTGGCCTTTTCGACCGATGGCCACCGGCTGTTCGTCGCCAGTGCAACGGCACGCTCCGTGGCCGCGTTCGATCTGGCCACCGCCGCACGCGGCGTTGTGCCCTGCGATTGCGCCCCGGAAACACTGGTCGCCATGGGCGGTCTGTTTCGCCTGAACGAGCTCGGCCCCGCGCCACTGTGGCTGCTGGACGCGGGAACCAGCCCGGAAAGCATCGTTTTTGTCCCCGTGGAGCAGCCCTCCGCGCCAGCCGCGCGTTAGTGGGGTAACCGCCCCCCTTACCGCATGCGCCGCGCCATCGCGGTCTGCGGCGTGCTCCATGAGCTGGGCGGCGTCGCGCCCGCGCCGGGCGGCCCCGGAGCCGGCGGCACCGGCTCGGGGGCCGGCGGTTTGCGTACCCGGCGGTCCAGGCGGTTGGCGATGAAATCGCTCCGCGCCTTGGCATAGCGGGGCGTACCCGGCTTGCCCTCCACCGCCGCCCACTCTTCCGGGGTGATCTCCTGCAGGGCCGGCAGGTACTTCTGGAAATAGTTCCGCAACCGCTCCGGCACCGGCTTCAGGCTCGCATGATAGAGCAGGAAGAGGATCTCGTCGGTGGCCGCCACGGATACCACCTGGTACACCTGCGACGCCTTCTTGAGGCGCGCCGAACGAAGCGCCGTCTCCAGTTTCTTGGCGCGCGCCTCCAGCTTCTGCCACAGGTCGATCTCCGCCTTGTGCAGTTCCACGCTCTTGACCAGCACCTGCTTCTCTTTGGCCGAGAGCTTCTCGGTGAGCACGTATAGGAAAGGTCCGAAGCGCGCCGCGCGCGCGCGGATATCCTCGGGCAGCATGCGGATGAGCTTCTCCAACCGGGCCAGGCCGGCGAGGTTGACCTTGGGCCCCGCCAGCGCGGGCGAAAACAGCGCCATCAGGCCCGCCTCGTCCAAGGCCCGCACAATCTCCGCCGCGCTGTCCTCCGCGCTGATGCGCTGCAACTCGTCGCCCAGCGCCCGCGCCGGAATCAGTTTCTCCACTTCCGCCTCGCGCGCGTTGGCCACCTGCATCTGGGTGCGCTCTTCCACCGTGAAACCCAGCCGCACGCGCAGCCGGTGCAGGCGGAGCAGCCGCGAAGGATCGTCGTAAAAACCGTACGTGCTGACGGCGCGCAACTCGTGCCGCTCGATATCGGCCAGCCCGTTCATGGGGTCCAGCAGGAGCCCGCGCGACGCCTTGTTCAGCGACAGGGCGATGGCGTTGCAGGTGAAGTCGCGGCCCCTGAGGTCTTCCTGTATGGTCGCCGGCGCCACCTGCGGCTTCGCGCCCGTGCGGGCGAATTTCTCCTGCCGCGACATGGCGATCTGCGCCGTGACCCCGCTGGGAAACACCAGCTCCACGCTCTTCCGGTTCTCATCGGAGGCGAGCGCTTTCGCGCTGGTGCGGTCCGAGAGGGCCTTGGCCACCTTCAGCGCGTTGCCTTCAATGGCAAAATCCAGGTCCCGAATGCGAAATCCGGCCAGCATGTCGCGCATCGCGCCGCCCGTCAGGAAGACGTTGACATTGGACTGTCCAGCGGCTGCCTGGATTTCTTCCACCACCTGGTTCTGATCCGGACTCAGGTGGCTCTCCAGCATGTAGATGTAGTCGCTCATCGCGTGCGCTCTCGACCTATCGGAGTCTTCCCCCAGCCACCCGGCGCCGGCTAGGCCCGGGGGTGATGCTTCTCTACCGTATCCCGCAGTCTCGACCGCATGACATGGGTATAAATTTGGGTAGTCGAGATGTCGGAGTGCCCCAGCATGATCTGCACGCTTCGCAGATCCGCCCCACCCTCCAGCAGGTGGGTGGCGAAGCTGTGACGGAGCACATGGGGCGTAAGCCCATGAAATATGGCTGCTTTCCGGCCGTATCCGGCCAGGAGCTTCCAGAACGCCTGGCGGGTCAGGCACCCGCCGCGCGCGGTTATGAATAGGTACCGGCTGGCGCGCCCCTTGAGTAGAGCCTCGCGGCCGCCTTCCAGATACCCCGCCACCGCCTCTAGGGCGGGGGTGCCCACGGGTACCAGACGCTGCTTGTTTCCTTTTCC
>JADGNR010000002.1 GCA_017883415.1 Bryobacteraceae bacterium | reverse complement strand
ATGGTGTCGCGGCGAAGCTGACGGATGATCCGCTTCGTGGCGGACGCCGATTTCAACCACGCGATCGTGAAAGGTTGCCGCCGCCAGGAACCGACGTTGGATTTCCTGTCGGCGAACGAGGCAAAGCTGGAGGGAGTTCCTGATCCCGACGTGCTTGCGTTCGCGGCAGAGCAGAATCGAATTCTGGTCACTCACGACCGTCAAACCATGCCGCACCATTTCGGCGAGTTCCTGATAAGCGGGAGATCAAGTCCGGGCGTGTTTCTGGTGAGCCAGTACGCGCCTATCGGGGAGGTGATCGACGCTCTCGTGCTGATTTGGGCCGCCTCGGATGCCGGCGAATGGAAGAACCGGGTGGTCAACGTTCCGGAGTCCTAGGCCAGCCGGCCCGCGTTGGTCAGTCCATCGTGCCGATTGGCTGCCGCTTTTTGTTAATTCGTACCCTCCCGGATCGTCCCCCTATTTGGAAGGGCTGGTACGAGATTGTAGTTGGAAGAGCCTGATAGGATGAAAGCGCTAATGGCTGCCCAGATGGAACCGGCGAAGACGCCCGCAACGGAGCTGGAACAGATTTTCCGTGAGCACCACGCCATGGTGTTCCGCGCGGCGTACCGCGTCACCGGCAATGTCAACGATGCCGAGGATGTGTTGCAAACCGTTTTCTTGCGGATGCTCAAACGCGATCCCGACGCGGAGCCGGTGGACCACATGTCCAGCTTCCTCCATCGGTCGGCGGTGAATGCGGCGCTCGACCTGATGCGCACGCGGCAGAACATCCGCCATGTGCCTCTGGACGATCTGGAGCCGGTGCTGGCCGAGCCGGCGCATCGCGGTCCGGACCGCGCCCAGAGCTCCGGCGAAATCCGGGAATGGCTGCGCGGCGCGCTGGCGCGTCTGAATCCGCGGATTGCGGAAATGTTCATGCTGCGGTTCTTCGACGGCAAAGACAATCCCGAGATCGCGCGGATGCTCAAGACCACGCCCGGGACGGTAGCGGTGACGATATCGCGGACGCGCGATCGTCTGGAAAAAGAGTTTCGAGCTTATCTGGGAGGAGTAGCATGACCCCCGAACATACCCCTATGGATCCTGCCCTGGAGCAAGCCGTGTCTGAGATTCGCGAGGAAGGCATCGACCCGGCGGCGATGGAAGCCGCCGCCGCCCGCGTTTGGGCGAAGCTGGCCCGGGAAGCGGGCGAGCGCAACGGGCCCGTTGCGGTCCGTCCCGCGGAGCATATCCGCGGCTGCGCCGATTTTCAAGCGCTGATTCCGGAATTCCGCGCCGGCCGCCTCCGGGCGGCGCGCGCCGCGCTGCTCCAGGACCATCTCCATCAGTGCGTGGCCTGCCGCCATGTTTTCGAAGGCAAAGTCGTGACGCTTCCCGCGCCGCGGGCATCGCGCCGCGGGTACGAAGCCCGCTGGGCGGTGGCTGCCGTGGTAGTGGCGGCGGCCGGCCTTTCGATCTGGTTTGCGGTCGACCGGTACGGCATGCGCACCGGCCACGCCATTGTCCGGACGGTGAACGGAAGCCTGTGGGAAGTCTCCGCCGCGGGGTTGCGCCCGCTGGCCGCGGGTCAGGACCTGCCCGACGGCATCGAGATCCGCACCGCCAAAGACTCCAGCGCCACGCTCGCCTTGCGCGACGGCTCGGAGGTGGAGCTGCGCGAGCGTTCCGGTTTCTCGACTTCGCAATCCGCCCGCGACACCACCGTGCACCTGGCGCGGGGCAGCGTCATCGTGCAAGCCGCCAAGCGCAGTTCCGGCCATCTGTATGTGGACACCGCCGATTGCCGCGTGGCGGTCACCGGTACGGTGTTCAGCGTGAGCGCGGGGGCGAAGGGCTCGCGCGTCTCCGTGATTCAGGGCGAAGTGCACGTCTCCCAGGACAACCGCGAAACGGTTCTCCACCCCGGCGATCAGGCGGTGACCAATCCGAGCCTGGAGCCGGTATCGGTAAGGGAAGATATCTCCTGGAGCCGTAACCGGGAAAAGCTTTTGAAACAGTTGGACGATCTGCGCGCCAGCCTGCAGCAGTTGCACCTGCCCGGGCGGCGCTATGCGAGCCGGCTCATCGGCCGCCTGCCGGCATCCACGGTCTTCTTCGCCAGCATTCCGAACCTGGCGCAATACCTGGCCGAGGCGCAGGACGTGTTCCGCCAGAAGATGATGGAAAGCCCAGAGCTGCGCGCCTGGTCGGAAGGCCACGGCTTCAACGTGCAGCCGGTGATCGAAAAGCTGCGCGCGGCCAGCGAATACCTGGGCGACGAGATCGTCATCGCCGGTTTCCAGGGGCCGGATGGTCGACCGCGGGGCCCGGTCTTTCTGGCGGAAACGAAGCGCGCGGGTTTCCCCGAATTTCTCAAAATGGAAGGCGCGCCGCTGGCGGTGGAAGCGCGCGGCAACCTGGTGGCGTTCGGCCCGGTGCGCGACGCCGTAGCGGCATTCGCGGCCGTGCTCGATCGGCCCTCGGGCGGCTTTGAGGGCACGCCCTTCTACGCGCGCATCGCCGAATCGTACCACGATGGCGCGGGCCTGCTGCTGTGCGCCGACCTCTCGCAGATGGGAACGGCGCCAGTGCGGATCGAGGGCGTTCGCTATTTGATCGCCGAGCAGAAGGAAGTGGGCAGCCAGATGGTGGCCAGCGCTTCGGTGGGCTTCGACGGCGCACGCACGGGGATCGCCGCCTGGCTGGCCGATCCCTCGCCCATGGGCGCGCTCGACTACGTTTCGCCGGAAGCCACGCTGGCAGCGGCCTTCGTAGTGAAGAATGCGGTCCCCATTGTGGATCAGGTGGCGGCGCTCCTCCATGGCTCGGCGCGCTCAGGCGAACCGGGCGTATCGGACACCGGCCGGCAGGCGATTGACGACCTGGCGGGCAGCCTCGGCGGCGAATTCGCGCTGGCGGTGGACGGCCCCATCATGCCCGTGCCTTCGCTCAAGCTGGTGGTCGAAATATACGATCCGAACCGCTTCCAGGCTACCGTGCAGAAGCTGGTGGCGACGCATAACCGCGACGCGGCCGGCTCCCAACACAAGCCGCTGCGCACGTCGCAGGAGACCGTCGACGGCCGGACCTATTACATGGTCGCCACCGGCGATATGAACCCGCTGACGGAGTTTCACTATACGTTTGCCGACGGGTATCTGATCGTGGGGCCGACGCGCGCCCTGGTGACGCGCGCCCTGCAACTGAAGACCGCCGGCACGTCGATCAAGCATTCCGCCCGGTTCCTGGAGCTGACGCCGCCGGATCGTCATTTGAATTTCTCGGCCGTCATTTACCAGAATCTGGGCACGACGCTGGCGCCGCTGACGGGCCTTTTGGGCGCGTTCGTCCCCAGCCGTCCGGGCCAGCCGAATCCGATGGCGAGCATGGGCAACATGAAGCCCACGCTGATCGCCGCCTACGGGGAACCGGACCGGATCACCGTGGCCACCAACGGCAACGTGTTGGGCGCGAGCCTGTCGAACATCATGAGCGGGAACGTTCTCGGCATGACGGGCATCCCCCTGCCGTTCGCGCAAATGCAGGGAACTCACGCGCCGCGAATACCGTATCGTTAAGTCATGGGGCCGGTCATTGAGCTCGACGGCTTGGAAGTGCGCTTCGGCGACCGCGTCATTCTCAAGAAGCTGAAGGCGGGGCTCACCGGGCGGTCGGTGGGCCTGCTGGGGCCGAACGGCGCGGGAAAATCCACCCTCATCAACACGCTGCTGGGCTTTCACCAGCCGTCGGCGGGCACGGCGCGGATTCTGGGGCGCGATATCCGGACGCACGCGCGCGAAGTGCGCTCGCTCATTGGCTACATGCCCGAGAACGACGCCTTCATCGCCAACATGAGCGGGGTGCATTTTGTGCGGCTCATGGCCGAACTGGCCGGCCTGCCGCGCGAGCACGCGCTCGAACGCGCGCACGAAGCGTTCTTTTACGTCGGCCTGGGAGAAGTCCGCTACCGCGCGCTGGGCACCTATTCACTAGGCATGAAGCAGGCCGCCAAACTGGCGCAGGCCATCGCCCACGGGCCCAAACTGCTGTTTCTCGATGAACCCACCAACGGGCTCGACCCGCCGGCGCGCCTGCGCATGATCCAGCTCATCCAGGAAATCCGCGACCGCGGCGATCTGCACCTGCTGCTCTCCTCGCACCTGCTGCGCGACGTCGAGGAGTGTTGCGACGAGGTGCTGATCCTCAAGGACGGCAACATCGCCGCGTTTTGCAACCTGGAGGAGGAGCGCCGCTCCAATCGGCGCTTCCTGGAAATCGAAACGCGCGGCTCGATCAACGGGTGTTTCCTCGAGGCCGTGGAAAAGCTGGGCTGCGAGACCGCTCCGGGAGCGCAGGGGCGCGTCAAGCTGGTGCTGCCCGACGGGCTTGAGGTGCGCCGGCTTTACGAAATCGCGGCCGAGCAGAACGTACAGATCCGCCGCCTCAATCACAAGCGCGATTCGCTCGAGGACATCTTCCTGAAAGCCATGGAGGCAGCCGATGGCCGTCTATAAGAAGACCTACCGGCCGTACGAAGGCGAGCTGACACCGTCGTGGTCGCGCTTCCTGGTGATTCCGCGCTATGCCTTCGAGGAACTGCACCGCTCGCGTTTTCTTTCTGTTTTCTTCATTTCCAGCTTCGCCTACCCGTTGGTGTGCGCGCTCATTATTTATGTGCAGCACAACGCCAGCGTGCTGGGCCTGCTGGGCGTGCAGGGCGCCAACCGGCTGATCTCCATCAACATCACCTTCTTCATGTCGCTGCTGGGCTGGCAGAGCATGATGGCGCTGTTCCTGGCGGCGTTCATCGGCCCCCGGCAGGTTTCGCCCGATCTCGCCAATAACGCGCTCTCGCTCTATCTGGCGCGGCCTTTTTCGCGCGTCGAGTACGTGTTGGGGAAGATGTCCATCCTGGTGATCCTGATGTCGCTCATGACCTGGGTGCCGGGGCTGTTGTGCTTCCTGCTGGAGGGCTACCTGGAAGGCTGGAGCTGGATGCGGGACAACGCGCACCTGGCATCCGGCTTTTTCTTCGGGGCGTGGGTGTGGATTCTGATTCTGGCGCTGCTGGCGCTGGCGCTCTCCGCCTGGGTGAAATGGCGGCCGGCCGCCGGCGGGCTGATGTTCGGCGTTTTCTTCGTAGCCGGCGCATTCGGAGCGACCATCAACGGCGTGCAGCGCACCAAGTGGGGCCATCTGCTCAATATCAGCCACCTGATCGGCTCGGTGTGGGTGCAGCTTTTCGGAGACACGGATGGGACTACCAACGGCGCCCTGTTCTTCCGCGTGCCGCGGGGCGAAGAACTGCCGCTGTGGTGCTGCTGGGCGTCGCTGGCGGTGTTGTGCCTGGTCTGCCTGTACATGCTGGCGCGCAAGATCCGCGGCGCGGAGGTGGTGCGGTGAGCGAATCCCTCATCACCTTCGCCAGTGTCTCGAAGTTTTATGGCGAGGTGCTCGGCATCAACAAGGTGAACCTGTCGATTCCGCCGGGCATCACCAGCCTGGTGGGCCCCAACGGATCGGGCAAGACCACGCTCATGAATCTCATGACCGGGCTGATCCGCCCGACGCAGGGCGAGATCCGCGTGCTGGGCATCGCGCCGGAACACCCCGAGCAACTCTGCCGCATCATCGGGTACTGCGCCCAGTTCGACGCTTTTCCGAAAGGGCTCACCGGGCGGCAGTTCATCTACTGGTTCCTGCGCATTCACGGGATGAGCCCGGCGGAGTGCGACCAGCGCACCGAGGCGGCGCTGGAGAAGGTGGGGATGACGGAGGCGGCCAACCGGCACGTGGCGGCGTACAGCAAGGGCATGCGCCAGCGCATCAAGCTGGCCCAGGCCATCGCCCACGATCCCCAGGTCCTGGTGCTGGACGAGCCGTTGAACGGCCTGGACCCGATGGCGCGCGCCGAAACCATCGCGCTGTTTCAGGAGTGGGGCGCGAAGGGCCGCTATGTCCTGGTCTCGAGCCACATTCTGCACGAAGTGGACCGCATCTCCGACCAGGTGATCCTGCTGAGCCATGGCTACGTGGTGGCCGAGGGCCAGATCCAGGGCGTGCGCAACGAGGTGAAAGAGCAGCCCATGCAGATCCTGGTGCGCTGCGACCATCCCCATGTGCTGGCCGCGCGGCTCTTCGAGCAGGACCACGTGGTCGAAGCTAAAATCTCGACCGACCGCAAGGGCCTGCTGCTGCGCACCACCGATGCCGACAGCTTTTACCTGCTGCTCAACCGCGTGGTGCTCGATTCGGGCCTGGAGGTGGAATCGGTGGCGCCGGCCGACGACGACGTGAACTCGGTCTACCAATACCTGATCGGCGGCGAAGGGGGCACGGTATGAAGGGCATGTGGTTGCGCCAGATCTTGAGCGTGCTGCGGCTCGAGCTGAAGAAGACGGCCCTTTCCAAACGCGGGTGGTGGGTCTACATTCTGGCGCTCATGCCGGTGGTGCTGACGCTGCTGCACTGGCTCTTCGAATTGCGCCGCTCGCACGGCCACCATAGCCTGGGGGACGACAGCGTGGTCTTCGCCGGCATCTTCCTGTTCTTTTACCTGCGCGGGGCGATTTTCTTCGGCTGCATGGGCATTTTCTCCAACCTGTTTCGCGGCGAGATGCTGGAAAAAACGCTGCACTACTACTACCTGACCCCCATGCGGCGGGAACTGCTGGTGGCAGGCAAATATTTGTCCGGGCTCTCGGTGGCGATGGTGGTGTTCGTGGGCAGCACGGCGGCCTCGTTTCTCATGATCGGCCGCCATTTCGGCGCGGCCTGGACGGATTACCTGGTGCACGGTCCGGGCCTCGGCCAACTCGGCTCCTACATGCTGGTGGCGGCGCTGGCGTGCGTGGGATACGGCGCGGTGTTCCTGATGTGCGGCCTGCTGTTCAAGAACCCCATGATTCCAGCGGCGGTGGTGTTCGTCTGGGAGAACCTGAACCCGTTTCTCCCCACGCTGCTGAAGAAGATCAGCGTGATTTTCTACCTGAAGAGCCTCTGTCCGGTGGAAGTCCCCGTGCCGCCGCCGTTTTCCGTGATGGTGATCGACGCCGACCCGACGCCCGCGTGGATTGCCGTGCCGGGCCTGCTGGCGGTATCGGCGATCGTGCTGGTGTACGCGGCCATCTGCGCGCGGCAATCGGAGATCAGCTACGGGGAGTAGGTGGGCGGGCAGCTCAACGCATATACTCAAGAGTGAAATATTGTCATGGATCGGGATCGAGTCATCGGAGTTCTGCGCGCGCACGAAGGGGAGCTTCGCGCGGCGGGTGTAACCAGCCTGTCTCTGTTCGGCTCAGTGGCGCGAGGCGAGTACGCGGCAGATTCCGATATCGATGTGGCGGTTCGCCTCGGCGACCAATTCTCGAATGGCGGCTTCCGCTACTTCGGCCGGCTGGACGCGCTGGAAGGGCGGTTGGCACAGATCCTCGATCGCAGAGTGGACGTCGTGGAAGAGCCCGTGCGCGAGCAGCGCTTGCAAGAAGAGATCGAGAAGGACCGCGTCCTTGCCTTCTGAAAAGCCTTTAAGACGCCTGCAAGATATCGTCAAAAACGCGGAAACAATCGCGCGCTATACCGCAGGCATGGAGCTTGAGGCGTTCCGGGAAGATCGGAGGACCTATGATGCGGTGGAGCGATGCTTGGAACGGATCAGCGAAGCCGCTGCCAAATTGGGGGACCTCGCGCCCGTGTTGGTCCCAGGTCAACCGTGGCAGGAAGTCCGGGCGCTCGGGAACCGTTTGCGTCATGAATACCATGCCATCAGGGAGGACCGGCTTTGGGCAATTGTCAAAGACGATCTGCCCGCTCTGCGTGCTGCATGCGACGATGCACTGCGCCGTTCGCATGAAGGGCTATAACGCCCCGCTCCCAACGCCGCCAGCAGGCTCGCCCCGCTCTACTTCTTACAAACCGCGGTCAGAAAGCGGCCATCCGGGCTGAGATACTCGGTCTCGATCTCCAGGCCGCCGTGCTCGGTAAGCAGCCAGCGGAATGCCTCCGGCGTGTACACATACTGGAAATTCATGCCGATGCGCTCGCCGCGCTCGAGGGGAATCTCCTGGCCCGCCACCGTCGCCGAGAGGTCGCGTCCGGCGCGGAAGCTGCGCGTGATCAGGTGCAGCCCTTCGTGGCGCTCGTCGTGCTTGTGATTGAAGCGGATCTCGCCATCGTCGTCCCCGATCCCCACGCTGGCCAGCAGGGTGGAGACGAACTTGCGCGCCGCCGGGTTGTCGCGCCGCGCCATGGACATGCGCTCGTCGTAAACTTCGCCGTCGACGATCAGGCGGTCGGGCGCCTTCATGCACTGGGCGATATAGCGGATCTCGGCCAGCGGATCGAACGAGCTGATGGTGTTGCCGGAGATGATGAACAGCCGCGGCGGCTCGGCGGCGTCGGCGGCATAGACCAGGTGCACGGGGCTCGAGATATCGGCCTTGATCCCCACCGTCTCGATGTCTTCGTCATCGGCGCCGGCGCAAGCCAGTTCGAGCATGGCCTGGCTGGCGTCCACCGGGAAGTAAAAGCACTCGCAGCCGGCGTTTTTGAGCGCTTCCATCAGCAGGCGGTCGCGCGCCCCATCGCCCGCGCCGAAACTGATCACCGGCGCGCGTCCGTGGAAATGCTGCGCCAGCGCGGCGGCATGGGCGGCGATCTCCTTCCAGGTCTCCCACAGCCCGCCATAGAGTTCGGTGTGGCTGGTCAGCGCAGCCCACTCCGTGGCCGACCGCGGAAACCAGAAGAAGAATTTTTCCGGTAGATCGCGCGCCTCGATCGCCTCGGCGAACTCCTGGGCGATATCCATCTCCGAGAGAACGACTTCCACTTTCATAAGGAACCACCATTATGGCAGGTAGCGAGGTAGAAAGATCCATCGGGCGGCCGGCGGTAGAATGGATCATGGAACGGGACGCGGCAGAGGTGCTACGAGACGCGCTGGCCCTGGCGCCCGAAGTTCGCGCCGCGCTGATCGACTCTTTGATCGGCAGCCTGGATCAATCTGTCGACGCTGCCGCCGAAGAAGCGTGGCGGGAGGAGATCTATCGGCGTCTTCAGCAGATCGATTGTGGAGCCGTTCAACTCATCCCCTGGGAAGACGCGCGCCGCCGTCTCCAATGAGTTATCCGATTCATCGAGTCCGATCCTTCGAGATCGTGGCGCCGTACACGCTCCATGTTCGCTTTGACGACGGCACGGAACAAACTATTGATTTTCGGCCGGTTCTTGCAGGCGAACTGTACGGGCCACTACGCAATCATCTTGAACTGTTCAACCAAGTGAAGATAGATCCCGAGGTCGAGACGCTCGTGTGGCCTAACGGCGCGGATTTCGATTCTGCCACCCTACACGAATGGCCCGCCAATGAGCAGGCGTTCAGAGAGCTTGCGCGCCGTTGGGAGGCCGTGGAAGCGTGAAGGGATCCAGATCCGAGCTTATGCCGCGCTGTCAGATCGGACTACCGATACCCTCACGCGATAACCAAGCGACGCAAGGATGCGGATCAGTAGGTCCGTCGATACGTGTTCAAGATCCCCGTTCAGGATCGCTGTTACCCTTGTCCTTGATGTGCCCGCTCGCCTGGCAAGGTCGGCGTGCGTGATCTTCTGCCGGCACGTGATCTCTTTCAGGCGCTTTAACAGCACATGCTGAACCTGCCACTCCTTTGCCGCGGCCGCGGAGAGTCCCAGAACCCCGGCCAACTCTTCTGGCGTCGTAGCAACGACCGGTTTGACTCTATGCATCGAGAAGCTCCTTCAAACGTTTCCTCGCCAATGCGATCTCGAGAGGAGGTGTCCTCTGGGTCTTCTTGACGAACGCGTGAAATACGAGAACGCCTTGCGGCGCCGCCGTGTAGTAAAACACTCGAAAGACGCCATCCTCGTCCCTGACGCGAAGTTCCGATACGCCGGCAGCCACTGCGGGCATCGGCCGGGAGTTGGGCATTGCGATCCTCTCCCCCAGTTGCAGCCGGAAAAGGCCCCGGCCCAACCGTACCCGCGCTTCCTTTCGAAAACCGCCGAATCGCATCCCGCGCCTTCGGATGAAAAACTACCGGCCGCACGATATCACTGTATCAAATTTGGGACGTCCGGAGCGGCAACTGGCTACAGCCCCATGATCTGCGCGCCCGCGTCCACGAAGAGAATATTTCCCGTCACGCCGCGGCCCAGGTCGCTGGCCAGGAAGACGGCGGCGTCGGCTACTTCGGCCGGGTCCGTGTTGCGCCGCAGAGGGGCGCGCTGCGCGCCGTCCAGGATGGTCGAGAAGCCCTTGATGGCGCGCGCCGACGCCGTCTTCACGGGGCCCGCCGAGATGGCATTCACGCGCACTTTGCGCTCGCCCATTTCGCTCGCCAGATAGCGCATCGTCGCCTCGAGTGACGCCTTGGCCACGCCCATTACGTTGTAGTTGGGCACCACGCGCGTCGAGCCCAGGTAGGTGAGCGTGCTCAGCGATCCGCCTTCGGTCATCAGCGGAGCGGTGGCGCGCGCCACCGCCACCAGCGAATACGCGCTTACGTCCTGCGCCAGCAGGAAGCCGGCGCGTCCGGTTTCGAGGAACGGCCGCGTCAGGTCTTCGCGATTGGCGAACGCCAGGCTGTGCATCACGGCGTGGAGCGGCCGGTTCATACGGCCCAACGATTCGGTGAGCGCCGCCAGTTCGTCGTCGCGGGTAACGTCGCAGGGCAGAACGGCGGCCACGTTCAGACCGGTGGAGAGCTCCTCGATGGAGCCTTTCTGGCGCTCGCCCAGATAGGTCAGCGCGAGCGTGGCGCCTTCACGGGAAAAGGCCTCGGCGATGGCATAGGCCAGGCTCCACTTGTTGGCGATACCCAGAACGAGGGCGAATTTGCCCTCCAGCAGTTTCGGCATGAATCTTCCACTCTACCGCAATGTTACCGGCTTGCCGCCCTGCTCTTTGCTGCGCTGCGCCGCGTCCAGGAAGGCAAAGATCTCCAGCGTCTCGGCATTGGGCACGGGCGGCTTGCCGGTTTCGAAAAACTTCACGATCTCCACCACGAGCGGGCGATAATCGGCCGCCGCCGCTGCTTTCGGATGGCTCTCCACCACCTCTTTGGCGCGGTATGCCACCGCTCCGTAATCGCTGTAGGGACGGATGGCGCGCACCGTGCCGATGCGCCCGTCCTTCCACAAACCCACCACCACGTCCGCGCCCGGCGCCGAAGTACGGGTCACGCTGGCGCATCCCGGACCCATCAGGGTATACAGGATCTCGACCGGGTGGATGGCGTACCACGCCAGGTCCAGGTAGTGATGCGGTTCGAGCGGTCCGGGCCCCCAGGCGCTGGCGCCGGTGAGATCGGGAAATTTCATGGCCGCGCCGATGGCGCCGAAGCGCAGGCTCGACGAGCTGAACCAGGGCACTCCGGCGTCTTGCGCCAGGCGTGCGATCTCGCGCGCGTCTTCGAGCGTGGCCGCCAGCGGTTTATCGATGAACAGCGGCTTGTGCGCCGCGATCACCGGCCGCGCCTGCTGCAAGTGCACGCGGCCATCCACGCTGGTCAGCAGCACGCCATCCACCTTGGCCAGCAGGGTCTCGATGTCGGGCACAATCTCCACGCCCCATTTCGCGCGGACCTCCCCGGCATACTGATCCACGCGCTCGATGCTTTCGTCGATGTCCCGGCTGCCGCCCTTGAAGGCCGCCACCACCCGCGCGCCGGGCACGTGGCCGGGCGCGGCGGCATCGCCGTTCAGCATCGCGGTGAACGCCGGGACGTGGGAAGTGTCGGTGCCGATGATGCCCAGCCGCAGATCTGCCGCGAAGCCCGCAACCGCGGCGGCCAACAGAATCAGCGTTGCTTTCACGTAGGGCATTGTACACTGATTGGGACAGGCCTCCTGGCGCCTGGCCCCTACAGGCATGGACCTAACCACCCCGCTCACCTACGTGAAAGGAATCGGCCCGGCCCGCGCGGCCATGCTCGAAGCCAAGGGGCTGGTGACCGTCGAAGACCTGCTCGGCTACGTCCCGTTCCGCTACGAGGACCGCAGCAACATGAAGACCATCGCCCAACTCGCGCCGGGCGAGATGGCCACCGTGATCGCGGAGGTGCGCGCGGCGAAGCTTTCCGGCTTCAAGCGCCGCAACCTGGGCCTGTTCGAGGTGCGCTTCACGGACGCGTCCCGCGCCATCCTGGTGGGCAAGTGGTTCCACGGCGGCTACCTGGCCAACGTGCTCGGAGAGGGCATGAGGGTGGCGCTGTTCGGCAAAGTGGAATTCGACAGCTACTCGGGCGAGCTGACCATGCTGCATCCCGAGTTCGAAACCCTCTCGGGCGACGACGACGAGGGCGAGGCCGCGCTGCACGTCGGCCATATCGTGCCCATCTACGAGGGCGTTTCCAAGCTCACCACCAGGGTGCTGCGCGCGTTCACGCATCGCGCGATCGAAGCGCTGGCTCCCGAGGAAGACCTGCTGCCGGAGCACATCCGCCGGCAACTCAAGATGCCGGACCGCTTCACCGCCATCCGCCAGACGCATTTTCCGCCGCCCGATTCCGACCTGCGCCTGCTCAACGCGTTCCGCTCGCCGGCGCAGTTCCGCCTCATCTTCGAAGAGTTCTTCTGGCTGGAGTGCGGCGTGGCGCTGAAGCGCGGCAAGGCCCGCACGCTGCCCGGGATTGCGTTTCAGATCGACGATCGCGTGCGCGAAAAAGTGAAGGCCATGCTGCCCTTCAAGCCCACCGCGGCGCAGAAGCGCGTCATCCAGGAGATCGCCGGCGACATGCGGGAGCCGCATCCCATGAACCGCCTGCTGCAAGGCGATGTGGGCAGCGGCAAGACCATCGTGGCCGCCGAAGCGGCGGTGATCGCCATCGAGAACGGCTACCAGGTGGCCGTGCTGGCGCCCACCGAGATTCTGGCCACGCAGCATGGCCTCTATTTCAAGCAGATCCTCTCGCGGCTGGGTTACGTCACCGCGCTGCTGACCGGCTCGTTTTCCAGCCGCGAAAAGGGGCAGCTCAAGAAACTGGTTGCAGAAGGCCTGGCGCAGGTGGCGATCGGGACGCACGCGCTGCTCGAAAAGGACGTCGAATTCAAGAACCTGGGCCTGGCCATCGTCGACGAACAGCACCGCTTCGGCGTCATGCAGCGCCTCGGCCTGGTGCAGAAAGGCGTCCACCCCGACGTGCTGGTGATGACCGCCACGCCCATTCCGCGCACGCTCGCCATGACCGTCTACGGCGATCTCGACGTCTCGGTGATCGATGAGCTGCCGCCCGGCCGGAAGCCCATCATCACCAGGCATGCCACCGACGACGGCATCGAGCAGGTCTACAGCTTCCTGAAGAAACAGATCGATCAGGGCCGCCAGGCTTACGTCGTCTACCCGGTGATCGAGGAGTCGGAGACGCAGGCCATGAAGGCGGCGCAGAAGATGTACGAGCACCTTTCGCGCGAGGTCTTCCCCGAGATTCCGGTCGGCTTGATGCACGGCCGCCTGGGGGCCGAGGAACGCGAGGCCGTGATGCAGCGCTTCAAAGACGGCCACACCAAAATCCTGGTTTCGACCACGGTGATCGAAGTGGGCGTGGATGTGCCCAACGCCAGCGTGATGGTGGTGGAGCAGGCGGAGCGCTTCGGCCTCGCCCAGTTGCACCAATTGCGCGGGCGCGTGGGGCGCGGCGCCGCGCAGAGCTACTGCATCCTGGTCACCGGGAAGATGAACGACACCGCGCGCCAGCGCATACGCACGCTGGTGGAATCCACCGACGGCTTCTACATTTCGGAGATGGATCTCAAGCTGCGCGGCCCGGGCGAATTCTTCGGAACCAAACAATCGGGCCTGCCCTCCCTGCGCGTGGCCAATATCCTGCGCGATGGCGAAATCCTCGAGATCGCGCGCCGCGAGGCCGTGGATTTCATCGCCAGGCCGCCCTCGGAGGAGGATCTGCGCCGCGCCGTGGCCTACATTCGCGACCACTGGCAGCGCCGCTATGGCCTGGTGACGGTGGGCTGATGCGCGTCATCGCCGGCGAGTTCCGTTCGCGGCGCTTGCGGAGCATTCCCGGCGACGCCACCCGTCCCACGCCCGACCGCCTGCGCGAAACGCTGTTCGCTATCCTGGCTGCGCGCATCGCCGGCGCGGTTTTCCTGGATGCCTATGCCGGCACCGGCGCGGTGGGCATTGAAGCGCTCAGCCGCGGCGCCGCCCACGCCTTTTTCCTGGAGCGCCATCGCCCCGCGCTGGCAACCATCCGCGCCAACCTGGCGTCGCTCGCGCTCGAGCCCCGCGCCACCGTCGTCCCCGGCCCGGTGCTCCGGACCCTGCCTCTCCACCGTGCCGGGATCGTCTTCCTCGACCCGCCCTACGCCCTCGAGCGCGAATACGCCGCCGTGCTGGACCTGCTTTCCGAAAACTCGCCGCCGCTCGCGGTGGTGCAGCATTCAGTCCGGCTGGAACTCGGCGATGCCTACGGCGCGCTCCACCGCAGCCGCCTGGTCAGGCAGGGAGACAACGCGCTCAGCTTTTACGAACTGTAGACAGGCCTGGCGCATTTCAGAGTTGGCGGAACGGATTACGGATGGTTAATCCTTCTATAGTCTGACCATCCTGCATATCTTCCGAGTAAAGCGTACGGCAAGAAGCGTCCAATGCGGCGGCGATGACCAGGGAGTCGTAGATGTGATATCCGTACCGGCCGGCAATGCGGAGCGCGTCTTCGTGCACCTGTAACGTGAGGGAAACCGGTGAAGGGCAAATAACGCGAATCGCGCGCAGCGCCTCAAGCACATCCCTCCAGGGCATCCTTAGCTTCCGTACCGCAAAGGCCACAAACTCATTCAGCGTTTGCACCCCGATGACGCCGCCCCCCGCGAGCAGTCGCACAGCGGCCGCGGTACGCGGATCGTCCCTGCCAAAGGCGTAGACGATCACGTTCGTATCGAAGAACGGTTTCCCTTCACCTCTCATTGGCTTCGAAGCGGTCAAACTTGAAGCCAGGAGGCAGGGGACGTTGTAACCGGCGTATGCGTTCTATGGCCTTCTCGACGCTGCGATCGCGGACCACGTCGAACTTACGCCTGCCGGCCACACGAATTTCGATCCGGTCGCCCTCTTTGAGGTTCAGCGCCTCTACCACGGCGGAAGGAAGCCGGACCGCCAAACTGTTTCCCCATTTGGCAACTTGCATATTGGATATCCGTTCCCATTGTATATCAAGCCCCTGTCGTCTGGCTTCCCGACGCGCGCGTCCACTCGGTAAGCGTGTAGCCCTTGCCCCCCTGGAAATCGGCGGGACGGGCGGCGCCCGGCGCAGCAACATTGAACCGCAATACGGCGCCCGTGTATTCGTAAATGCCGTACTGGATCTTGCCCTTGTTTGCGCCCGCGAGGTTGCGGTAGTCGATCGCCTTGGGCGATTGCGAAGGATCGGTGGTGAACTCCACCTTCAGCATCACCTGCGGTCCGGCGAGGACCGTGGTTTCGTTGCCCCGCGTCACGCGCTTCACCCATTGGACCATTGATTGATCCATGGCGGCGCCATCCATGACGCCGGAGACCAGGCGCCATTCGCCCTCGAATTCAGTCGCGGGCGCGACGCTTCCGGCCACCGGCGCAGCCTTCGATGCCCGTGCTTTGCCCTTGGCCTTTTCCGCCGGGAGGGCGCCGCCGCGAATCAGCGTTTCCAACGCGAAGCCGCTGCCGGGAGTGGAGGCGAAACCGGCCGGGCGCACGGCGCCGCGCGTGGCGAGGCAAAGCCGCAAGGTGTCGCCCTCCAGTTCGTAAATGCCGGGATTGATGTTGCCCTTCTCCGGGCCGGCGTCAAACTTCATATCGATCTGCCGCGGATTGGTGGAGTCGCGGAGTTCGACCGTGCCCTGGTACACGGCGCCCATGCCGGTGCTGGTGAATCGGTTCCCCTCGATTACAATCCGGCCATTCGCCAGCATCGCCGCGGGCATCTTCTGCCCTTCCACCTCCAGGGCGGCGACGGTCCAGGGCCCTTGCAGCAGGTCGAGATCATGGTCCATCGTTTTTCCCTCCGGCTGATTATAGCTTGGCCGCGGAGGTAAGATAGATCCGCTATGCTGCCGAGATCGCTCCTGCTCGCCGCCGCCCTGGCTGTCGCCGCCTTCGCGCAGAAGTACGACGGACCAACCCCGCCCAAACCCGACTTGCCCTACCTGAAGCACGCCGACAATCTCATCCCGACCGAGGCCGTCACCGCCCGGCAGGAGAAGAAAAAGGACGACATCACCCACGTCATCGACGGCGCCAATTCCTCCGCCCGGACGCCGCTGGCTTCGCCCATCTTTCTGATGAAGGCCGACAAGCTGATTCCCGACCATCTCCAGCTTTTCAAGCTGGAAAGCCGCAACGGCCGCCGCGAGATTCTCTTCGCGGCCAAGAAGCAGCCCAAGGCCATCCGTATTGTGGTTACCCGGCTGAGCCCGGATAACATCTATAGGATCGAGGTGGATGAAAGCCTGGAACCCGGCGAATACTCCCTGAGCCCGTCGGAGTCCGAGCTGGCGTTCTGCTTTCAGGTATACTGACGCCGCCCGCGGGGCCGCCTTCCCCCAGCCCCAGGCCCCCAGCCCCCAAGCCCCCAGCCCCGGAGGCCAGGCGAACGAGGTGAGCCGGGCCTCCCGTGTGGTATTCTGGTTGACGTACCCAAACGAGATTAAGAGAAGACAAGGAGCATTACCCCAAGAATGGCACTGGCGATTGAAATAAAGCGGCAGGTACTTTCCACCAATCAGCGCCACAAAACCGACACCGGGTCCCCAGAAGTACAGATTGCCCTGTTGAGCCAGCGTCTATCGATGTTGCAAGGGCATTTCCAGGCGCACAAGAAGGATCACGGGTCCCGCAAGGGGCTGTTGACCCTGGTTGCCAAGCGCCGCCGGCTTCTGACTTACCTGCGCGATACGGATCCAGAGCGCTACAAGACGGTTCTGCTACGGCTTGGCATTCGCCGCTAGTCCATTGGTCGGAAGCAGCCGTTTATTCCCCGCAGCAGGGGGTGCTTTCGAATTCCGCAGATACGGCCCTCGCCGGCCGGGGCATTTGGCCTCGGAGGGCGAAGGGCTGCTCATCCTGTCAACTCCAGTCTCAGCGGCTCCCGGAAAGCGGGCGCCTGAATGTGACTGGCCGGGGGGCCCGTTGAGCCCGTCCCGGTCCAGGTTGGAGGCTTTAGAAAGAAAATATGATTCACACAGTTGAAGTTGACCTGGACGGCCGGAAGATCACCCTGGAAACGGGTAAAGTGGCCAGACAGGCGAACGGCGCCGTAGTCGTTCGTTCCGGAGACGCGGTTGTTCTCGTCTCCGCGTGCATGGCCAATGAGCCCCGACCGGGAGCCGGCTTTTTCCCGTTGACGGTCGATTACCGCGAATACACGTACGCCGCCGGAAAGATTCCGGGCGGCTTTATCAAACGCGAGGGCCGCCCCTCGGAAAAAGAAGTTCTCACCAGCCGCCTGATCGATCGTCCGATCCGCCCCCTGTTTCCCGAAGGCTTCCTCTACGAAACCCAGATCATCGCCATGGTGCTTTCCGCCGATCCCGAGCAGGATCCCAACTCGCTCGCGATCGCCGGTGCGGGCGCCGCCCTGGCGATCTCCGATCTTCCCTTTCCTTACGTGCTGGGCGGCGTGCGCGTGGGCATGAAGGAGGGCCGCTACATCGCCAACCCGACCTACACGGAAGGCCGCGAATCCAAGCTGAATATCGTGGTCGCCGGCACCGAAGAAGGCATCGTGATGGTGGAAGCGGGCGCGCAACAGGTCTCCGAGGAGGATGTGCTGGGCGCCATCGCGTTCGGCCACGAGTGCTGCCGGAAGATTGCCGCCGGCATCCGCCAACTGGTGAAGCTCACCGGCAAGCCCAAGCGCGTATTCGTTCCCCACGCGCTCGACCAGGCGCTCTACGACGATATCACGGTCGAATTGCGCGCCGATCTGACCGACGCGCTCAACACCCAGAAACACGAGAAAATCGAGAGCTACGCGCTGGTCCATGCCCTGAAGAAGAAACTGTTGGACGCTCAGTCCGAAGAGAAGCGCGATGACGCGGTCAAGTGCTTCGAGGCCCTCAAGGAGCGCATCTTCCGCGACGAGATGCTGCACAAGCGCCACCGCCCGGATGGCCGCGCGTTCGACGAGGTCCGCAAGATCACCATTGAAACCGGCGTTCTGCCGCGCACCCACGGTTCGGCGCTGTTTACCCGCGGCGAAACCCAGGCGCTGGTCACCATCACCCTGGGCACCAAGGAAGACGAGCAGCGCATTGAGCTCCTGGAGCCCGGCGAAGCTTCCAAGCGTTTCATGCTGCACTACAATTTCCCGCCGTTCAGCGTAGGAGAAGTGGGCTTCATGCGCGGACCCGGCCGCCGTGAAATCGGGCACGGCGCCCTGGCCGAACGCGCGCTGACGGCGCTGATTCCCACCGAAGAGGTCTTTCCGTACACCATGCGCGTGGTCAGCGACATCCTGGAATCGAACGGCTCCAGCTCGCAGGCCACGGTCTGCGGCGCCTCGCTGGCCCTGATGGATGCGGGCGCGCCCCTGGCCGCCCATGTGGGCGGCATCGCCATGGGCCTGGTGCTGGAGGGCGACAAGTTCGCCATCCTCACCGACATTGCCGGCGCCGAAGACCACTACGGCGATATGGATTTCAAAGTGGCCGGCACGCGCCAGGGCATCACCGGGCTGCAGATGGATATCAAGGTGCCCCACGTCACCATCGCCATCATGAAGGAGGCGCTGGAGCAGGCGCGCCGCGGCCGCCTGCACATCCTGGACAAGATGTACGAGGCCCTGCCGGCGGCCCGTACGGCCATCTCCCAGTACGCGCCGCGTATCTACACCCTGCATATTCCGACCGACAAGATCCGCGACGTGATCGGACCAGGCGGCAAGGTGATCCGCGGCATCATCGAGCAGACGGGCGTCAAGATCGATGTCGAGGACGATGGCACCATCCACGTCGCGTCGGCCGATGAAGCCTCGGCCAACAAGGCGATCCAGATCATCACCGATATCACGGCCACCGCCGAGGTGGGCAAGACGTACCTGGGCAAGGTGGTCCGGCTGGTGGATTTCGGCGCCTTCGTCGAGATCTTTCCGGGGACCGACGGCCTGCTGCACATCAGCGAAATCGCCGAGAACCGCATCCGCGACGTGCGCGACGAGCTGAAGGAAGGCGACCAGATTCTGGTCAAAGTGCTGGCGCTTGAAGGCAACAAAATCAAGCTCAGCCGCCGCGCCGTGCTCAAGGAGCAGCGCGAGAAGCTGACCAAGAAGGTTTGAGCGCGGCTACATCCCGAACAGGTTGGGTTCCAGCTTGCTGTAACCCCGCTCGTGGGCCCACAGGTCGAGCGCTACGCTCGCGATCTCGTCCACCACGGGCACCGCGAGGCCGTTGATCGTCAGGTCGACCGCTTTGATGTAAACGCGGCACGTATCGCAGGCTTCCACGCGGATGTGCGCGAAATCGCCGGCGGTGTAGACCGGCAGCTTGTCCCGGTCCTCCTCGCCACAGCTCGGGCAAAGCAGCCGCCGGAATTCCCATTCCGTGGCGCACAGCGAGCAGACCAGGGCTCGTTTGCCGCCATCGCCTTCCTGGCGCAGCACGGCGACTACCGGATTTTCGCCGCAATACGGGCAAGTGGGGCGCACGGCGCCGGTGGCGATGTCGCTCTGGCGTGCCAGGCATTCTTGGTACGGCTGCATCAGCACGCGGCCGAAGAACGCATGGCCGGGGTCCGACGGGTCGTTGTGGGAATGCAGCAGCGCATCCCATGAATCGGGGCTCTCGGCCGCCAGCGCCGCCGCTTCGGCCATGGGAGGAGTGCCCGCGCGCCGTACCAGTTCCAGCAGGGGCGGGAAGTACCGGAGCAGAAACGCCTCGTCCACCTGCCGCCCGGCAGCCCCGATGCCCTGTGCCACCTGCCGCTGAAACCGGGCGGTCTCGCCGTAAAAGCGCATCACCTGCGCAGCCGGGGGACACGACCGCTCCAGCTCACCGGCACGCTCGATGCGCCGGTCCCAGGCCGACCGGATCATCGGCCGGTGACTCGGTGGTACCACAGACGGTGATGCGTTCTTGCCCAGGCCGGCGACACTTCGCCGCGAATGATGGAAGTGAACCCGCCGCGCACCACCGCCGTCCCCATGTACACGTGGATGATGAACGCGCCGATGCTGATCAGCGCCGCGGCCACGTGCAGCAGCACCGCCACGTAGCGGAAGCTGCGCAGGCTCCACGGGATGAGCTCCGGGAACCACAGCACCAGCCCCGTCAGCACCAGCACGATTCCGGAATAGAGCATCGCCCAGAAAAAGTACTTCTGCCCGATGTTGAACCGGTCGATGGGCGGCAGGTCTTCGTCTTCGTTGCGGATATAGTGGCCGACGGCATCGCCCCACACGCGATCCTGCGGCGTGATGCGCATGTCGCCCAGCCATACGCGCAGCATCCAGAACAGCACCGCGGTGAAGACCAGCGCGACCCAGGGATGCCAGTAGCGCGAGGTGGGCGCGCCGCCCAGCAGCGTGGCGATCCAATACAGGTGCGGCGAATAAAACGCCAGCCCCGTGAGCAGCACGTAGCAGTATGTGATGGCGGAGATCCAGTGCATCACCCGCTCCACCAGGTTGTACCGCAGAATCGCATCGTTCATGGGCGCCCTCCCTCTCCCGTGCCGCCGTCCACGTGCTTCGGCCCGTAGCGGAGATAGTGCATGGTGACGCCGATCAGGCCGCCGATCATGGCCAGGTTACCCAGCCACTTGAGCGGACCTTTCCAGATCCGCACGGTCCACGGCACGCGCGGGTTGGAGGGCAGGCCGCCGTACGCCTCCGGATTGGTGATGTCGTGCAGCACGTAAATCACGCCCGTTCCGCCCACGCCCGGCGGGTCGTACACCCCCGCGTGGGCGTACCCCGAATGGTCGCGCAGTTGCTGCGCGCGGGTTTCGGCCAGTTCCTTCATGTCGTCCTTGGTTCCGAAGTGCAGGCACCCGGTGGGGCAGGCCTTGATGCAGGCCGGCTCCAGGCCCTGGCCCACCCGGTCGGA
This sequence comes from Bryobacteraceae bacterium, assembly GCA_017883415.1. Lineage (GTDB taxonomy): Bacteria > Acidobacteriota > Terriglobia > Bryobacterales > Bryobacteraceae > JADGNR01. Next base: position 28,079 of record JADGNR010000002.1, on the reverse strand, counting down.
ACACAGCGTGCACTTGAAGACTTTCTTGGTTTGCGAATTGAACTTGGGAATATTGAAGGGGCAGCCGGTCACGCAATACTGGCAGCCGATACAGTATTCCTGCTGGAAATCGACAATGCCGTTCTGGTATTGCACGATGGCGTTTTCCGCGGGGCAGGCGGCCAGGCACCCGGGGTCGGCGCAGTGCATGCACTGGTCCTTGCGCATCAGGAACATCATGCTGCCGTCGTCGCGCTCGTGCTCGTTGAACTTGATCAGGTTCCAGTAGTTCCACGCGGTCTCCGGCATGGTCTGGTAACTGTTTTCGAAGACCGTATCGCGGAAGGTGAGATCGTTCCATTCCAGGCACGCCACCTCGCACGCCTTGCAGCCGATGCAGGTGGTGGTGTCGATCAGCTTGGCCACCTGCATGCGGCGCTGCGTGTCCTCGCCCGGGATCGGACCGGCATGGCCCGAGGCTCTCTGAATGCGTAGCGCTCCAGTCGACATCAGACCTTCTCCACTTTCACCAGGAAACCTTTGAACTCGGGTGTGTAGGCGTTGGGATCGGTGACCGCCGGCGACAGCAGGTTGGCCGGAGTCAGCGCGGTCTTGCCTTCGTCTTCGGCGATCCCGCGATAGCCCCAGTGAATGGGCACGCCCACCTGATAGGTTTTCTTGCCGTCGATCATCATGGACTTGATGCGCCGCGTGACCATGGCCTTGGCGATGTAGTGCCCGCGCGCGCTGGTCAGCTTGATCTTTTCGCCGCCGTGCAGGCCCAGGTCGTCGGCCAGCTCCGCGGGAATTTCCACGAACGGCTCCGGCACAAGCTGGACGTTCATGGGGTTGTTCTTGGTCCAGTAGTGATAGTGCTCGGTGAGCCGGTACGTGGTGCAGACGATGTTGTAGCCCTCGGCGGGCGTGCCCAGCTTGTCCTCCGGGGATTTGAACCGCTTGGCCATCGGGTTGTTCGACTGGTTGGGATGCAGCGGATTGGCCACCGGGCTCTCGAACGGCTCGTAGTGTTCGGGGAACGGCCCGTCGGCCAGCGCGGCCAGCGGCACGAACAGCCGTCCCACGCCCTCGGCATTCATGATGAACGGGCCCATGTGGTCCTTGGGCGGGGAATCCACTTTGAAATCGGGAACGTCGTTGCCCGCCCAGCGCTGCGCCGCTTCGTTCCACCAGACCTGTTTGCGGTCCGGATCCCACGGCTTGCCGTCCAGGTCGCAGGAGGCGCGGTTGTACATCACGCGCCGGTTGGCCGGCCAGGACCAGCCCCAGTTGGGATAGATGCCGAGGCCCGAGGGATCTTCCGTGCCGCGCCGCTGCGACTGCGCTCCGGCCTCGGTCCACGATCCGCAGTACAGCCAGTTGCCGCTGGTGGTGGAGCCGTCGTCGCGCAGCCACGCGAACCCTGGAAGCTGCTGCCCGGCCTTGATGGTCTGGTTGAGTTTGTCGTCGGTGACGTCGGCCAGCGCACGCCCGTTGATCTCGCGGGCTACTTCGGTGAGCGACGGGCTCTGCGGATTGGTGTAGCCCCAGACGGCGTTCAGCACCGGGTCGGGGAACTTGCCGCCTTCCTTCTTATATAGCTCGCGAACCTTCAAATAGATGCGCGCCAGGATTTCCTGATCCAGCCGCGCCTGCCCGGGCGGAGGCAGCGCCGCGTTCTTCCATTGCAGCCAGCGCGCCGAGTTTACAAATGTGCCGTCCTTCTCGGCGAAGCCCGCACCCGGCAGGCGGTAGACCGTGGTGGGGATCTGTTTCATCTGATCGGGCGTGATGCCCGGCGATCTCCAGAATTCGCTGGTCTCGTCGGGATAGATTTCGCACACCACCAGCCACTCGGCCTTCTTCAGGGCATTGATGTTCTTCTGCGAGTTCGGGCCAATGGATACGCCGTTCATGCCGAACGCCAGCAGGCCCTTCACGCCTCCTCGTGCCATGTTGTCCCAAATCTCGGCCCAGGCGTAGCTGTGATCGATCTTGGGAAGGTAGTGGAAGGCGAAGTCGTTTTCCTTCTTCGCGGCATCGCCGTACACGGCCTTGAGGTACGACACCGTGAAGCGCGGCATATTGGACCAGTAGTTGAACGAATCCCACGGCCCCGGCTTGGCAGATTTGGGAGTGACCCGCGCCAGGTAGGTCTTCAGGTCCGTGTCCGTGGGATTGGGCATCTTGAGATAGCCGGGCAGAACGTCGAACACGCCGGCCATATCGGTGGCGCCCTGAATGTTGGAGTGCCCGCGCAGCGCGTTGACTCCGCCGCCGGCGCGCCCCACGTTGCCCAGCAGCAGTTGCAGAATGGCCGCGGTGCGGATGATCTGCGTGCCCATGCTGTGCTGCGTCCAGCCCACGGCGTAGATGATGGTGCCGGCCTTCTTCATGTCCCCGTCCTTGCGTATGGACGTGAACAGGTCGGCGGCCTTCAGAAACTGGTCTTTGGGAATCCCCGTGATGCGCTCCACCATCTCGGGCGTGTAGCGCGAGTATTGGCGCTTGAGTAACTGATAGACCGAGCGCGGGTGCTCGAGCGAAAAGTCGTAGGCCGTGTTGGCCGGCATGCCGGGCGGTGCTGGCGCGGGCCCCCCGGCGACGGCGGCCGCGGGCGCCGCCGGCGTCTTCGTGTCGCCTGCCGTGTCCGCTTTCCCGGTGAGGCTTCCGCCCTCCTCATAGTTCCAGGTGGCTCTGTTGTAGGTGTTGGTGGCGGCGTCGAACCCGGAGAACAGGCCGTCTTCCGGCAGTTTGAAGCCCTGCTTCACAATGAAGGCGGCGTTGGTGTAGTTCAGCAGGTAATCGCGCGCGATGCGGTTGTTTTCGAGCGCGTACCGCACCATGCCGCCCAGGAAGGCGATATCGGAGCCGGCGCGGATTTGCAGGAACAGGTCCGCGGTGGCCGCCGTGCGCGTGAATCGCGGGTCCACCACGATCATCTTGGCGTTGCGCTGCCGCTTCGCCTCGATCGGCCACTTGAAGCCGCACGGATGGTTCTCCGCCGGGTTGCCGCCCATGATCAACATCATGTCGGTGTTCTTGATGTCGATCCACCCGTTGGTCATCGCCCCGCGACCGAATGTGGCCCCCAAACTGGAGACCGTGGGGCCGTGTCAAACACGGGCCTGGTTTTCCAGGTAGCAGACCCCCAGGCTGCGCATGGCCTTCACCACCAGGTAATTAAACTCGTTGGTGTCGGTGCAGCCGCCGTTCCAGGCGATGCCTTCGCAGCGATTGACCGTGCGTCCCTGCGCATCGGTAGTTACAAACGTTTCGTCGCGCGTCTTCTTGACTAAGTGGCCGATCTCGTCGATGGCCGCGTCCCAGGAGATGTCCTCCCAGTGGTCCGACCCCGGACGCCGCACCTGCGGTTTCATCAGACGGCGCGGGTTCACAATGTCCTGCAGCAGCGACGACCCCTTGGGGCAGAGCGTCCCCCGGTTGATGGGATGGTCGGGGTCGCCCTCCACATGCACCACCTGCGGTGTGACGTTCTTCGCCTTGTCGCCCAGGGTGTGAATAATGACGCCGCAGCTTACCGCGCAGTACGGGCAGGTGGAGCGCGTCTCGGTGGTGCGGGAAATCTTCAATTCGCGGGCCTGCGCGTAGGCGGGCTGCAGATCGAAGCCGAGAACGGAAGTCACCAGCCCCCCGGCGCCGATCTTCAAGAAAGTCCTTCGCGTAGGTGTCATGCGCTTCCTCCCCTGATGGTGTCTTGGATTGCTGCTATTACATACCCGATTCCCGGCAGTGTCAAGACTAAAACGGGTCACATAGGTAAAAGACTGCGCTCCTCTTGCTTTCGGGCTCCAACAGGCGCAGTATGCTTCTATGACACCGGGCTTCGCGAAACATACGCACCAACCGACGGCCGGCGCATTGCGCGCCGCGCTCGACCTCCAGCCCAACCCCGCTCTCGTGGATTCCACCGCCGAGCTCATCGACCGCGAGACCGGCCTGCGCGACCTGATGGATATCTTCGAAGCGATCCTCGCCGAAGCCGGCGACCTGATCGAAACCCGCAGCCCCGAGCTGGTGGCCCAGGCGCGCGCCACTCTCCGCCGCTACCACGACGAATCCCCGCGCCAGGCCGAGTAATCCCGCTGCCAGAACACCTCTGGCGCCTGCCGCGGCGCTCAAGCGATCTTGGATTCCTTCTGGCCGACGCCGCGCTTCTCTGCCAGCCTGCGGGCCCGCTTGCCGGTCGTTCCTCTCCGCCCCGCGGATCAGCCAGTCCGGATGCCCGAACGGCAGCGGCCGCAGCAACACCGCGTTCACCACGCTGAAGATGGCGGTGTTCGCCCCGATCCCCAGCGCCAGGGTGAGCACCGCCGCCGCCGTGAAGACGGGCCCGGCGGTGAGCCTCGCGCCGATTCAAGACGGGAGCGCCAAGCGGCCATTCACCCCGCACCTGGCGATCTGGTGGGCCCTGAAGGATTTGAACCTTCGACCAACGGATTATGAGTCCGCTGCTCTAACCAGCTGAGCTAAGGGCCCAAACTTTGATTTCAACTTGCCTCAACGAATGTATCATGAAGTCCTGGGGCAGCTTCAGGACAGTCCGCTCGGAATCGTGCCGGTAATCCAGGGAAAGCCGCCGCGCTCGGTCAGGCTGAGGTTCCGTTTCGCATTCTTGGCCTTCCCGTGACGCCAAAATCCGGACAGTCAGTAAGCTTGGCCTCGGTTGTCTATACCACGGATGCGGATAGCATCCGGAGCCTCTACATCGAAAAAGACGCGCCACTTGCCTACCCCGCAAGCGGTACAGCCCCTCTCGGTCGGTGAGCATTTTCACGTCGCCTTCGTCGGTCTCGCGGTAGCGGGCGAGAGCGGGCAAGATCCGCATTGCGGTTATCGCGGTCAATTCGGCGCAGATCCGCTCTTGCGGCCGGATCCCAAACGAACCGCTTCAAAGTCCGAACTCACGTAAGATATCGTCGTGCGGGATTCCGGCGGGTGCTTCCGCGCGCGCGGCATCGATCCGCTTCAGCATTTCCGGGTCGACGGGCGCTTCCCTCGAAATAAGAAACTCCAAATATCGCTCGGCCGCCAAAATCTCAGAATCGGGGAGCCTTTCAATGAGGCTGTGGAGATCTTCCTTGCCGGCGTTGTGAGGCATCGCTTAAATTGTTTCACGGAATATGCGCACCTGCGCACCGTACGCACGTGTCGACGTTTTCAGCCCCTCCGAGACCCTGTCGCGGGTTTCATGCCAGCGATGCACACCTGATCAGCTCCAGCGGACCCAGGTTGGGGAACCGTTCCGGTGAGAGTTCGATGGCACTGCGTATCCCCTCGAAGTCGCCGGCGTTATTGTGGATGAGCGGCATCCTCGCGACCAGCGCCGTAGCGGCGATCATTCCGTCAAATCGCCAGCGCGCCAGACGCTCTTGCCGCGATTCTGCGAGTTGATGCCGCCGCCGAGGAGGTGTGGGCGGGTCGGGGACCAGCGCCATGATTTCACCGGCCACCACGGCGACCGCTCCATCGAGCGGCCACACACGCCCGAGCGTCGAGAGGTAGGCGACCCGCGCCGCTTCGATGCGTTCCCTATTGCCCTCCGCGGCACGGCGCCACAAAAGGCTGTAGCCGCGAATTCGCTCCAGCACGGTCACCGCGGAAATGTATATCTCATCATGGGACAGGTACTCGCGCATCCAGTGCCGCGCCTCGGGGCGCTCGGCCCGGCCCAGCCAGCTTTCGGCACCCGTATCGAAGAGGAAGGGACCGGAAGCAGGATTGACCATCGGCTAATTCCGCTTTGCCGGCTCGAGAATTACCCCATCGAGGATCGACATCTCTTCGTCCGAGAACCCCGAAAAAACCGTCCGGTAGCTCTCCATCACCGCTTCACTCCGCTCTGCTGTAATTTGTCGGCGCAAGCCGTCGGCAAGCGCCTCTGCGATAACGGTGCCGAGACTCACTTTTCTGGTGCGGGCAATTCGTTGCGCCTCGGTGAGAGAATCGGCCGGCAACGTCAGCGTGGTCCGGCGCTTCTTAGGCGGGAGCAAGGGATGCTGTCTCATCGCAGGAAAGACCAACTCAAGTAAAACACATTGTTGTCCAGGCCGGGATTAAAATCCGTCGTGCCGGCGTTGGAGATGTGCAGAAATCGATATCCTACCGTGATCGCGCCCCGCCCGGCCGCGAACCGGATTCCGCCGCCCAAATTGAACAGAAAATTCAAGCCGGTCGCATTGTTGCCGCGCTCCGGAATGGGCTCCGTGGAAGCGAGGATGCCGCCATTGGCCTCCGCCACCGGATGCACCCGCCGCCTCCGGGCGAATTCGGCAAAGAATCCCGCGGGCATCACCGCAAAGCCGTACACCGCATGGCTGGGGATGACAGTCTGCCGCGGCTGGAAAACGAAGGCTGCGGGAATTACACCGGCGGTGTAGCCGATCGAGACCGCATTCCACGACCAGCAGCGGTAGGTGTAACTGAACTCCACCATGCCGAAGCGCCGGTCCGTGGCCGTGCCGATCAACGTGGCCGCCTCGGGCGAATAGCCCGCCAGAAGCCGGAACTCGTGCCTCGGCTGCCCGTCGCCGGTACATACACCGGCCCTGGCCAGCGCCGTCGTGGCCACCAGGATTGCCGCCGCCATCGCAACCTGCCCCATGCGCCCTATGGTACGCCCGCACCTGGACTGTTGGTTTTCCCCACATTCGGCCCTGCACGCCTTGACGTAGAATTCTACAGTTGATAAGATCAAAGGGTCCTTTACTCTGTTATTGGAGCGGCGCAGCAGGCCAAAACCTCGATGAAGAACCTCCTCCGTCTGATATTCGTGGCTGGAACCCTGGTCGTGGCCTTGCCGGGTCAGCAGAAGTCCAAAACCCCGCCGGGCTCCGAGGAGTGCGCCGGATGCCACGAACCCGGACCCCGCACCGGCAAACGGGAAGCGGGCGTGCCACCGCGCTTCGACGCAGCCGCCCTGGCGGCCTCGCCCCATGCGTCGCTCGAATGCGCAGCCTGCCACAGCGATCTCGCGAAAAAGGATTTCCCCCATCCGGAAAAGCTGTCCAAAGTGGATTGCGGCTCCTGCCATTCCGAGGAGCAGTCGCAGTACACTGCCAGCCTGCACGGCAAGGCGTCGGCGCACGGCGACACCCTCGCCCCGGGCTGCAAGAGCTGCCATGGAACACACAATATCCTGCGGCCCTCCAACCCGAAGTCTCCCACTTCGACCATGGAGATTCCGCGCCTCTGCGGCGGCTGTCACCGGGAAGGCACGCCCGTCAGCCTGACCCACAACATTCCGCAAGCCAATATCCTCGAGAATTACAAGGACAGTCTCCATGGCCAGGCGCTTTTCGAGAAGGGTCTCACCATCGCGGCGGTCTGCACCAGTTGCCACACCGCGCACTTCGTGCTGCCGCACACCGACCCCCGCTCCTCCATCGCCAAGGCCAACATCGCCAAAACATGCACCAAATGCCATGGGCAGATCGAGACGGTGCATCGCAAGGTGATTCGCGGCGAGCTATGGGAGAAGGGGCCGAACCTCATCCCCGCCTGCGTGGATTGCCACGAGCCGCACAAAGTACGCAAGGTCTTTTATAGCGAGGGCATGAGCGACCGCGACTGCCAGCGCTGCCACAGCAACCCGAACCTGACGGCAACGCGCGCCGGCCAGACCGTGTCGCTGTTCGTCAACCAGGCCGAACTGGCCGGGTCGAAGCACGCCCAGAAGGCGTGCGTGCAGTGCCACACCGGGGGCACGCCTGCCCATGGCCGGCCCTGCGACACCATGCCTTCCAAGGTGGACTGCTCCATCTGCCACGACAAGGTGGTCGCCCAGTATCGCGAAAGCACGCATGGCACGCTGGCGGCCGCCGGCAGCCCCGACGCGCCCGGGTGCAAGGATTGCCACAGCCCGCATGGCACCCGCGGTAAGGCCGACTCCGGCTCGCCCACGTTTTCCCGCAACGTGCCGGCGCTCTGCGCCAAGTGCCACCTGTCGGGCCAAAAGGCGGCCCTGCGCTACACCGGGAAGCAGGACCAGATCGTGGAGCACTACCGGGAGAGCATCCACGGCAAAGGCCTGCTGCAAAGCGGCCTCACGGTGACCGCCAATTGCGCCGACTGTCACACCGCGCATCACGAGTTGCCCAGCAATGATCCGCGCTCCAGCGTGAACCGCGCCAACATCGCGCAGACCTGCGCGCAGTGCCACCGCGGCATCTATGAGATGTTCCACGCCAGCGTCCACAGTCCGGAGGTCACCAAGACCAATAAGGAGCTGCCCGTGTGCTCCGGGTGTCATACCGCCCACAGCATCCAGCGCACCGACCTCTCCAACTTCCGATTACACATCATGGACCAGTGCGGGCGCTGCCACCAGCAGATCACCGAGGCGTATTTCGAGACGTTCCACGGCAAGGTCTCCAAGCTGGGCTACCTGCAGACCGCCAAGTGCTACGATTGCCACGGCTCGCACGATATCCTGCCGGTGAACAATCCGCGCTCCCGGCTGAGCCGGAACAACATCGTCAACACCTGCGGGAAGTGCCACATGGGATCGCACCGGCAGTTCGCCGGATACCTCACCCATGCCACCCACCACGATCCCAAGAAGTACCCGTTCCTGTTCTACACGTTCTGGGGCATGACCACGCTGCTGGTGGGTACGCTGGTGGTCTCCGGCGCCCATACCATCGCCTGGCTGCCCCGTTCGTTCGACTACCGCAAACAGAACAAGAATGGCCACGGCCCCGGCGGGCAATACGTGCGCCGATTCAAGCCCTTTCAGCGCAACCTCCACCTGATGGTGGTCTCCAGTTTCCTGGGGCTCGCCATGACCGGCATGATCCTGAAGTTCTCTTATGCCGGCTGGGCAAAATTCGTGGCCCGCCTGGTGGGAGGCTTCGAGGCGGCCGGCCTGATCCACCGCTTCTGCGCCCTGCTGACCTTTACCTATTTCGGACTGCACATCTACGACGTGATCCGCCAGAAGCGCCAGAGCGGCGGGAGCTGGCTGCGCTTCATCGCCGGCCCGGAGAGCATGCTGTTCAACGGGCGCGACTGGCGCGAATTCACCGCCTCGCTGAAATGGTTCGGCGGACGCGGGGAACGGCCGCTCTACGGCCGCTGGACCTACTGGGAGAAGTTCGATTACTTCGCCGTCTTTTGGGGCGTCGCGGTGATCGGCGGCACCGGCCTGCTGCTCTGGTTCCCCGAGTTCTTTACCCGCCTGTTCCCCGGCTGGGCGGTGAATGTGGCCACCACCATCCATAGCGACGAAGCTCTGCTGGCGGTGAGCTTCATCTTCGTGGTGCACTTCTTCAACACGCATTTCCGCCCCGAGAAATTCCCCATCGATACGGGGATTTTCACCGGCGGCATGCCGCTCGAAGAGTTCCAGCGCGATCGCCCGCGCGAATACCAGCAGATGGTGGAGAGCGGCCAGCTCGAGCAGTCCCTGATGCCCGCCCCGCCCGCCCGCGCGCAGAAATTCTGGCGGCGCCTGGGCTTCACCGCGCTCACCCTGGGCATGCTGATGATCGCCCTGATCGTCTACGCCATGCTATTCGCCTACCGGTAGGCACTTGGAACCGGTGGGGCATGCTTCAGCTTGCCGTCGCCTGCTTGCAGGCGCGCTATCGCGCTGGCGCTTTCGCCGGCGGTGGCATCTGCTCCTTGCCGAACCGCGGGATCATCTGCTCCCGGTTGGCCACGTGCCACACCGCCGCCGCAATGGTGGAGGCGGCCTTCATCGCGTCGTCGGGCACGATGCGCTCGTAGGTGTCCAGATTGGTGTGCCAGGTGAAGCTCTGATACTCGATGGGGTCCTGCGCCAGCCCGATGCCCGGTAGTCCGGCGGCATTGAAGGAAGTGCTGTCGGTGCCGCCCGTCGCCCGGCTGCTGGTGGAGTTCGCCCCGGCCACGCCGAAATCTTCGAACAGCGCGAGCACCGGGCGCAGCACTGCCGCCGCTTCCGGAGGCCCGAAAATATTGGCGCCGCGCACTCTGCCCGTGCCCGAATCGATATTGAAGTAACAATCGAGGGTGGCCCACTCCGGCTTGGGGTTCTCGAAGGTGCCGAAATGCTGCTCCACGTACGCTTTGGACCCGAGCAGCCCCTCTTCTTCGCCGGCCCACAGGCCCACCCGGATGGTGCGCCGCGGCTTCAGCTTGAGTGCCTGAATCAGCCGCGCGGCCTCCATCATCATGGAAGACCCGATGGCGTTGTCGGTTGCACCCGTCGCCGCGTGCCACGAGTCGAGATGCCCGCCGAGCATCACGATCTCATCGGCCTTATCCGTGCCCGGGATTTCCGCCACCACGTTGTAGGCGGTCTTGCCCTCGGGGTAATCGCGGTTGACGATGTTGAACTCCAGCCTGACGTCTTCGCCGTCCTGGAGCAGGCGCTCGATGCGGCCGTAATCCTCGTTGCGTAGCACTACCGTCGGAACCACCTTGGCCGAATCGTAGGTGCGGTTCTGAAATGCGCGGATCAGCCCGTGGCCCATGCCGGCGTCGTTGATCCGCAGCAGCGCGCCGTTCTCCAGGAGCATGGCGTCCACCATTTCCGTGACCTGGGCCGCCGTAAGCCGGCCGGGTTCCGCCGGAGGAGTGCCGCCGCCGCGCCCGCCGCGGCCGGCATTTGGATTGTCCGGGTCATAGCTCTGCTTCACCGCGGCATCGTCGCGCCGCAACTGCGGCGGATTGAAATTCACCGGCACCACCGCGGCCTTGCCGACCAGCACGATCTTCCAACGGACTTTGTCCTTGGTGTCCTGCACCCACTGGATCATCTCCTCTTTGGTGGGAGGCAGGCGCTGGGGCGCGCCCCGCCCACCGCGTCCCCCCGCGGCAGCGGCATCGGTAGGCGGCAACGGCGTTGGAAACGGTCCCTGCGGCACAATCACTTCGATGGCCGGGCCCGTCACCGTGCCCCTGGTCGACGGCGTCCATCCCAGCACCTCGAACTTGAGATTCTCGCGCACCGGCGCCACCATGTACCCCGCGGCCCGCTCATTCATCCAGCCGGGATGCCCGAAGTCCCACGGCTCCAGGTGGGCGTTCTTGAAACCCCATTCGGTGAGCTGGCTCACGGCCCACTTGGCAGCGCTTTCGTAGTTGGGCGACCCTGTGAGGCGCGGCCCGTACCGGTCCGTGAGCATGTGCAGCGTGTGCAGGATCTGCGAATGCTCCATCTCTTCGGAGCGGATTTTCGCGATGGCGCTTTCGTCCACCGTTTCCTGCGCCGCAACCAGGCACGCCAAGCCAAAGACCAGCAACCACTTTCGCATGGAAAACAGCATAACCTACTGCGAGACCGTTTAGGGTGGATCGAAGCCGCCCACTCCCGCACGTAACCTGGCGGGCCCTGGGATCGCCTTTCTAGATGCGACACAATTCAAGGAGAACCAAGGTAATATGACACGCAAATCGCTCTTTATGGCGGGTGTACTGGCTGTTTTTGCTCTTTCCACCGCAAGCGCCAAGACTTATGAAATCGTTCTTTCCACGCCCACCAAAGCCGGCAACGTGCTACTGAAAGCGGGCGAGTATACGTTGAAGCTGGCCGGCTCCAAAGCGACCTTCATCCAGGTCGACTCGGACAAGTCCTTCACGGTCGATGTGAAGGTCGAGAACGCCGACAAGAAGTTCGACGAAACCAGGATCGACAGCACCAAAGAAGGCGACACCTCGGTGATCACCGATATCCAGCTGGGCGGCTCCACCACCAAACTCGAATTCACCAGGTAGATCCGACCGTGGGGCGGGCAATCCTGCCCGCAGCCCGCCTTTCAGGCGGCTCTTTCGAGCTATGCGAGATCCCTCGCCCCCCGGGCGGCCGCCGGCGGCAGCCCGGATTGCCTGGCCCCTGCCATACAATAGCTACCATGCGCATTACGCTTGCGTTCCTGGTAGCAGCCGCCGCATGGGCCCAGCAACCCCCGCCGGAGCCGGCCGTGGTCGCCCGGCTTCGCACCGCCCTCGACGGCATCAGCCACACCATTAACGATTTCGGCGACACCCGCCGTTATGCCGCCGACAATCGGGAGACTCCGCCGCCCGCCGCCGGCGAGGAACGCGTGGTCTTCATGGGCGATTCCATCACCGATTTCTGGGGACGCCGCGGCAGCCCGTTCTTTCCCGGCAAACCGTACATCAACCGCGGCATCAGCGGGCAAGTCACGCCGCAGATGCTGGTCCGCTTCTACCCCGATGTCATCGCCTTGCGGCCCAGGGCCGTGGTGATTCTCGCCGGGACCAACGATATCGGCGGCAATATCGGCCCGCTGTCCCTGGAAGCCTCGGAGAACGCCCTGATGTCCATGGCCGATCTCGCCCGCGCCAATCGCATCAAGGTAATCCTGTCTGCGCTGCTGCCGGTTTCGGACTATCATCCCCGCCCCAACCAGCCGCCGCAAACCCAGACCAGGCCGCCCGAGAAAATCCTCGCCCTGAATCGATGGCTCAGAGATTACGCCGCAACGAATCAGCTTGAGTATATCGATTACTTCTCCGCCATGGTGGACGACAAGGGTATGTTCCGCGCCGAACTTACCGATGACGGCCTGCATCCCAACGCGGCCGGATACGACATCATGGCGCCGCTGGCGGCGAAAGCCATCGCCGCGGCGCTGGCCCGATAAGGTGACCGGATGACTGACTCGATCCCCACCACTCCTTCTCCAGGGCGCCGTGGCTTTCTTCGCCGCCTCCTCACCGCGGGCGGTGTAGCTGCCGCCGCCCCCCAGGCCGCGCTGCCGCAGGCTCGCGATAGCGGCGAGCCCAACCTTTCGTTCCTGCCCGCATACACCCGCGCGCGCAACACCCAATCGCGGAAGCAATCCAGCTTTGACCGTACCGGCGGCAATCGCGATTACTGGAACATTGCGGCCGGGGCCACGCAGGTGGTGTTCGAAGCCGACGGGCCCGGCCTGATCAGCCACATCTGGTTCACCATCGCCGCGCGTAGCGGAGATCACCTGAAAGAACTCGTGCTGCGCGGCTACTGGGACGGAAATGGCAAGCCCAGCGTCGAAGCGCCGATCGGCGACTTCTTCGGCCTCAACCTGAACTCCTACCAGATCTACCAGTCCGAGTATCTGGCCTGCTCGCCCGGTAAGTCGCTCAACTGCTATTTCGCCATGCCGTATCGTAAGTCGGCGCGCTTCACTGTTACTAATGAAGGCCGCCAGGAAGTGGGCGCCTTCTACTCCAATATCGATTACTTGACTTTGCCCAAGCTGCCCGACGACGCCCTGTACTTCCACGCGCAGTACCGGCAGAGTGCGCCCTGCGTGCCGGTGACGGGCGATGCCGCCCAGCTCAACCCCGACGGCCGGCGGAATTACGTCTATATGGAAGCGCGCGGCCGCGGCCACCTGATGGGGGTGACGCTCGGCGTGCTCCAGAACAGCAACGGTTGGTGGGGCGAAGGCGACGAGATGATCTTCGTCGACGACGAAGCGAAGCCGGCCATCACCGGCACCGGCTCGGAAGATTATTTCCTCGGGAGTTGGGATTTCGGGGGGCGCGACGGCGCCGAGCCCTTCGCCCACTCCATGTACGGCGCCCCGCTCATCGCCAACGCGGAGCGCACCGGCGGCCGCTACTGCTGCTACCGCTGGCACGGCGACAACCCCGTGACCTTCGAGCGCTATCTCAAGCACACCATGGAGCACGGCCACGGCAACGACCGCGGCGATAATTTCTTCTCCGTGGGTTACTGGTACCAGGCCGCCCCCTACACCGATTTCCCCGCGCTGCCGCCGCTTGCGGCGCGCATCCCGCAAGTGAGGACCGCGTGAATATCACCCGGCGCCAAGCCGCCGCCGCGCTCACCGGCGCGCTCGGCCTGGCGCAAGTGAAAGCGCAGCAGCGGGGCGCCCAGCCTCCGGAAGTCCACGCCGTGTGGGCCGGCGCGTCCGACGCAGGCGCCTCGGTCGAATCCGTCCGCGCGTTCGTCGCCCAGCTCAAACGGGCCAACATTCACAAGCTGGTGATGTGCGCCAAGGAGGGCAACGGCAACGTCTGCTGGCACAGCCAGCGCTTCCCCCAACTTATCGCCCCGCGGTACAAAGACTTCGACCTGGTCGAGAACCTGGTGCGCGAGGCCCACGGCCAGGGCATCGAAGTCCATATCTGGCTGATCGATTTCTCCGAAGGCGAAAACGGCGCCGCCTTCCGCGAGCATCCCGAGTGGGCGCAGGTGAGCGCCGAAGGCAAGCGCACCAACTCCGAGACGCTGCTCGACCGCGCCTACCACGCCGTCTGGATGTGCCCCGCGCAGCGCCCCGGCTACACCGATCAATGGCTGCTGCCGCTCATCGAGGAGCTGGTCTCCCGCTACCCCGTCGATGGCATCCACCACGATTATGTCCGCTATGCGGGCGATGTCGCCCCCGACACCTACTGCTTTTGCGATTACTGCCTGAAGCAACTCCCGCGCCACGCCTTGTTGCGTTGGGAGACCGGACCGCGGGAGCGCCAGCGCGTCGAGATCGTGCGCCCGCGCCTGGAAGCGAATTGGGAAGCCACGCCCGATATGCTGCCCCCCGGCTGGGAGCAGTTCGACCGCCGCGAAAAGGCCGATTTCTTCCTCAACGGGCGCACACTCGCCGGCGGCCCGCCCGACATGCGCTACTTCTTCTACGAGTACCGTGTGGACCAGATCGCCCGCTTCGTGCGCGAGGCATGCGAACGCGCCCGGCGGATCAATCCTAAAATCCAGATGACCGCCGCCGTTTTCAAGAACCCGATTCAGAGCGGGCGCTATCTCGGGCAGAAGTGGAGCGACTGGACCCCGTGGATCGATGCCTTCATGCCCATGAACTACCGCAGCCACTTCCTCGGCGATTTCGATACCTATCTCGCGCACCTCACCGAGATCACTGCCCGCCAGATGGAGTGGACGCGCCACGAGAAGCCGCTCTACTCCGGCATCTTCACTTCGGACCTGTATAAAGAGGAGGCCGCTTCGCACACGTACCCGCCCGAAAAACTGACCCGTGCCATCGAAGCCGCCCGCGCCGCCAAACCCGACGGCATCGTCATCTTCTCCGCCGGCACGCTCTCGCGCCAGAACCTCTGGCCGCAGTTGGAAGCCGTTTTAGTGGGGTAGGCCTCCTGGCCTGCCCCGTTTCTTTCGTGCGGCCATCGGGGGCTTTAGTTCGGCAACCTCAAGAACTCTTTGAAGTCGGGTGGTAGCAGGATCGTAGCCATACTTGGGGGGCAGGCCGGGAGGCCTACCCCACTGCTACAATTGAGCCGAAACCCCCATGAAACCCGCATTCCTGCTGGCCCTGCTGGCGCTCCCGGCTCTCGCCCAAAACCCCTACAACGAGAAGCCGTCCTACGCACGCAGCCACGATTTCGACCTCCAGCACCTCAAGCTGGAGCTGGCCTTCGATCTTCCGGCGCGCAAACTCCTTGGCACGGCCACGCTGCGCATGTCGCCCCTGGCCGGCGATCTGCGCGAGGCGGTGCTCGATTCGGCCGGGCTCAATATCGAAAGCGTCACCGTGGCCGGCCGCCCGCTCGCGTTTCACACCACCGAAGACCGGCTCTACATCACGCTTGATCGCCAGTACCCCAGCGGCGCGCCGGTCGATTTCGCCGTTCGCTATAACGCCCAGCCCCGGCGCGGGCTCTTCTTCGTCCTCCCCGATAAGTACCATCCCCACCGTCCCAGCCAGATCTGGGCCGATGGCGATACCGCCGGCGGAAATAACCGCTACTGGTTTCCGAACTACGATTTTCCCAACGACAAGACCACCACCGAAATGCTGGTCACCGTGCCCGCCGGATGGGAGGCGCTCTCCAACGGCAAGCTGGTCGCGAGCGCCGCGGACAAGCGCGCCGGCACCACCACCTTCCACTGGCTCCAGGACAAGCCCATGTCCACATACCTGGTCTCGCTGGTGGCGGGCGAGTTCGACAAGCGCGAGGAGAACTGGAAGGTCCCGGTGGTCTACTACGTTCCGCGCGGCCAGAGCGACGGCATTGCGCGCACCTTCGGCCGCACTACCCAGATGCTCGATTTCTACTCCGCCAACATCGTCCCCTATCCCTGGGCGAAGTATGCGCAGGCCGCGGTGGACACGTTCGGCGGCGGCATGGAGAACACCAGCAACACCACGCTCGGCGCCAGCGCCATCATGGATGCGCGGGAATTCGAGGACCGCCGCATCGGCGTCGACAGCCTGGTCGCGCACGAGATGGCGCACCAGTGGTTCGGCGATCTGGTCACCTGCGCCGACTGGCGGCACACCTGGCTGAACGAAGGCTTCGCCACCTACTTTCAAGCGCTGTGGGAGGAACACGCCGAAGGGCGCGACCGCTTCGACTGGAACGAATTGCGCGCCGGCCGCGGCATTGCCGCCTCGCGCCTGGCCGTCGCCGTGGTCCCGCAGGATGGCCAGGAGGCCAACTCCGCCTACTCGTTCATCTACAATAAGGGCGGCTGGACCCTGCACATGGTCCGCGGTCAGCTGGGCGACGCCCGCTTCTGGAAAGCCATCCAGCATTACACCAGGAAGTTCAGCTACCAGGTGGCCACCACGAGCGACTTCGTGGAAGCCATCAACGAGGCCACCGGCCAGGACCTCGAGTGGCTCTTCGATCAATACGTCTATAAGCCCGGCAACCCCGAATTCGAAGTTTCCTGGGAGTACGATGCCGATACGCGCCTGCTGCATCTCTCCGTGAAGCAGAACCAGAAGGTGGACGGCAAGCCGGCGCCCTTCCGCCTGCCGCTTGAGATCGAAGTGCTCGGCGACAACGCGCCGCAGACTTTCCGCTTCCGCGTAGCCAAGGAATCCGAGGACTTCTTCTTCGGCCTCGCCGAGCGCCCGCGCACGGTGCTTTTCGATCCGCGCGACATCATTTTGAAGTCCATCAATTTCAAGAAGCCCGCCGCGGAGTGGGTCTGGCAGATCGAGCACGCTTCGCGCGCCTTGAATCGCTCGGAAGCCGCCTTCGCGCTCGGTTCCTTCAGCGGCGCGGAGGTCGTTGCTGCGCTCGATCGCGCCGGCACGGCCGACCCGTTCTACGGCATTCGCGTCGATGCGGCCCAGTCGCTCGGGCGTATCAAGACTGAGGAGACGCGGCCGGTCCTGCTCAAAATGCTGCTCGACAAACACCAGGACGTGCGCTCGGCGGCGGCCAGCGCGCTCGGCACATTGCCCAAGAACAGCGCCACCATCGACCGCCTGTTCGAGCTCGCGCGCACCGATTCGAGCTTCGCCGTGCGCTACGCGGCACTGACCGCCGCGGCGCGCCTGAAGCCGGACAAGGCGGTCGAGCTGGTGACGCCGTTCCTGGATATGGATTCTCCCGGCCAGGGAATGCGCGCCACCGCGGTGAGCGCCCTGCAATTGATCGGCGACGATTCCGCGGTGCCCCGGCTGCTCGCCTTGTCCAAAGACAGCGACGATCGGGTGCGCACGCGGACCCTGGACGCCTTCGCCGTGCTGGGCAAAGGGAAGCAGGAGGTGACCGATCGCCTCCTCGAAGCGCTGGACGATCCCGCGGGCGGCGACCGCCACACGGCGATCTTCGCCTTCGAGCGCCGCAAGGAAACGTCGGCCATCCCGGCGCTCGAACGGCTGGCTGCCGCCGAGGGACAACCCAATATCGCCCGGGCGGCGCACAATGCCGCCGAAGCGTTGCGCGCGCCCGTTACTCCGGCCGCGAATTCCAGCGCCGACAACCTCTCCCCCTTGCGCGACCGCATCGCCGAGCTGGAGAAGGAGAACAAGGAGCTGAAAGCGCGCCTCGACCGGTTGGAAAAAAAGTAGGGTAGGCCTCCCGGCCTGCCCACGCGCCGAAGGCGCGCTCCGCGCACCGGACAGGCCGAGAGGCCTACCCCACTTTGCTTACGTCTATCCCCGCATCCCAATGCTCGTTCCCGCGCAGCATCTCCTCCCAAGTGACTTCGCGGCCGCTGTAAGCCGCCTGCCGTCCCAGGATCGCCGTCAGCGAAGCTTCCGCGCCGCTCGCCGCCTGGTTGTTATACGCCCCGGTCGTCAGGCAGTCGATGAAAGTCTTCGTCTTCTCGGCATCCGCCTGGGCGAGATTGTCGGTGCCCTCCCAGGTCCATGCCTTCTCGCCCACAATCCCTAGCGGCCCGTTATAAGGCGATTGCGAAGCGCCGCGCGTGCCGAAAAAACGTTCGCTTGCCTCGAACGGTCCTTGGCCGAATTGCGTCGAATTAAAGCTCAGGTGAACGTCGCCGGCATAGACAAACACGACATCGAAGTGCGAGTAGCAGTCGTCGCCCGGCCCGCCGCGGCCGTTGGTTCCGCCCCTGCCGACGGCCTTCACCGGGTGCCCCTTCAACACCCAGTTGCAGATGTCCAGCACATGGATATTCTGCTCCACGATGATGTCGCCCGAAAGCACGCGGTCCTCGATCCAGTTGCGCAGCCGCAAGGTTTGGCCGGAGGCGCCGGGCCATTCGCGGTGCTCCGGCGCGGGCGAGTAGTAGTGCGCTTCGGCCGCCGCGATTTCTCCCAGATCGCCTTCGTGGATGCGCCGTACCAGTTCCTGGAACGGCGGCGCCGAGCGGACCTGCAGGCCGACTTCGATATCGATCTTGCCGTCCGCTTTCTTTCCGGACTCGTAGACTCGCTTCGCCCCGGCCACATCCACCGCCACCGGTTTCTCGAGGTAGACATGCTTCCGTGCCGCCACCGCCGCTTCCAGGTGCTCGGGATGGAAGTACGCCGGCGTGGCGATGACCACCGCATCCACCTCCTTCGATTCCATGAGCTCGCGGCACGCCTGCGGCCCCACGAAAGTCTGCCCCACTTTGGCGTAGCCTTTGGATTCGGACACCTTGTCGAAACGCTGTTTGGCCTGGTCCACCTGGCCCTGGAACAGGTCCGCCAGCGCCACCAGGCGCGCATCCGTATGCTGCAGGATGTTGGCGGCATCCGTGCCGCCGCGCCGGCCGCAACCGAGCAGCCCGACGCGCACCGCCGAGTTGGCGGCGCTCCCGCGCACCAGGCGGGAATTCAGAATCGTAAATGCTCCCAATCCGCCCGCCGCGCGCAGAAACTCGCGGCGTCCCGCATTCTGGCCACTCATAGCGACGATTTTACTCCTCCAGTGGGGTAGGCGTCCTCGCCTGCCCCCCGCGGACCGCGGGTCCGCGTGTGGAGTAATATGTACCAAGGTCTCGGGATGCTGCAAGTCATACGCACGCCGCAGGTGTTCGACGTGGCCGTGATCGGTTCCGGCGCCGGAGGCGGCACCGCGGTCAAGGTGCTCACCGGCGAGGGGCTGAACGTGGCGCTGCTCGAAGCCGGACCGATGCTCAACCCCGCACAGGATTTCAAGGAGCACGTCCTGCCCCACCAGGTGGACCACCGCGGCGCCGGCGCCCACGCCGAGCTCTACTTCGGCCGCCAGCAGTGGGGCTACTTCGCCGCCCCGAACGGCTACTGGGATATTGCCGGCGAACCCTATTCGGTGGCCCCCGGCGACGAGTTCCGCTGGTTCCGCTCGCGCATCCTGGGCGGCCGGACGAATCACTATGGCCGCATCTCCCTGCGCTTCTCCGATTACGATTTCCAGCCGGAAGACGGCCTGAGCGATCCCTGGCCGGTGACGTACCGGGACATGTCGCCCTACTACGACAAGGCCGAAGGCTTCATCGGCGTCACCGGAACGAAAGAGGGATTGCGCACCGCGCCCGATGGCAACTTCCTGCCCGCGATTCCGCCGCGCGTCCACGAGGTCCTGATCCAGAAGGCGTGCGGCAAGCTGCACATGCCGTGCATTCCGTCGCGCATGGCCATGCTCACGCAGTCGATCCATGGCCGTGCCGCATGCCACTACTGCGGGCAATGCGGGCGCGGCTGCCAGACGGCTTCGGCTTTCTCCTCCAGCCAGGCCATGATTTTTCCCGCCATGAAGACGGGCAAGCTCACCGTGTTCACCGGCGCCATGGCGCGCGAGCTGGTCGCCGATGCCGCCGGCAAGGTGACCGCCGTTTCCTATGTCGACAAGGCCACCCGCGCCGAGCGGCAGGTGCGCTGCCGCGCCGTGGTGGTGGCGGCCAGCGCCTGCGAATCGGCCCGCCTGCTGCTGAATTCGAAATCGCCGCGCTTTCCCGCGGGCATGGCCAACGCGTCCGGCGTGGTGGGCCGCAACCTCACCGATTCCACGGGCTTCTCTCTCTCTGGCTATATCCCCGCGCTGGCGGGAATGCCGCGCTACAACTCCGACGGCATCGACGGCATGCACGTCTATGTGCCCTGGTGGCTCTTGGGCAACGGCCGAAACGCCTTCCCGCGCGGTTACCACATCGAGATCGGCGGCGGATTCAACATGCCGCAGTTGGGCTCGTTCCACGGCCCGTGCGCCCGCCATGAAGGCTACGGAAAGCCGTTGAAGGACAAGATCCGCGAAGAGTACGGCGCCTTCGTCCACTTCGCCGGCCGCGGCGAGATGATCCCCAACCGCGACACCTACTGTGAAATCGATCGCGAGCGCGTGGACGCCTGGGGCATCCCCGTTCTGAAATTTCATTTCAAGTGGAGCGAAAACGAAATCCGCCAGGCCCACCACATGCGCGACACCTTCACCTCCCTCATCGAGACGATGGGCGGACGCGTGATGGGGCCTTCCAACCCGGGCCGCGAATCCGCGGGCATCTCGGTGGGCGGCGCCATCATTCACGAAGCCGGCACGGTGCGCATGGGGCGCGATCCCAAGACCTCCGCGCTGAATCAGTACTGCCAGGCGCACGAGGTGAAGAACCTGTTCGTGTGCGATGCCGCGCCGTTTGTCAGCCAGCCCGACAAGAATGTCACCTTGAGCATCGTGGCCTTCGCCTGGCGCGCCTCCGAGTACCTCGCCGGCGAAATGAGGAAAGGCAATGTCTGACGATCCGGATGTTTCCCGCCGCGAACTGCTGCTGCGCATCGGCGCCGCGGTCAGCCTCGCCGCCATGGGCGAGCGGGTTCTCGCGGCGCAGGACGCGCAGCACGTGCACCATGCGCTGGCGCAGGAGAAAGCGTCGCTCGAAGGCCTCTACCGGCCCAAGGCGCTGACCGCGCACGAATACGCCACGATCGAGCGCCTCAGCGGAATCATCGTGCCCGCCGACGACCGTTCCCCCGGCGCGGTGGAAGCCGGCGCCGCCCGGTTCATCGATTTCCTGTGCGCGGCGAGCGACGAAATGAAGGCCATTTACACCGGCGGCCTCGCCTGGCTCGATGACGAAATGCGCCGCCGCAATCACGGCAAGAATTTCCTGGATGCTCCCCCGCCCGCGCAGACCGCCCTGCTGGATCTCATCGCATGGCGCGACCGAGCGCCCGCGGACCTGGCGGCGGGCGTGCAGTTCTTCGCCTGGGTGCGCAACATGGTGGTGGACGCGTATTACACCAGCCCCATGGGCATGAAGGACCTGGGCTACATGGGCAACAGCGCCATGGCGCAGTTCAGCGTGCCGCAGGAAGCCATCGACTACGCCGTGAGGCGCAGCCCGCTGGCGTAGGTGGGAGAAGCGCGCCGCGTGGAGCGGGCAATCCTGCCCGGGGTCCCCTGCAACACCGGGATTCCGCTGCACAATATCACCGCGTCGCAATTGCAGGACTCGGTGGACATCCGCAAGACCACCGGCTCCGACGGCAAGGGGATCGTCTTCTTCCTGCCGCAATCGCTCATCGATAACACCATGGCCGCCTTCAACGTGGGCGGCAAGACTCCGGCCGATCTCGACCCCACCAAGCCGTACCTCGGGCCGGCCGCCGCGGGCCAACTCGGCTGGCGCGGCATGCTCTATCAGAACTGGAACCGCTTCTTCGATGCCAGCATCGTGAAGCGGACCCGGATCCGCGAGACCATGAACGTGGAGTTCCGCGCCACGGCGCTGAACGTTTTCAATTACACCAACTTCGGCACCGGCGCTGGTGACCTGGTCGAAGGTGGCCAGCCCGTTGATGAAGAACGGCGTGCCCGACGGGCGTCCCGGCGTCCCACCGCGACGGTGCCGTTGCGGGTGAAAATAGGGCCGCCTTGTTTCATGAAAGGATTCAGCGATGGGGAGCGACAACTACTTTCGATTTTGAAGTCCCGGCGGGGCTCTTCCGGCACTTACGGCCCCGACCTGGAGCTCGGTTCACGAAGAGTAAAAGAACGGAACGGACTGGCTATGCGATATATGACGATAGTGCTCGCGTTCGCGATCCATTTTGGTTTCGATCAACACACCCACACGATTCAGGACCTGCAAATCGCGGACCGCTCGGAGACGTTTGCAACTTCCGGCAAACCCGTGGTACTCGGACGTCGCGGGTCGAAGGGATCGCACTCGGCCTGGGTTTTGACCGGCACTCCGTCCGGGTGCACGTGAGGCCGGAATTTGCGTTACTCGCGCTGGGTGTCGCCCGCATTTGATACGAACCTGCTCCTCCGGCCGGCAAGCAACGAGGTCGAAGCGCTCCTCGGGTTTGAATTCGGCGGCACCAGAAAAGACTGAAACACACTAAGCCGGTGGGTACCGACCACTATTTTCGTTCCGCCCCGCGCCCCGGCCGCGCGGGCTGGGCAGGATCCACCCCCGCCGCCTTCAGGACCGCCGAGGCCCCCACATAATCGAGCTGCGGGGCCAGCTTGCGAATGCCGTCGAATACGAAAAAGCGCGCGGCCTCATCGATCGCCACGCGCCCGGACCCCACGCCGCGATCGCGCAGCGCCTCGACAATGCGCTGGTACGGGCTTTCGTCCTCCTGCCAGATCCGGATATCGTCGCCTGCGTGGATCAACTCGCGGGCGCGCAACTCCTCGAAGCCCGGCAGCGTCCACACCGGTTCGCCTTTCAGCGGCAGGACCACGGCAAACGTGCGCTCGCTCTTGCCCCAACGCACCCCGGTCAGGTACGTCATGGCCG
Source organism: Bryobacteraceae bacterium (assembly GCA_017883415.1). GTDB lineage: Bacteria > Acidobacteriota > Terriglobia > Bryobacterales > Bryobacteraceae > JADGNR01. Next base: position 5,233 of record JADGNR010000002.1, on the reverse strand, counting down.
GCCCGGGCTCCAGCACCACCGCTTGCAGGCCGAATTCCTTCATCGCTTCCTGGAGCCGGCCGATGCGCTGGCGATAGGTCGTCCCGGTGATTTCCGTCTGCGGCATGGTGATTATCCGAAGGGCTGGTCGATGGCCGGGCTCTGCTTGGTGAACATGCGCGCACCGTCCTTGGTGATGTACATGCAATCCTCCAGGCGCACGCCGAATTCGCCGTAGATGACGATGGTCGGCTCGTTGCTGAAGCACATGCCCGGCTCCAGGCGGGTCTTGTTGCCGCGCACCAGGTAGGTCCACTCGTGCCCGTCCAGGCCGATGCCGTGCCCCGTGCGGTGCGGCAACCCGGGCACCTTGTAGCCGGGGCCGAAACCGTAATCGGCGATCGCCTGGCGCGCGGCGGCGTCCACCGCTTCGCAGAGGGCGCCCGGCCGTGCCGCGGCCAGCGCCGCGTCCTGCGCTTTGCGCTCCAGGTTCCAGATCTCTTTCTGCCGCGCGGTCGGCTGGCCGAAGATGGTGGTGCGCGTAATGTCGGATTGGTAGCCTTCGACCGTGCAGCCATCGTCGATCAGCACCAGGTCGCCCTCGCGCAACTGCTGCGGCTGGATGCTGCCGTGGGGAAACGCCGTGTACTTGCCGAAGCTCACCATGGCGTCGCCCCGCACGCCCAGCGCTTGATACGCCGCTGCGATGGTGCCGCTCAATTCCCCCTGCGTCATCCCCTCGTGCAGAGTGTCGAGCGCCGCCTTGTAGCACGCGATGGTGATATCGTTGGCGCGCTGCATCAACCGAATCTCGGCCGGCGATTTGATCACCCGGCAGGCCACCGTCACCGGGTCGGCGCTGGTGAATTCAAGCGCGGGCGCCTGCTTGCGCAGCCCGTCGAAGACCGCGAAGCGGACGCGTTCTTCCAAGCCCACGCGCCCGGTGCCGAGCGCCTGCGCGATCAAGTGGTAGGGCCCATCGCCGGCCGCCCAAACGCGCACGTCGGCGGCGCCGGGCGCCGGGCCGTCCTTCGGTACGATCCACACCGGCTCGCCGCGCGCCGCCAACACCAGCGCGGAGCCGTCGTTTGCCGGCCGCCGGACGCCGGTGAAGTAGAACATGCTCGATCCGCCCTCCATCACGATGGCGCCGAGTTTGCTCGCGTGCATCAGGCGGCGCGCTTTCTCACGGCGCGCGCGGCGCTCGTCTTCGTCGATGGGCTGGATGCCGTCCAGCATGGGGCGCAGATTGCGGATCGCCGCGGGAACGGCCGGCGTCTCCTGCGCGGCCGCGAGGCGCGCCAGTCCGGCAGCGGCCGTGCCCAGGAATACTCTTCGGTTCATGGTGTACACTACGCCAACAGCTCCGGGTTCCTCTTGTGCCACTCCGTCGCCTGCTCGTAGGCCAGCGCTACGCGCAGGGGCGATCCCTCATCGTAAATCTTTCCCAGAAAACTGATTGCTTGCGGCACGCCGTTCAGGAAACCGCACTTCATCACCACTTGCGGATTGCCGGTCAGGTTGGTGGTCGTCAAGAGGCCATTGTTGGGCGCGAGCACGATGGCGTCCCAGTCCGCCATGAACTTTTCGAACTTCTCGACCAGCAGCGAGCGTATGCGCTGGGCCCGTATGTACTCCACCGCCGGGATCAGCCGGGAGCTGCGAAACGTGTTGGGCCAGTCGCCGGCGCCCTGCATGCGCAGGGTGCGCACCGCGCCATCGCGCGTGATATCGTCGAATGCCGCGGCGCCCTCGGCATCCAGCAGGAAGCGGATGGAGGCCAGGTCTTCTTTATACTCCACCGGAGTCATTACCACCCCGGCGTTCTTCAAATCGGCCAGCGCCTGGTCGTAGATCTTCTTCCGGTCGCCCGCCTGCATGCTGTCGAAGTCTTTCTGCAAGACTCCCACGCGCAGGCTCTTCAGCGGCTTGCGCGGTTCCCAGTGGAAGGGGTCGGCGCCCACGCTGCGGTCGTGCCCATCCGGCCCGTAAATGGCGTTCAGCACCAGCGCGCAATCTTCCACGCCGCGGCAGATGGGCCCGATCTTGTCCATGGTCCAGCTCAGCGCCATGGCCCCGTGGCGGCTGACGCGGCCGTAGGTGGGGCGCAGGCCCACGGTGCCGCACGCCGTCGAAGGGGAAACGATGGAACCCAGCGTTTCGGTGCCGAGCGCAAAGCCCACCAGTCCGGCGGCGGTGGAGGCGGCCGAGCCGGCCGAAGATCCGCTCGAACCGCGGTCGTATTCCCCCTTGGCCTTGCCCGCTTCGGTGGGCCACGGGCTCTTGGTCTGTCCCCGGAACCACTGGTCGCCCATGGCCAGCGCGCCCATCGACAGTTTGGCCATAAGCACGGCCCCCGCCTTGTACAGCCGTTCCACGCACGTGGCATCGGCGTCCGGCGTGCGCTGCTGGAACGGCTCCGCGCCCCAGGTGGTCAGGATGCCCTTGGTGTCGAACAGGTCCTTCACCCCGAAGGGAATTCCGTGCAGCGGCCCGCGGTAATGTCCCTGCTTGATTTCCGCGTCGGCCGCGGCGGCCTGCCGGAGCGCGGCTTCTTCGGTGAGCGTGACCACGGAAAGCAGCTTGGGCGAGTATTTCTTCATCCGCTCCAGGTACATCCTGGTGAGCGCCGTGGAGGAGACCGCGCGCGAGCGCACCAGCGGGGCCAGTTCGGAAACCGGCCAGAACGCCAGGTCTTCCAGGTTCGCCGGCGCCTTGCCCGCGGATTTCGCAACGGTAGGCTCAAACCGTTGCGGGCCCTTCGCCGGCACGCGATCGGGGAGCCCCGGATGAAAGGTGATGGCCAGTTCCGTGCCGTAAGGCACTTCGATCTTGCGGATGCCCTCATAAGTGGAGAGCGACTGGTTCACCCGCCGCAGCATCAGGTCGATTTCGGCATCCTGGAACTCCAGGCCAAACAGCTTGAGCGCGCCTTCGACCTGTTCCTTGGTAATGCGCATGGGCAGTGGCGGCCCACCGCGCCCCGGCCCGCCCCCCGGCGGGACCGCGCCTGGCGGCGGGGGTGGCGTGGTAACGGGCGGCCGTTGTTGCGAAGCGCCCGGCCGCGCGGCGGCCAGGACGCTGATGAATTGCAGCCAGGTTCGTCTGTCCATAGGAGTGCTACCCATGATACCCGATCACCGTGGGGTAGGCCTCCCGGCCTGCCTCCGCGCCGAAGGCGCGCTTTGCGCGCTGGACAGGCCGGGAGGCCTGTCCCACAAAGCCCGCCGGGCACGTCAGGATCTTGCGCCTTCCAGACCGAACCGAACCGGCCAAGCCCAAGGCGCCCTACCCTCCGCGCCATGCGTTATACTTTTCGTCCATGAGGCTATTTCCGCTCCTATTGTGTCTTTCTTTGTCTGCCCTCGCGCAGGAAGAGGGAGGTCCGCCGCAGCGCAACCAGGACCCCATCAACGCGCAAACCTTCGCCGGTTTGCGGGCCCGCCAGATCGGGCCGGCGTTTATCTCGGGACGCGTTTCGCAGTTCGCCGTGTTCCCCGACGATGCCAGCCACTACCTGGTGGCCGAAGCGTCGGGCGGCGTGTGGATGACGCACAACAATGGCACCACCTGGACGCCCGTGTTCGACAGCCAGGGATCGTATTCCATCGGCACCATCACCATCGATCCCAAGAATCCTTCGATCGTCTGGGTGGGCACCGGCGAGAACAACAACCAGCGCAGCGTCTCCTATGGCGACGGCGTCTACAAGAGCGAAGACGGCGGCCGGACGTGGCGCAATGTGGGGCTGAAGAGCACCGAGCACATCGCCCGCATCGTGGTGGACCCACGCGATTCCAACGTGGTCTACGTGGCCGCGCCCGGGCCCCTGTGGAAAGGCGGCGGCGAGCGCGGGTTGTATAAGACCACCGACGGCGGCAAGACCTGGTCGCCGAGCCTCATCAAAGTCGGCGAGCACACCGGCTGCTCCGATGTGGTCATGGACCCGCGCAACCCCGACCACCTGTTCGCCGCCACCCACCAGCGCCAGCGCCGCTACTTCGGCATCATTCACGGCGGTCCGGAGAGCGCCTTGTGGCACACCATCGACGCGGGTAAGTCGTGGACCAAGGTCGCGGGCGGCTTTCCCGGAGGCGGCGACCTGGGACGCATCGGCCTGAACTACGCGCCGTCCAATCCCAGCATGATCTATGCGCAGGTGGAAGCCAACGAGGGCCGCGGCGGCCTGTTCCGCACCACCGACAACGGCGCAACCTGGGAGCGGCGCAACACCTCCGACCAGCAGGGGCAGTATTACAACAAGGTGCAAGTGGACCCCGCCAACCCCGACCGCGTCTACATTCAGGGCGTCAATATCGAAGTGTCGGACGACGGGGGCCGCACGTTGTCCCAACTTCCCACGCGCAACAAGCACGTCGACAACCACGATATCTGGGTCGATCCCAAGAATAACGAACATTACCTGGTGGGTTGCGACGGCGGCATCTACGAGAGCTACGACCGCGCCGCCACCTGGATCTTCAAAGCCAACCTGCCCACCGCGCAGTTGTACGACGTCACGGTGAGCGAGAACGCGCCGTTCTACCAGGTCTACGGCGGCACGCAGGACAACAACAGCTTCGGGTGCAACGCCCGGACCAAGAATACGTCCCTCACCAACAACGATTGCTTCGTTACCAACGGCGGCGACGGATTCTACTCGCGCGTGGACCCCAAAGACCCCAATACCATCTACGCCAACATGCAGAACGGCGGCATGGTGCGCTTCGACAAGCGCACCGGCGAGCGCATCTCGATCCAGCCCCAGCCCAAGAAGGGCGACCCGGCTCTGCGCTGGAACTGGGATGCTCCGCTGATCGTCAGCCCGCACTCCAATACCCGCCTCTACTTCGGCGCGCAAAAGCTCTACCGCTCCGACGACCGCGGCGATTCCTGGAAAGAAGTCTCCGGCGACCTCAGCCGCGGGTTGGACCGCAACAAGCTCCCGCTGATGGGCAAGGTATGGCCCATCGACGCCATCCAGAAGAACGTGTCCACCGCGCTCTATGACAACATCAGCGCGCTCGCCGAATCTCCCAAGGCCGAAGGCCTGATCTACGTCGGCACCGACGATGGCCTGGTACAGGTGACCGAGGACGGCGGCAAGAACTGGCGCAAAGTCGACAAGCCAGCCGGCGTTCCCGAGGACGCCTACGTGCAGCGCATCCTGGCCTCCCAGTACGATGCCGGCACCGTCTACGTGGCCTACGATAACCACCAGAACGGCGACTTCAAACCGTACCTGATCAAGAGC
>JADGNR010000001.1 GCA_017883415.1 Bryobacteraceae bacterium | reverse complement strand
CTCTGCGCCAGATTGTGGCCCATTGTCTGGAGAAGGAGCCCGAGCGGCGGTTCCACTCGGCGCGCGACCTGGCTTTCGCCCTGCGCACCGTCGGCACGGGGTCGCGCTCGAGCGGCGCGTCGGTCGCCATCGCAGCGCCGCGCGCGCGGAAATGGCTGTGGCTGGCGGTCGCCGCCGCGCTGGCGGTCGCCGCCGCGCTGGCGGTGCTGCTGGCGCTGGTCTCGGGTCATCATGTTCTCGAGCTGGAGCGGATCGATCTGGCGGACTACCGCTTCACGCCTTTCGCCAACGATCACGAGCCCGAGTACGACGCGGCGTGGGCGCCCAATGGCCGAACCATCGCCTACATCAAGGAGATCGACGGCGTTCCCCAACTCATGGCGCGCGCGCTGCGCAGCGCGGTTCCCCTCCAACTCACCAATGGAGGCGACCGGATCTCGCAGCCCTTCTGGGCGCCCAATTCCGCCTTGATTTATTACCTGGCCGCCGCGGGGAAGGGCGAGCTGCGGGCCATCAGTCCGGCGGGAGGACAATCCTCGCGCATCCTGGACGACCTTACCGCGGCGGCGATCTCACCGGATGGAAAGAGTCTGGCCCTCTGGCGGGCCACCATGTCCGGCCCGCAAGTGCGCGGTTCGGTCTGGATCTCGTCTCCGCCCGGAGCGGAGGCGCGCCCGTACACGCCTGCGCCTTTCGCGACGCCGCTCGATGGCGGGGGCAACAGCCTCCGCTTTTCGCCCGATGGCCTCTCCCTCCTGGTGGTCGCTCACGACCTGGCGCCGCGCATCTGGCTCTTACCCTTTCCGGAGGGGCACGGGCAGCCGCGGCGCCTCTTTGCGGGAATGGACTTCGCCTTTACGCCCAAGGCCGCCTGGATGCCGGACAGCCGCCACGCGGTGCTGGCTTTCTCCCTGCGCGGCGCGGAGCAATCCGCGCTCTGGCTGGCCGATACCAAACGCGAAAAGCTGCGCAAGCTGACGGCGGGCACTTCCTCGGAAGATTCTCCGTCGCTTGCGCCGGATGGCCAGCGCCTGGTATTCACCGAGATCACCGACGATTACGACCTGATCGAAATTCCGCTCGACGGCTCGCCCCACCGGACCCTGCTGGCGACGAGCATGAACATGTATTCCCCCTCCTGGTCGCCGGACGGCAGTCAGATCGTCTACTCCACGGACCGCAGCGGCGTGCGGGAAATCTGGATCCACAACGTGAAGGCGGCGATCGACCGGCCGGCGGTCACGCAGCGCGATTTTCCGCCCGAAGAAATCATTACCGGCCTGGGGCACCCGGTTTTTTCCCCGGACGGCAATCGTTTCGCTTTTGTGCGCCACTCGGCCAACCAACCCACCAACATCTTTGTCGCGCCCACGGTGGGGGGCGCGCCCGTACGGCTGGCCAGCGAGGGCATGTTCTCGCCGAGTTGGTCTCCGGACAGCAATTCCATCGCCGGCCTGATGCAGAAGGATCACCCCTGGCAGCCGGCCGTGGTGGGCGTGGGAGCGGATATGTCGCCGCACCTGGTTCCCGGCGGCCCCACCTGCGTGACGGCGCTGGAGTGGTCGCCCACGGGCGAGTGGATTGCCTGCGAGGCGCGCAACGGCATCGCGCTTTTCGCACCCGACGGCAGCCGGTCGCGCACCCTGGCAAAGCTGAACAGCGCGGCCATTGCTTTTTCGCGGGACGGTAAGACGCTCTACGCGGCGGGCCGCGACCGCGGCCGGAACTTCGTGAAGGCGGTGGAGGTGTCGACGGGTACGGTCCGCGCCATCGCCGACTACGCCAGCGAGATGGCCATCAGCGGCGGCATCAACTATCAGACGCGGCTCAGCATGTCGCCGGACGGCAGAAGCCTCACCACCGCGGGAGTGACCTTGAAATCCGACCTGTGGCTGCTGGAAGGCTATCCCCTGCCCCAGCCGTGGTGGCAGTTCTGGAAGTAACCCATGACCGACGCCGCGCATCTCATGTAAAAGAAATGGGATGCGATATGAAAATCTCGCGGCGCAGTCTGCTTGCTTCCTGCGCGCTATGGCCCGCGGCGCGGCTCTTGCGGGGCCAGCAGCCAGACACCACGTTCTCGACCGACGTGAAGGTGGTCAACGTGTATGCCACGGTGCGCAACAAGCAGGGGCAAATTGTCCGCGACCTGAGCAAGGAAGATTTCCTGCTGGACGAAGACGGGCGCCCGCAGAGCATCCGCTACTTCTCGCGCGAGGCGGATCTTCCACTCACGCTCGGCCTGCTCATCGACACCAGCGGCAGCCAGCGCAACGTTCTGGCCGAGGAGCGCACCGCCAGCCGGCGTTTCCTGGAGCAGGTGCTGCGCCCCGAAAAGGACCTCGCGTTTATCATTCATTTTGATTCTGAAGTGGAACTACTGCAAGACCTTACATCCTCGCGCGAAAAGCTTGAAAAGAGTCTGGAACAGTTGCGGGTTCCGCAGGAACAGCGCCTGGGCCAGCGGGGTCAGTATCCCGGCGGGGGAGGCGGCGGGCAGCGCGGAGGGCGCGGCGGGCGCCGGGGCGGCACCGATTTATACGATGCTGTCATGCTGGCTTCCGACGAGCTGATGAAGAAGCAAAAGGGCCGCAAGGCGCTGATCATCCTCTCCGACGGCGTGGACACGGGCAGCAAGATGACCCTGGCGGACGGGGTGGAATCGGCGCAGCGGGCCGATACCCTGGTCTACTCGGTGCTGTTCGCGGACCCCAACGGGTACGGTCGCATGGGTGGTTTGGGCGGATCCTCGCGGCGCGGCGGCGGTTGGGGACGAGGGCGCGGCGGCGGCGAAGTACCCGACGGCAAGAAGGTGCTCGCGCGGATTTCCGGCGAAACCGGCGGCCGCTTCTTCGAGGTCTCCCACAAACAGCCCATCGACAAGGTCTACGCGGATATCGAAGAGGAACTGCGCAACCAGTACAGCCTGGGTTACACCCCCGATCGCAAGAACGGCGCCGGCTACCGGCGCATCCATTTAGCCGCCCAGCAAAAGGGGCTCGTGGTGCAGACTCGCGACGGCTACTACGCGGGGGATACGTCAACCGCTCCCTGATCCGGCCCAGAGGGCACACCAGCCCTCCGGCGGACTGTATAACGCTTCTCCTGGCGGCGACTTCCGCGCCTCCAATCCCCGGGCAGTTTGGGCCGCTCCCTCGAGACGGCAATCCATCGCTTGCGGCCGGAGGAATTCCGGCTTATCGCCCGGTGGTTCCGTGAGCTTGGGCAGCGAGGACCGTTTCCGCGTTCGGGTGGGAGATGGGTGTGGATTGGCACGCATACCGAATACGACCGGCTTGTCGGTTCTTGATTGCAGGGGTCGAACCCCAGCGGGCTCGCCTTGGGAGGCTCTCGTCCAACGGGGATCCACTCGGCGGTTTGGGCGTTAGTCAAGGTGACTTCGGAAGGACCGGTAATTTGCCGCGGTGCCCGGTGAAGCCGATCGTCACTCCGTATTCGGTTCTTCGGTCCCGATGGCAAGTCGCGCGGCACGGCCGAGGTTCTGGTGGCAAGGGAAGGCAGGGAGTCCACCCCACAGAACTTGCTACATTCGAGTGAGTGTCCGCCAGAGCGCAGAAGCGCCGGAAAGCGCCCGCCCCATCCGGCCCCGTGGGAGCGTCCCGCCGGGCCATCGAGTTCCTCGAGCGGCATAGCCGGGCGGTTGTTTTCGCTGCCGTCCTGGTGGCGTCCGGCCGCATCGTATCCACTTACACAGTCTTCAACCACACCGCCGACGAGCCGGCCCACGTGGCCTGCGGGATGGAGTGGCTCGACCGCGGAACCTATCAATATGAGACGCAGCACCCGCCCTTGGCACGCGTGGCCGCGGCGGTAGGGCCCTATCTGCTGGGCATCCGCTCGCAAGGCACCAAAAAAGAAGACGAGCTGTCCATGACCATGGAAGGCCTCGCCGTCCTGTACCGCGAGCAGCACTACGATTTGACCCTGGCCATGGCACGGCTGGGCATCCTTCCCTTCTTCTGGATCGCCTGCCTGGTGGTGTACTGGTGGGGCCGGCGGTACCAGGGCAAGGCCGCGGCGGCGGTGGCGGTTTTGCTGTTCAGTTTTCTGCCACCCGTGCTGGCCCATGCCGGGCTGGCCACTACCGACATGGCGCTCACGGCCTTCCTGGGCGGCGCGTTTCTCTGCGGTATGGTATGGCTGGAGCGCCCCACGGCGGTGCGTGGCGCGTTGTTCGGCGCAAGCGTAGCCCTCGCGGTGCTGGCGAAGTTCTCGACCCTGGTCTTTTTTCCCGCCAGCGCCGCCGTGGCCCTGGTCTGGTATCTCGCCCGGGAGCGCCCCTCACCGCGCCGGCTGGCGAGCGAGGCAGGCAAGAGGCTTCCATCTCTCGCTCTGGCGGTGCTTACGGCATGCCTGGTGATTTGGGCCGGGTATCGCTTCTCCTACGGCAGAGTCGACTTCGCCGACATCCGGTTGCCCGCGCCCGAGCTCTATAGCGGCATCCACATGGTGACCCAGCACAACGCGGAAGGGCATCCCGCCTATCTGCTCGGCCGGAACAGCAGGACCGGCTGGTGGTATTACTATCCCGTGGTGCTGGCGGTGAAGACGCCGTTGGCGTTCCTGTTTCTGCTCGGCTTTGGCCTGGTGCTGGCGGTGCGGAAAGGGGTACGCGCCTGGCTTCCGGTAGCGTTCTCGGCGGGGATACTGCTGGTCGGACTGTTCAGCCATATCAATATCGGCGTGCGGCACATTCTGCCCATCTACATCGGGTTCTCTCTGACGGCGGCCCTGGCGGTGGTGCGGATGGGCGAGCTCGCGGCGGCGCGGAAGTGGATTGGCTGGGCGCTGGCGCTGCTCCTGGTCTGGCTCGGTCTAACGTCCCTCGCTATCCATCCCGACTACATCGCCTACTTCAACGAACTGGCGGGCAGCCAGCCGGAGAAGATCCTGGTGGATTCCGACCTCGACTGGGGGCAGGATATGAAACGCCTCGGCAGGCGATTACAGCAGGTGGGCGCGCCCTACGTCACCTTCACTCCCTTCGTACTGGCGGACCTCACGCGGGAGCATGGGTATCCGCCGGTCCGGGTGTCGGAATTCGGCATCCCCTCGCCGGGGTGGAACGCGGTGAGCCTGACGCAATGGAAAGCGCGGCGCCTGCGGCTGTTCGACACCCACCCGGAAGTAACGCCGTGGCCGGAGCTGGTAAAGCCGGGCGAGCGCATCGGGAGAGGCATGATGCTGTGGTACTTCCCGCCCGGGAGTATCAGGGGCCGGTGAGCGCCTGCTTCGCGCTACTATTTAGTACATGATTACCCTGCCGCGGAATCTTCGCGCGGCCGTCCGGGCGCTGACCCGGAAGCCCGGAGTCACCGCGCTGGCCGTCGTCTCGCTGGGCCTGGCCATCGGCTTCAGCACGGCCGCGTTCAGTATTCTCGATGCCTACGCGCTGCGCGACGTTCCGGTCCGCGAACCGCACCAACTGACCCGCATCAGCGTCACCACGCGCGAGCAGCGGGGCGACATGGACAGTTGGGTGGAATACCAGGCGCTGGCTTCGCGCACGCGCTCGTTCACCGGGGTCTCGGCCGAGAGCCGGCGCGGGCCGCGCGTGAAGCTGCCCGACCGCGACGATTTCCCCATCACCGCCAACGTGTCGGACAACTACTTCGACGTGCTCGGCGTCGGCGCGCTGATGGGCGAGGTGTTCCACGGCGGCAAGGGCCGCGATGGCACGGTGGTGATTTCCAGCCATTATTGGAAGACGGCGCTAGGCGGCGACCCCAACGCGATCGGGCGCATCCTGCCGGTGAACCAGTCTTCCTTGCGCATCCTCGGCGTGCTGCCGGCGGGTTTCACCGGGCCCAACCGCGGCATGCTGGTGGATTTGTTTGCGCCCTCGCAGACTTACTTCGGTACCCTGGGCATGGCCAACCCCAACAGCCTGCGTTTCACCGACTACGAACTGCTGGGGCGGCTGCGGCCCGGCGTGACGATGGAGCAGGCCACCGCCGAGTGGGAGGCCATTCTGCGGCAGATGGAAAAGGACGGCCGCGCACCGGCGCCGGGGCGCAAAGCCAAGATCCTGCCGTTCACCGAGAACAGCCTCTGGCAGAAACTGGAAGCTAACGCAGTGATGCTTGGCGTGGTGGTGCTGCTGATTCTGATTGCCGCCGCCAACCTGGCCAACCTGCGCCTGGTGGATAACGAGAGCCGCCGCCACGAAACCGGCATCCGCCTGGCGCTGGGCGCGGGCCGCGGCGTGCTGGCGCGCCAGCACCTCACCGAAACCCTGCTGCTCAGCGGCGTAGGGACAGCGCTCGGCCTGCTGCTGGCGGCGTGGTTGATCTCCATCGCGCCGGCCCTGTTCTACGGAGGCGACCGCTATACCGACTACGGCATCCGGCTCGACGCGCGGACCTTCCTGTTCAGCTCCGCCGCCCTGCTGGGGGTGGCGCTCATCGGCGCCCTGATACCCTGGAGCGATGCCTGGAAGCGGCGCATCGTGCCCTCGATTTCCGGAAGCCGCACCACCGGAACGTCGCGCTGGCTGGGGGTGCTGGTGGTGGCGCAGATGGCGTTGGTCACCGGCGTCACCTGTTCGGCGGGCCTCCTGTGGCGCAGCTTGCAGAACATCTCGGCCATCCGTCCGGCGATGGACCCGGACAGCAGTCTTCTGATTGTCTATGGATCGTTGAAAGTGGACGCTGGCCAGGCGGCGTTTGTGGATGCGCTGGGCACGCGCCTCGCCGGGTTGCCGGGCGTGGAGCGTGTGGCCTGGGCGCGCCGCGCCATGCTCAGCGGCTCGGGCTGGGCCGCCATCGAGGACGTGGAGCTGCCCGGCCAGCCGAAGCTCCAGTTTCATTTCAACCAGGTGGGCCCGAGCTATTTCGCCACCACCGGAGCGCGCATTCTGGCCGGGCGCCCCTTTGCCGAGTCCGACGGCCCCGCTGCCACTCCTGTGATCATGGTCAATTCCGCCTTCGCGCGCCGCTTCCTGAGCGATCGCCCGGTGCTGGGCGCCTGGGTCAAGGCGAGCGGCAAGGACCGGCAGGTCGTGGGCGTGGTAGAGGCCGGCCCATCGAGTACGCTGCGCGAAAAAATCGAGCCGTTTCTCTACTACCCGTTCGCGCAGATGCCTACCACCGACCTGACCTTTTTTTTGGCCTCGCGCAAAGATCCCACCCTGCTGGCGAGCGCCGTGCGCACATTCCTGCATCGCCCGGAGAACTCTTATCTGACCTTGGAAATGGTCACCATGCGGCAGTTCATGCGCAACGCGCGCAGTGACGAGGAACTGGCGGCCCAGGTCACCGGCGGGCTGGCCACGGTGGGGCTGCTGCTGGCCGCCGCGGGCCTGTTCGGCGTGAGCCTGTACGCGGTGGCGCGGCGCACGCCCGAGTTCGGCGTTCGCGTGGCCATGGGCGCCACCCCGGCGCGCCTGGTGCGCCTGGTGTTGAAGGAGGCTGCACTCCGCATCGCGTGCGCCATTCCGCTGGGCTGGGCGCTGGCCTACGTGGGCCGGCGCGCGCTCGAGAAACTGCTCTACGGCGTGGCCCCGGACGATCCATGGACGTTCCTCGCGGCCAGCGTGGTGGTGGCGGCAGTGGGATGCGCGGCGGCCCTGCACCCCGCCGTTCGCGCGGCGCGCACCGATCCCATGGTCGCGCTGCGCCGCGAATAAGGGAGCCCGTCCTATGCTCATCGTTCACGTGCACGTTCACGTCAAGCCGGAGCACATCGAGGCCTTCAAACAAGCCGCGATGGAAAACGCGCGCCACAGCGTGAAGGAACGCGGCATCGCGCGCTTCGACGTCATCCAGCAGGCCGACGACCCCGCGCGCTTCCTGCTGCTGGAGGTCTACCGCAACCAGGAAGCGACGGTGCAGCACAAGGAGACGGCGCACTACCAGGCCTGGGCCGCGAAGGTGACGGACATGCTGGCGGAGCCGCGCACCCGTGTCAGCTACCACAACGTCTTTCCGGCCGACCAGGGCTGGTATGGCTCCTCCTTTTGAATTCGCCACCGCCCGGCGCATCGTGTTCGGCGAAGGCGCGGCGCGGGAAGTGGCGCCGGCAGCCGCGGCCCTGGGCCGGCGCGCGCTGGTGGTAACGGGAGCGTCGCCCGGCCGCGCCCGGCCGTTCCTCGCCGGCCTGCAAGCGGCCGGTATTGCCTGCGTGCCGTTTGCGGTCGCGGGCGAGCCCACCATCGCCCTCATTGCGGGCGGCGCGGAACGGGCGCGCGGCGAGCGCTGCGAGATGGTGGTCGCCATCGGCGGCGGCAGCGCCCTCGATGCCGGCAAGGCGCTGGCGGCCCTCCTCACCAACCCCGGAGAACCGCTGGACTACCTGGAAGTGATCGGGCGCGGCCAGCCGCTCGAACACCCTTCGGCGCCGTTCATCGCCGTTCCCACCACCGCCGGCACGGGCTCGGAAGTCACGCGCAACGCCGTGCTGGCATCGCCCGCAGGCGTCAAGGCGAGCCTGCGCAGCCCTTTCCTGCTGCCGCGCCTGGCGGTGGTCGATCCCGAATTGACGCTCGACCTGCCGCCGGCGCTCACCGCCTCCACCGGCCTCGACGCGCTAACGCAGTTGATCGAGCCTTATGTTTCGAAGCGCGCCAACCCCATGACCGACCTGTTTTGCGAAGAGGGCATCCGGCGCGCCGCCGGCGCTCTGCCGCGGGCCTGGGAGAACGGGCAAAATCGCACCGCGCGCTGCGATATGGCCTGGGCCAGCCTGCTCGGCGGCCTGGCGCTGACCAATGCCGGGCTGGGCGCGGTGCACGGCTTCGCGGCTCCGATCGGCGGCATGTTCCCCGCCCCGCACGGCGCCGTATGCGCAGCCGTGCTGCCGCATGCGATAGCGATCAACGTCCAGGCCCTGCGCGCGCGCGATGCCGCCGGCCCGGCTCTGGGGCGATATGAAGAGGTGGCGCGGCTTCTCACCGGCCAACCGCAGGCCACGGCGGAAGATGGCGTCCAATGGATCGCACAACTCTGCCGCCGGCTGGAGATTCCGCCCTTGCGCGCCTACGGCGTCGCTGCGGCCGACATCCCACGCGTGGTGGAAAAGGCGGCGCACGCCAGCAGCATGAAAGGCAACCCGGTGGCTTTGACGCCGGAGGAACTGGGCGAAATCGTCGCCCGTGCGCTCTAAAAAGGGGACAGACGCATTTATTCCCACTCGCCGCGCGCAGCAGGGCCGGAGAAAATGCGTCTGTCCCCTTTTTAGAACAGCAGGTTGAAGCCGCCGCAGGTGGGGCAACGGTAGGTTTGGAAGACGCCCACCGCCTTCTGGATCCCTCCCACCTTCCGCAGCAACGCCTCGGGGTGGCCCGACCCGCAGCGCACGCACACATTCACCCACGGCTCGGGGCTTTCCGGCTCGCCCCAGCCGCCGAAGTAGAAGGACCAGCCGTAGCGGCTCAACCGGGTGCCGAAGCGCTGGTCCCACCAGCGCAGGATCCACGTGAAAACGGCCAGAAAACGCTCGTTGCCGCAGGCGAACAGGATGGCCTTCTTCTGCGGGCGGCCCACGAAATTGTGGGCGTTCAGGAAGGAAAGCGAACTGTACAACTCGCGCGTGGCGCGATGCGGAAGCCCGGTCAGCCGCTCGATCAAACCCACCACCTCGTCCGGGGTGCGGAACGGGTTGAGGTGTCCCCCGCCCCGCCCCATCCAGCGATAGATGCGATCCGTCAGGGTGGTGGCATCGGGAACGGCGACATAGAGGGCCCCACCCGGCTTCATCACCCGGCCGATTTCGCGGACCGTCTCTTCCAGATGGCAGAAATGCTCCAGGCTGTGATTGCTGATGATGAGGTCGAAGGAAGCCGGTGCGAACGGCATGCGGGCGGCGTCGGCGCGGACGTACGATCCTGAACATCCGGCGGCCGGCGCCTGCAAATCCAGCCGGACCAGGCACAAGCCGGGTTTGGCGCCGGGAAAACTCCCCCCGCCGGCTCCCAGATCGAGGATTCTCGACCCGGCCGGCAACGATTCCATCAGATGCAGCATGCGGTTCTCCCTATGAATGTATCCTTTTCATCTGGTGGCGCGTCTAAGAAAGCGAAAGCAGTTTCGGACCCGAATGGTGTGTCCGGGCGCACAAAGGCCGCCCGCGGCTTCGCGGGTGCCGCCGCAAGCGTATAAAAGCAGAAATAAAGGGCTTGCGTACGGGTAGCGGAACATTTTAAGATAACGGAGTAACCTTACTCCGATTTACCGGGGGAAACAGGATGATTTATTCTCGTTCGGCCGAATACGCCATTCGCGCATTTGTGCACCTGGCTCAGGTGCCCGAAGGCAAATACGCCATGGTCAAGAACATTGCGGAGCAGGAAGATATTCCCGCTCACTTCCTGGCCAAGATTCTGCAACAACTGGCGCGCAAAGGCCTTCTGCGCTCCAGCAAGGGTCCCACGGGGGGCTTCGCCTTGCGGGTGGAACCAACCGAGATCCGGCTGCTGGATATTGTCGAGGCCTTGGATGGCCTGGCGCCGTACCAGCAGTGCGCCAGCGGCTTGGCCGAGTGCAACGACGACATGCCCTGCTCGATGCACGATAGCTGGGTGGCCCTTCGTTCGCGTATCATGGATTATTTGGGGCGGAACACCATCGCGGACCTGGCAAAGGCGCTGGATCAGAAGAAGAAGTCCATTGCCCTGACCAAGCAGCGCAAGAGCAGGCGGACGGTTTCCGCAAAACGGGCCTGAACCGGCCGGGCTTGCCCGGTCCTCGAATCGAACGAATCTAAATCATCCGGAGGCACGATGGGACAATCCGTCCTGGTCCCCATGGTGGTCGAACAGACCTCGCGGGGGGAACGCGCGTACGACATTTATTCACGGCTGTTAAAAGAGAACATCATTTTCCTGGGGACGCCGATCGACGACCAGGTCGCCAATCTGATCATCGCCCAACTGCTCTTCCTCGAAGCCGAGGATCCGGAAAAGGATATCTCGATCTACATCAACTCTCCGGGCGGCTCCATCACGGCCGGTCTGGCAATCCTCGATACCATGGCCTTCATCCGGCCCGATATCGTGACCATCTGCGTCGGCCAGGCCGCTTCCATGGCCGCCGTTCTGCTGGCCGAGGGCACCAAGGGCAAGCGGTTCAGCCTGCCCAATTCCCGCATCATGATCCACCAGCCGTCCATGCAGGGTCTGGCCGGGCAGGCGGCCGATATCGACATCTACGCCCGCGAAATCCTGCGCATGCGCGAGATCCTGAACGCCCGCCTGGCGGCGGCGACCGGACAGCCCGTGGAGCGCGTGGCCAAGGACGTGGATCGGGACTACATCATGGAGCCCGACGCTGCGGTGAGTTACGGCATGATCGATCGCGTGATCGCCAGCCGCGATCTGTCGCCCATGCCCATCAAGGGATAGCCGCGGGTTCCCAGTGGGGACAGACGCTTTGTCTGTCCACCGCGGAAATCTAAACGGATCGCCACGGGTTGGCAGGCGGAAGCGCGTGCCATGAGGGCGCCCGTCCCCTGATTCGCTGCCTCCACACCTGAAAACGACGTGTCCACCCCAGAATCATTGGCGGGGTGCCCGCGGTCCCGCATACTGCCGCTATGACCAAACTTGCTCTATGGCTCGCGCTCGTTCCCTGGGCTATCGCCCAGACCACCCCCAACTTTACCGGCGTGTGGGAGTTGAACCCGGCAAAATCGCACCCCACCAGGCCCGACGCCAATATGAGAATCAAGATCGATCAGCAGGGGCCGGATTTTGGCGTGACCTTCCGTAACGTCGAGCGCGGGGAAACGCAGGAGGAGTCGTTGAAATTCGCGGCTGGCCAGGAAAGCAAGAATCAGATGCACGGCGCGCCGATGACCAGCCACACGGAGTGGGATGGCGCCACGCTGGTAGTTCGTTCCGTGGCCGTTTTCTCGGGCAAGGAACTACGACTGAACAATCGCTGGAGCCTGTCGCCGGACGGCAATACGCTGACCTTCGTCGAACGCCACCAGTTCGGCGACTCTCCCGAAGAAGAAGATACCCACGTTCTCGACCGCCGGCCCGGCAACAGTTGGGAACCGAGTGCGCCGCCGAAACTCGCCGAAGAGGTGTATAAGAATATACAGATCATGAAAGGAGTGCCCGCTCCCCGGCTGCGCCTGGTAATGACCAACCTCACGACCTGGCTGGGGGTCCGGTGCGACCACTGCCACGTGGTGAACGAATTCGAAAAAGACGACAAGCCCGCCAAGGAGACCGCCCGGAAGATGTTCAAAATGGTGCGCACCATCAACCAGGACAACTTCCCCGGCACGGGTCCCGTGACCTGCTGGACGTGCCATCGCGGGCAGGCCAAGCCCCAGAGCCTGCCGCCGCAGCAGCTATAGATGGCTTCCCGAACCGGCAGAATCGCCGCGCGGGCCCTCATCGTCTGGGCCGCGTGGACGCTGTTCGCGCTCTTTTCGGCCAGCCAGAACTATCTTTCGCGCGCCTACAGCGCGCACGTCGAGTGGAAGCCGGCCTTCCTGTACGCGCTGATCGATGCCTACCCGTGGGCCGCCCTCACCCCCCTGGTTTTCCTGGTAGCCGGACGCCTGGTGGTGCGCCGCGCCAACTGGTGGTACGCCGTGCCGTTGCTGCTGGCCGCGGGCGTGGGGTTCGCGCTGCTGCATCTCGCCCTCTTCGTGCGCCTCCTGCCCTGGATCGGGTACCGCACCTCGCCGCGCATGGTGCAATCGCTGTTTCTCGCGCGCTTCCATTCCGATCTGCTGGCCTGCTGGGTCTTGTACGGCATCCGTCACGCCATGGAGTACTATCGCCAATACCGGCTGCGCGAATGGAAGGCCAGCCGCCTGGAGGCCGAGCTGGCGGTGGCGCAATTGGAGGTGCTGAAAATGCAGCTCCAGCCGCATTTCCTGTTCAATACCCTGCATGCCATTTCCGCGCTCATGTATCGTAATGTGGAGGGCGCCGACCGCATGATCAGCCGTCTCAGCGATTTTCTGCGGCTCACGCTCGATAGCGCCGGGGTGCAGGAAGTGACCCTGCAACGCGAGATGGAATACCTGGACAAGTACCTGGAAATCGAACAGGTCCGCTTCGGCGACCGGCTGCAAGTGCATCGCCGGATCTCCCCCGAGACGCTCGACCTGCTGGTGCCCAATCTCGTGCTCCAGCCGCTGGTGGAAAACGCCGTCCGCCACGGCATCGCGCCCCGCGCGGCCGGTGGGCGCATCGAGGTGGCGGCGCGCATCGAACAGGGCGCCCTCACGGTGGAGGTGTTGGACGATGGGCCGGGACCGGCCGGCGAGATCCGCGAGGGCCTCGGGCTATCGAACACGCGCGCGCGGCTCGAACACCTGTACGGGAGCGGCTGCCGCCTGGAATTGGGCGGCGGTCCGCACGGCGGGTTCCAGGCCCGCTTGACCATTCCCGCGCACGCGAAAGCGACCCATGCGAATCCTGATCGTGGATGACGAGCCGCTGGCCTGCGAGCGCATTCGCACCCTGCTGGCCGGCCAGCCCGACATCGAGATCGCCGGCGAGTGTCACGACGGAAAGTCGGCCGTGGCGGCGGTGCGCGACCTGGCGCCCGACCTGGTATTTCTCGATGTGCAGATGCCCGAGATGGATGGCTTCGCCGTGCTCGAGCAGGTGGACCGCGCGGCGATGCCGGTCATCATCTTTGTGACCGCCTTCGACCAGTACGCGATCAAGGCATTCGAGGTGTGCGCCCTCGATTACCTGCTGAAACCCTTCGACCGCGACCGCTTCGCCAAGGCGTTGGCCCGCGGCCGGACGGAGTATGAACGACGCTCGGCCGGCGATCTGGGCGCGCGCCTGCGCAGCGTGCTGGAGGAATGGCGGGGACGCAAACGGTACCTGGACCGCCTGGTGATCCGTTCCGGCGGCCGCGTCTTCTTTCTGCGCGTGGACGAGCTCGACTGGGTGGAAGCCGCCGGCAATTACGTACGCCTGCACGCCGGCGCCGAGGAATACCTGTACCGCGAAACGCTCTCGCGCCTGGAAGCCGCGCTCGACCCGGACCGCTTCGCGCGCATCCATCGCTCCACGATGGTCAACGTGGGGCTGGTGAAGGAACTGCACCCGCTGTTTCGCGGCGACTACGCCGTCATCCTGCGCGACGGCCGGCAGCTCACCCTGAGCCGGGCCTACCGCGACCGGCTGCGGATCTGAGGGGTCTGGCGGGTGGCGTCCCTACCGGCCCGCGGCCAGCTTCCGCTCCATGTCCTCCAGGCTCACGCCTTTGGTTTCCGGGTACACGCTCAGGACCACGATGAGCTGCAGCACCATCATCGCGGAGAAGAAGACGAACGGCGCGGCTTTTGACGATGCGGCCACGATGGGGAATCCCCAGGAGATGAGCGCGTTCATGATCCAGTGCGTGGAACTGCCCAGGCTTTGCCCTTTGCCGCGCACCGCCGTGGGAAACACTTCGCTGATGTAGACCCAGATCACCGACCCCTGGGAGAACGCAAACGAGGCGATGAACCCGATGAGCAGCCACACCAGCAGACCTTCGTGGCGGCCCATCCAGAACACCACCGCCACGCCCGCCAGGCAGGCAGCCGTCCCCACGGAGCCGATGGCCATCAGGGTCCGCCGCCCGACGCGGTCGATGATCGACATGGCGATCATGGTGAACAGCAGGTTGGTGGCGCCGATGGCCACGGCCTGCAAGTCGCCGGAGACTTTGGTGAATCCCGCCTTCGCGAAAATGTCGTTCAGGTAATAGAGGATGGCGTTGATGCCCGAGAGCTGGTTGAACATGGCGATGGAGACCGCCAGGAACAGCGGGAACCGGTTCCGGGCCGAGAACAGCCGCTCCTGCCCGTACTGGCGCTCCAGTTGCGCGGCGGCGACGATGTCGTTCAATTCCTCGTCTACTCTTTCCTCGCCGATTTGCTCCAGCACGGCGCGCGCCTCCGCCGTTCGGCCCTTCTCGGCCAGCCAGCGCGGGCTCCGCGGGATCAGGAACAGCATCACGAAGAACAGGGCCGCCGGCGCCGCCGAAACGCCCAGCTTCCAGCGCCATTCCGCCGCGCCGGGCGCCGCCAGGCCGACCACGTAATTGGAGAAATAGGCCAGCAGAATTCCCGCCACCACGTTGAACTGGAAACAGCCCACCAGGCGGCCGCGCCATTTCGCGGGCGCGATCTCGGCGATGTACATGGGCCCCAGCACGGAGGATGCGCCAATGGCGAGGCCCCCCACGAACCGGAAGCACACCAGCATGCTCCAGTTCCAGGCGAAGGCGCAGCCCAGGGCGGAGACCAGGTACAGGATCGCCGTGACGCGCAGGCTGTCGCGCCGGCCGTAGCGATCGCCGGGAATGCCCGCCGCCAGCGCTCCCACCACGGTGCCCCACAGCGCGATGGAGACCGTCAGTCCCAGGCCGCCCGGGGTCAGATGAAAGAAACCGCTCAACGCGCTGGTGGCGCCGGCAATCACCGCCGTATCGAAGCCGAACAGCAGGCCGCCGAGGGCCGCCACTACGGTGCTCTTTACCAGGGTCGAGTTGAGCGCCATTACTCCTCCACCACGGCGTTGGCCGCGATACGCGCGCGCGAATTCCGGTGGGCCTGCTCGGCCAGCACCAGGGCGCCGAGCACGCCGGACCGGTTGCCAAGCTGCGGCGGCACCACGTAAAGGTCGATGTTCTCGCTCAACTCGGCGGCTCGTATATAGCCGTTGAGGGTGTGCGCCAGTTCCCGCCGCACCAGGGGAAACAGCGCGGGCTGCTGCATGACCCCGCCGCCCAGTATGATCCGCCGGGGCGATAGCGTGCAGACCCACGTGGCCAGGCCCAGCGCCAGGTAGTGAGCTTCGAGCGCCCAACCGGGATGGTCGGCCGGCAATTCCTGCGCGGGAATGCCCCACCGCGCCTCCATGGCCGGTCCCGAGGCCAGTCCTTCCAGGCAATCGCCGTGGTACGGGCAGCCGCCGCGATACGGATCGGCCGCCCGGTCGTGAGGGATGGGGATGTGCCCCATCTCGGGATGCACCAGGCCGTGCAGCAACTCTCCGTGCGCCATCGCGCCGCCGCCAATGCCCGTGCCCACGGTCAGGTAGAGGAAGTCGCGGATCTCCCGCCCCGCGCCCCAGCGCGCTTCGCCCAACGCCGCCGCGTTCACATCGGTGTCGAAGCCCACCGGCACGCCGAGCATGCGCCCGACCGCGCCGGCCAGGTTAAAGTGCTGCCACTCCAGCTTGGGGGTGGAGGTGATGTAGCCGAAAGTAGCCGACGCGGGATCCAGGTCGACCGGGCCAAACGACCCGATGCCCACGGCGTCCAACCCCGCGCCGGCCTGCCGCTCGAGGAACCGGCCAATGGCCTCGACGGTGACGTCCGGCGCCGAAGTCGGAAAGCTGGCGGTTACCAGGTCGTCCGGACCGGTCCCGACGCCGCACACGAATTTGGTCCCGCCCGCCTCAATCGCACCGAACACGCTCACATGGTACACGTTCCCGCAAGTGTGCCACAATGCGTTTCGGGTGTGGGCTCCGATGACGGAACTGGTCGATCTTATCTCGGGGGCGCGGGTCTTTGACCTGGCGCAGCCCTATTTCACGGGCATGCCGCACCATCCCACCCATCCGCCGTATCTGTTCAGCCTGGTGAAGCAGCATGGGGAATACGTAGGCCCGGCCGGCAGCAGCGCCGCCGCCGACGCCATCGCCCTGGGTAGCCACGTGGGCACGCATATCGACGCCTTGTGCCATTTCTCGTGCGGCGGCAAGCTACACGGCGGCGCGGATGTGGCATCGCTGCAATCCTATGGCGGCGGGCTCGAGAAATTCTCGATCGATACGGTCGCGCCCATCCTGCGGCGCGGCGTCCTGCTCGATATCGCGCGCCACGCCGGCGTGGCAGCCCTCGCGGAAGACTTCGAAATCACCGCGGCCCATCTGGAGGCCGCCGCCCGCGCCCAGCAGGTGGAGATCCGCCGCGGTGACGTGGTGCTGCTGCGCACCGGGTGGGCGGTGTATTGGAACGATCCCGCGAAATTCATCTCGCAGGTCCGCGGCCCCGGCCCCGCGCTGGCTGGCGCCCAATGGTTGAGCGCCCGCGAGGTATTCGCCGCCGGCTCCGATACGGTGGCATTCGAAAAGGTCCCCGACGCCGCCATGCCGGTGCATGTCCACCTGCTGGTGGAGCAAGGCATTCACATCATCGAATGCCTCAACCTGGAGGAACTGGCCAGGGAGGGCATCGGTACTTTCCTGTTCATCGCGGCGCCCCTCAAGCTGCGCGGCGCCACCGCGTCGCCCATCCGGCCCATCGCCGTGGTGACGCCATAAGCCCCTATTCCCACCGCAGCGCGACCATGGGGTCCACCTTCGCGGCGCGATGCGCGGGCAGATAGCTGGCCAGCAGCGCCACCGCCGCTAACACCACCGCCACCACAGCCGACGTAGTTACATCCGTGGGCCGCACCTCGAACAGCAGGCTCGAGAGCAGGCGCGTGAGCGCGAGCGAAGCGGAGAAGCCCGCCGCCAGGCCCATGCCCACCAGCGCCAGCCCTTGCCGCAGCACCATCCCCAGCACGTCGCGCTTCCCCGCCCCCAACGCCATGCGGATGCCCACTTCGCGCGTGCGCAGGCTCACCGTGTAGGAGATCACGCCGTAGATGCCCACGGCGGCCAGCGCCAACGCCAGCGTGCCGAACAGCCCCAGCAGGGCGAACGTGAACGTCCGCTCCGCCAGCGTCGCGGCGACGTAGGTCTCCATGGGCTGCACCCGAAACACCGGCTGCGTCTTGTCCACCGCCAGGAATGCGGCGCGCACGGTTCGTTCCAGGCGCCGCGGATCGAGCGTGGTCCGCGCCACCAGCGAGTAGCCGAACGAGAGATCCTGGGCCTGCGCAATGTACGCTTCCATGTCGGAGGCGCGGTCAAGCCCGTACTGGCGCACGTCGCCAACCACCCCGACGATGGTCAGCCACGGCTTCTTCTCGTCCCGCCCGCCCAACTGGATGTGCTTCCCGATGGGGTCTTGGCGGGGGAACTGCGAGCGCGCGCAGGATTCGCTGATCACCGCCACGTGGGGAGTTCCCGGCCCGTCCCGATCGGTGAACATGCGGCCGCGCCGCAGCGGAATCTTCATCACCCGGAAATAGTCCGGCGATACGGAGTACGCGTCGGCGAACGGCGCTTCGGATTCGTTGGCCAGGCGGCGATCCTCGATGTGGAACCCGCGGCGATCGAAATCGGCCAGCGGCAGCGTGCTGACCATGGCGGCGCCTTCGATACCGGACGTGGCGCGCAGGCGCTCCATCACCTGGTTGTAATAGCCGAGCTCCACTTCCGGCTTCTGATAGCGCGCGCCGTAGACGTACGTGGTCAGGGTCAGCACGTGGTGCGCATCGTAGCCGGGGTCGACCTGCATCAGCCGCAGGAAGCTCTTCCCGAGAAGGCCCGCCCCCACCACCAGCACGAATGCCAGTGCCAGTTCGGCGGTCACCAGCACGTTGCGCAATCCATGGCGCGCGCGGCCTTCGGTGGACTTGCCCAGGCCCTTCAGCGCCTCGTTCAGGTCGATGCGCGAGGCGCGCCAGGCGGGCGCGAGGCCGAACAACAGACCCGTCGCCAGGCTGACCGCAAACGCGAACGCGAGCACCGCGGCATCCAGGCGAATCTCGTTGACGCGGGGGATCTGCCGCGGGCCCAGGGAAGCGAGGGCCGCCGTCCCCCAGACCGCCAACAGGACACCCGCCGTTCCGCCGGACAAGGACAGCATCAGGCTCTCGGTGAGCAGTTGCCGGGCCAGCCTCCAGCCGCCGGCGCCCAACGCGGCCCGCACGGCCATCTCTCGGGAGCGGCCTGTAGCGCGCGCCAGCAGCAGGTTGGCCACGTTGGCGCAGGCGATCAGCAGCACGAAGCCCACCGCGCCCAGCAACACCCAGAGCGCCGTTTCCACGCGCCCCACAAGCTGGTCGCGCAAGGGCGCCACCACGACGGAGGAATCGTGTTTGTACTCGGCGGGATGCTCGCGCACAATATCGCGCATGATGGTGTTCAGCTCGGCACGCGCCGTGGCCACCGCCACACCCGGTTTCAGCCGCGCGACCAGGTGCAGGTGCTGGCAGCCGCGGCAAGCGGAGGGCTCGGAGAGCGCATAGCCGAGCGGCATGAACATTTCGGGTGGCTCGCTGGTACCGGGAGGGACGACCGGCCGAAAATCCGCCGGCAAGACGCCGACCACGGTGAACGACGATTCGCTGAGCCGCAGAGCGCGTCCCACGATGTGCCGATCGGCGCCGAAGCGGCGCGTCCACAGCCCGTGGCTCAGGATGATCTCACGCCGGCGGTCCGGGCGATCCTCCTCGGGGAGAAACGTGCGGCCCAGGTACATCCGCACGCCCAGCGTGTCGAAGTAATCGTAGTTGACGCGCAGCCCGCGCAGCAGTTCCGGCTCGCTGCCCTCCGCGATGGCAGCGGAGGCGTCGCGGAATAACGACAAGCTGTCGAAGGAGTGGCTGCGTGCGCGCCAGTCCCAGGTAGTCGTGAAATCCACGGTTACCGGCTTCACGTCGCCGGGGTCGCCTTCCGCCACCGTCACCAGCCGGTCGGGCTGGCGGTAGGGAAGTTGGTTGAGCAGCACCGCCTTGACGACGCTGAATATGGCCGTATTGGCACCGATGCCGAGCGCCAGCGTGACCACCGCCACGGCGCTGAAGCCCAGGTTCTTGCGCAACGTGCGCGCGGAAAAAGACAGATCTCCCATGGGTACCCTCCCTGCTCGGACGGGCCGCCGGGGGGATGGTTAGTCGCCGATCACTTTTTTCTTGCGGAACCAGTCCAACAGCAGATCGCGCATCAGGCCTACGTCGTTGGGAAATTTCAACCCCGTGGCGCTCAGGTTCTCGTCGCTCGACTGGTTGGCGGCGGTGAAATCGCTCACGGCCAGCGTGTAGTCGCGGTCCGGCTCCACCTTCCGCCCGCCGGTGACGACGGCCGGGAGATCCCGGCCCTTGAAGGTCCCCACTACCACCCGATTGTCGAACGGCATGATGTTCCAGATATTCCGCTCGAGCAATTGGCCCTGCGGCACGACATCGCGCACCCCGCCCAGATTCATGAAGGCGAAGTCGGCGCCGGTTTCCTCGCGCAGGGCCTGCTCGATCATGCGCTTCACTTCCGCCTTCGTGAATCTGCGTTGGGAGACGGCTAGCGGCCGGTCCACGAACACGGCAGCTTCGTCCTCCCAGCGCTTCACTTCGCGCGCCACGTCCGCCGCCGGCTCAACCTTGGTGGAGTCCACCGGGATGCGTTTCCAGGTCCACGAGGCCGGCGCTTTCTTTTCGGTATCGACCTTCAATTCCAGCCGCCCGAGCTCTTCGCCGTAGCCTTTCACGCGCACCAGGACGCGGCCGTCCCGCGACATCGCCTGCGCCAGGCCGCTGTGAATGTGCCCGCTCACGGTCACCGGAATCTCCGGCACAGTCTCCAGGAAGCGCTGTTCCTCGGGCCCGGTGATGTGCGCCAGCAGCACAATCAGGTCCGCCTGGCTGCGCAGTTCGGCTGCGTATTTCCGGACGGTCTCGACTACGGGCAGCGTGTGCCAGTCTTCCAGCAGCTTGGGCGTGGAAAGAATGTTGAGGTCCTCGGTCATGGCGCCGATTACGGCCACGCGCAGCTTGTTCACCGTGAGGATCGCATACGGCTTGGAAGTGAACAGTTGGCCCGCAGCGTTGACCAGGTTCGAGGTCACCATCGGGTACTTGGCGGTATCCATAAACTTGCGCACCTGCGGCCAGCCATAATCGAACTCATGATTGCCGAGCGTGGCGGCGGAGTAGTCGAACAGGTTGGCAATCTGGTACACCGGCAGCCCGTGAAAGATGGTGGAAACGGGGGTCCCCTGCACCAGGTCGCCGGCGTTGAGCAGGATGCAATCGGTACAGTGGGCGCGCTCGCGCCGGATCACCGCGGCGAGATACGCGAAGCCGCCGTTGTGATTATCGAGCGGCATCAGGCGCGCGTGCACATCGTTGGTGTGAAGGATGGTGAGCGTGCGGATCTCAGCCGCAAGAGATACGCAGACCAGCAGGGCAAGTAATATCGTGCGCCGGAACATCAGGCCCTATTGTATCGCGAGGGCCACTGGGACAACCTGCGGCCCTACCGCAGCAGCGCCGAGATCGCGCGAAACTGCTCGTGCCGGGCGTCGCGCAGCCACTCGAACACCACCGACTCGGTATTGGTCACCACCACCCCGGCGGCGCGCAGACGTTCCATGGCATTGCTGTGGTTCTGCGGGTTCCGCGAACAGCAGGCGTCGGCGACCACGAAGATCTCCGGGCGCACCGCCCGCAAGTCCAGCGCCGATTGCAGGACGCACACGTGCGCTTCCATGCCCGCGAGGATCACCTGCGCCCGGCCGCTCGCTTCGAGGGCCGCCGAGAACGCCTCCGCGCCGGCCGACGAGAAGCACGTCTTCTCCATGCGCGGCGTACCGGCGGGGAGCATCTCCGCCAATTCCACCGCCGTGGAACCCAGTCCCTTGGGATACTGCTCGGTCACCAGAACCGGTATCCCCAGCCGGGCTGCGGCCGCCAGCAGAATGCGCGTGTTGGCAAACATGGCGGCGCGGGCGCCGGGGGGCATCACGGCCGCCAGCCGCTCCTGCACGTCGATGATCGCCAGCACGGAATCGCCCGCGCGCGCCAGTAAAGGTGGGTTCGTCATCACGACTCCAGCACCACCACCGTGTCCATCGCATCGCGGCCGGCTTTGGGCAGATCGAGCAGCAGCCCGCCATCCACCTCGCGGAGGGTCACCGGTTGGCCGCCGGCCAGCAGGGCGGCCTTCTTCACCGGTTTCGGCAAGCGCGGCAGCGCCAGCAACTCATCCGGCCAGTCGAGCACGTGGACGAACGTCCTCGCGCCCTTTTGCGTGGTCACACCCCAGGGCCGCGGCGTGATGGGGCCGCCGCGCGTCCCGTAAATGGATTCGCCGTTCTTCCCCAACCACGCCCCCATCTCCTGCAATCGCGCCGCGAATTCCTCCTGGATGGTCCCGTCCGGTTGGGGTCCAACGTTCAGCAGGAAATTCGCGTTGTTGCCCGCCGCCTTCACCATGTAGTGGATCAGTTGCGCCGTGCTCTTGAAGTTCCGGTCGGTGGCATTGTAGCCCCAGGCGCCGTTGATCGTCTCGCAGGTTTCGAGCGGCAGGTTGCCGATTTTCGATTCGCCGCTGAACCCGGTGGTGTTCCCGCCGGGCAGGTCCTTCTCGAACATCTGGAAGTCTTCCCCTTCGAAAGGCGGAAGGTGGTGATTGTTGCCCACCAGCGCCGCGGGGTTGAGCCGGTGGATCAGATCGTAGGTGCGCCGCAGCCGCCAATCGGCATCGCGCCGGTCCCAGATGCCGTCGAACCAGATGCCCGCAATGTCGCCATAGCCGGTGAGTAGCTCGGTCAACTGCGCGTCCATATAGTCCAGATAGCGGTTGAAATCGCCGCCTTCAGCCCGGCCCGAAGAGAGGCCGGTCCGGCCGCGCGGATAGTAGTCCGGGCTGTGCCAGTCCAGGTGCGAGTGATAGAAAAAAAGACGCAGCCCCTGGCGCCGGCATTCTTCGGCGAGCGGCCGCAGCACGTCCTTTCCATACGGCGTGGCATCCACGATGTTCCATTTCGATTGCTTCGTGCCGAACATCGCGAAGCCGTCGTGGTGCTTGCTGGTGATGGTGACGTACCGCATCCCCGCCCGCCGCGCCAGCGACACCCATTGGGCGGGATCGTACTTCACCGGGTTGAAGCGCGCGGGAAGTTTCTCGTACTCGGCCACCGTCATCTTGTCGTTGTTCATGACCCACTCGCCCTTGCCGAGGACGCTGTACACTCCCCAGTGGATGAACAGGCCGAACCGGGCGTCCTGAAACCACTCGCGGGCGCGGAGGTTCTGCGGGGCGGGCTGGTAGGGCGCGGCCTCTTCCCCGCACAGACGGCGGCCGGCCCAGGCGGCGGTGCTCAAGGCGAGCAACGATCTTCTGGTCATGGGTTCTCCCCGGATCTTCCAATCTAGCGCAAGTGGGGAGAGGCAGGCTTGCGGCCCGGGTGCGCGCCCCTCGCCGTGCGATGATGAAGGTTCCGATGTCATCCCCCGCGGTAAAGCAGGAGTGGCTCGCCCGAGCGCGCGCCGCCGTGGCAATCGAAGCCGCCTCACTTAGGCGCGCCGCTGAGCGCCTGGACGGCGAACTGATCCGCGCGGTGGATCTCATTGTTGCCCATCCCGGGAAGGTGGTGGTCACCGGGATGGGCAAATCGGGACATATCGCGCGCACCGTCGTCGCCACGCTGTGCAGCACCGGCACCGCCTCCGTGTTCCTCCACCCCGCCGAAGCGGTGCACGGCGACCTGGGCATCTACCAGCCGGGCGATCCCACAGTGCTGATCTCGCGCCACGGCAGCTCCGGCGAATTGCTGGCGCTGGTGCCCCTGCTGCGCGAATTCCGTTCGCCCCTGATTGGCATTCTGGGCCATGCCGCCTCGCCGCTGGCCGCGCAGTTGGACGTGCTGCTCGACGCGTCGGTGGAGCGCGAGGCCGACCCGCACAATCTGGCGCCCACCGCCAGCGCGGTCACGGCGCTCGCCCTGGGCCACGCCCTGGCCATCGCCCTGATGTGCGCGCGCAATTTCACGCCGGCGGAGTTTGGGCGCTTCCATCCCGGCGGGCAGATTGGCCGCAACCTGCGCCTCAGCGTGCGCGAAGCCATGCACGGCGGCGATGAGGTGGCCACGGTCCCGCCCGACGCCTCCTTGAAAGAGGTCATCATCGCCATGACCCGGCGGCCCATGGGCGGCGCCTGCGTGGTCGAGCCCGATGGCACGCTGGCGGGCTTCCTGACCGATGGCGACCTGCGCCGCGCCCTCACCAATCACGACGATATTCGCGGGCTGCGCGCCGCGGACGCGATGACGCGCACGCCCGTCACCATCGGTCCGGACGCCACCCTGGCCGACGCGCTCGAACTGATGGAGCGGCGCCCCTCGCAAATCTCCGTTCTCCCGGTGGTCGAGGAGACCGGGCGCGCGCTGGGCCTCGTTCGCCTGCACGATATTTTCCTGGGGCCGCAGTGATGCGGTTCGCGCTGGCCTGCGTCTTGCTGGTGGCGGCCGCGATACTCGCCCTGGTCGCGGCCGTTCCGGCGCGCGGCACGCCCCTATGGGCCGGCGCGCCCTACACCGTGGAGGAGCGCGACCGCGCCATCCAGCGGGGGCTCAACTTCATCTACCAGGCGATCGCGCGCCAGCCCGCCGTGTTCCGCGAGTGGGGCCACGACCTGCTCTCCTGCTTCTACAACATCGCCGCAACATCGTCCAACCCGGAACTGCGCGAGATGGCCTGGCGCATGGGGCACGAGCGCGCGCTCGAATGGCGCCGCATCAATCCCGCGCCGCCCGCCAAAGCCCGCGCCGACGACATCGCCTACCTGGTATTCGGCACCGATGCCGCGACGCACCTGGGCGTGCCCGACGCGCGCATGCAGGCGCTGCTGCGCGCGGCCGCGGCCCGCTTTTCGCCGTTCGATTTCCTGTGGTTCGACCCGGTCCGCGAGCCGCCCCCCTCCGACCTGCCGGAACAGTGCCCCCGTTGCTTTCTGCAAAATGCGCGCGGGGCCGCGCGCTGCGTCCGTTGCGGCGCACAGCTCACCATGCGCGACCGCTACGATATTTACCAGGACGCGCTGATCGCCACCTACACCGGCGACCGGGCCGGAATCACCCTGGGCCGGCATTACCGGGACGTGCTGCAGTGGCTCCCCACGATGCGCCCCTACCCGCAGCGCGCCGCGGGCAACGAGGACCATTACTACGCCGGCGTCTACACCGCCACCCACGTGGTTTACACCTACAACGACTACAGCCAGGAGCGGGTCTCCCCGGCCTGTTTCCCGGAGGAGTTCGACCACTTGCAGCGCAACCTGCGCGAAGCCATCGCCGACAAGGACCCGGAGACCATGGGCGAGTACCTCGATTCGCTGCGCGCCTTCGGCCTCACATTCCGCGACCCGCTCATCCAGACCGGCATCGAATACGTGCTCTCCGCGCAGAACCGCGACGGGAGTTGGGGGGACACCGCCGCCGACGACGCCTATGGGCGTTACCACCCCACCTGGACGGCCATCGACGGCCTGCGCGAGTACCGCTGGACGCGGGTGCTCCCCTGCCCGGTGTTTTAGATAGCTGTCAGCTTTCAGCGATCAGCTTTCAGCTACATGCCCAAAAGCGGACGGCGGCCAAGCTGAAATCTGACGGCTGATAGCTGATAGCTTTTTCAGAACAGCCGGTCCTGCTTCTTCAGCGTCCCAAAGGTCCCGATGTTCGCCACCGCAAAGGCGACGCTGAACTGACTTTCATCGCGGATCCCCGCGTGGATCCGGCGATACTGCACGCTCAAGCCGCAGCAATCGGTGTTGTAGGTTACCTGCGTGGTGGTGTAGAGCAGGACCTTCTGGCGGTAGTCGTAAATCGCGTCGATTCCCGCATTCCAGCCGCGGTGGTTGGTATCGCCGAATCCAGCCCGGCCGCGGAACTGGTTGGCCGAGGGAGTGAGCGCCGGGTTGTTGTGCACTTCGTTGTTCCCCGCCGAAAGAAAATACTTCTTCCAGCGGTAGTCCATGGAAAACGTGCTGTCCACGATGCCGTGCTGGTGCGGGTCATAGTCCGCCTGCCACTGGAAACTCAGGCCGTTCACCGGGCTGGCGCGAATCCGCGAGACGACCGGAGAAGAGCTGCGCGGTCCCACCAGGAACGCAAAGGCCGTCAGATCGGCCGTGCTTTCGAATACGTTGCGCTGCCCGGCCAGCAGCGCGCCGCCGAAAGTGGGATCGAAATAGCGCTTCTGGATCACCTCCCAGGAGAAAATCTCCAGCACCGCGTCGCCGCGCTTGGCGTAGATGCGGTTGGTGAGCGAGAGCGCCACTTCGTTGGTGTTGGAAAGCAGATCGTTCTCGTCGAACCGGATGAACCGGTTGAAATCGTCGCCGATGCCGGTCACATAGCGATAGGTGGCGCGCGGTTCGATGACGTGCTTCAGCTTGTCCCCGAAAATCGTCTTCCGCGCGAAGACCCGCTCGAGCGATGGAAAGATGAGGTCGAGCGAAAAATCGCGCGCGCTGCGCACGATATCGGTTCCCACCGCGCGGAAGTGGTCCGCGACAGGCGCCTGCGCCTCGGAGTAGAACGTCTCCCGGAAGCCCAGGCTGGGCACCAGGTGGAAGCTGCCCCAATGGAAGGCGCCGGTCAGGTGCGGCGCCAGGTTCAGACGGCTGGTAAACGGGCTGGTCTCAAACGTGTCCACGAGCCGATTGTTCTGGTCGAACAGCGGCTGGTTGCGGTACAGCAGCCCCGCCTCGGAATCGAAGGAGAACCACAGCGGCACGCCCCGCCACAGCACGTGATCGCGGCTGCTCAGTTCCGCCTCCGGCAGCTTGCGGATGGTCACCGCGTTGGAGATGAAGTGCTGCCCGCCGGCGGCATCGGGCACCGCCACTTCGGCGGTCTGAAAGTTCTCGAGGCGCGCCAGCACCACATCGAAGGTGTACGTGGACCAGTCCTTGCCCAGAAATCCGGAGGAGTGAATTTCCGAACCGATGGCTTCGTTGAACGATTGCGTCCATTCCTGGCGGAAACGGAAGGAGGTGATATAGTTGAGGGCGCCGCGCGCCATCCAGCCGCCGCCCAGGTCGGCCTTGCCCACGATGTATACGCTCAGCCCGCTGAAGGTGAGCGGATTGGGCCCGCTGTTGGGCGCCCCGCGGTCCTGCACCCCATAGAAGAACGCGTCGAAATCGGTATGCTCGCTCGGTTTGCCGCGCAGCTCCAGGTGATGCGCATAGGCCCGCGAAGTGAAATCCTGCAGGCGGTAGGTGGCATCGTAGCTGCGGTTGATGGCCCAGAAATAGCCCAGCCCGACGGTCACTCCGCCGACCGTGCTGTTCCCCGGGCTGGGAATCAGAAACCCGCTCTTGCGCGGCTCCCGCTCGAGCGAGTGGTAGAAAAACGGCGTATAGAACAGCGGGATCTTCCGCAAGAAAAACGTGCTGCGGTACGCCTTGGCCCGTTCGCCCGGAACGATGTCGAACCGCGCCCCGCGCAGCCGCCACCACGGATTGGGAAAAGTGCAGTTGGTCACCCATCCCTTATATAGGATGTACTTTTCGCCCTTCCGCTCGGCCCACTCGCCCTCAAAATAAAATGGCGCGTTCACCGCCAGGATGCCCGGACGCGTCACAATACGCGGCGCCGTCTCCCCGCGCACGGTGTAGAACTTGCCCGTCTCTTCCTCGGTGTTGTACTCCAGCTCGTTGCACCAGATCTTCTGATGACGCTCGAAATTGTAGAAATACACATGGCCCCGGGCATGAACTTCGTGGGTCTCCTTGTTCCACTCGATCTCCTCGGCGCGGAAGAGCATCCGCGAATCTTCCACCTCCGCGGGAGTGCCATGCAGCCGGTACACCTTGCCCTCCACTTCCTGCGTAATTGCAGTTGTAAACCAGTCGCCCTTGGCGATGCTTTCCGGCGGGATCGCGGGCGGAGGTTCCTTCGCCGCCGGCGGCTTCTGAGCGGAGGCCGCGGTGACTGAGACCAGCGCCGCCATTAGAGTGATTATGAGAACGTACGTACCATGCGGAGATTCTTGGTGACAAAGCGGTGTCTTTGTGCTAATAACAGTGTGAGAGCTTTTTGCGAGGAGCCTCAAGCGGCAAAGTTAGCACACTTCCGGGCGCAGCCGTAACTGGGCGGTTCCGGACCACTGTAGTTAAAATGACCTGTAATCACTGTGGTTCGCGTAATGTCGAAGGGGCACACCGGTGCCACAAGTGCGGCCGCACACCCGATGACACGCTAAGCGCGGAGTTCTCCCCCTATCGCACCGACGGCGCGCTGGCGGCGCAACCGATGCCGGCGCCGCGGGAGGCCGCGCCGCCGCCGGTCCAGTTGCACGTGGCTCCCAACTACCCGCGGGCCATGCAGGGCTGGCTGTTTCACGAGCGGCCGGCCTCGAACGTAATCCCCATCCAGAGTTCCCGCGCCAGCGCTCCCGCCAAGGGCGAGATGCCCGCCGGGCCGGCGCCGAATCTCACCGCGCGCCGCGCCGCGCGCCCGCCGGAGGGTCAGGGCAAGCTCGATTTTCTCCCCGGACAGCAGGCCCGGCCGCGCACGCTCCGCACCACGGTAGAAGCGGTGATCTACTGCGAAGATACCGTCGCCACCACGCTGCACCGCGCCGTGGCCGCCGCGCTCGACTGGAGCATGGTGTTGATCGGCTACGGCCTGTTCCTGCTGGTCTTCCGCCTGTGCGGCGGTGACTTCGTGCTGAACAAGACCAATCTCGTGATGTTCGGAGGCGCGCTGGTGGTGGTGGCCCTCACATACGGCCTGGTCTGGGCCCTGGCCAATACCGAGACCGCGGGGATGCACTGGACGCACCTGCGCCTCACCACCTTCGACGGTTTTCCGCCGGACCGCAAGCAGCGCCTGCTCCGCTTTGCCGGCGCCAGCTTGAGCCTGTGCACGTTGGTGGGGTTATTGTGGTCCCTGGCCGACGAGGAGAGCCTCACCTGGCAGGACCACATCTCCGGAACCTTCCCTACTCCGCGCGCCCTGGAATCCCAGGTGTTCCGGCGGCGCTGACTGACGATGAACATCCGCTTCGACGAGCAGAACCTGCTGGCCGATGTGGCCGGCAGGCCCAACGGCCTCACCCGCTCCGACATCGGGCGCTCCGGCCCACGGGCGCTCAAGGCGCTTCCATCCTTCCGCCGGCAGCGCCCGGCCGCCAAGTTGAGCGCATGAGCCCATCCGGCGGCGGCGGCGCCCCGCAAGCGGCCCGGTTGTTGCTGCTGGCTGTGGCCGCGTCGCTCGCCTACGCTCCCTTGCTCGGCATTCCTCTGATCGCCGACGACTACTCGCACATCGCCATGGCGCAGCGCTATGGCTCGTGGAGCGGCTTGCCCGCGCTGTTTCACGACGCCATTTTCCGGGTGCGGGCCACCAGTTATTGGACCATGTACTTCCTGTGGGGCGCGTTCCACCTCACGCCGTGGGCCTACCATGCCGCCAGCCTGGCCCTGCACATCGCCAACACCTGGCTGGTCTATTTCGTCGCCCGGTCCTGGCCGCGCCTGCGTCCCGCCGCGCTTGGGGCAGCCCTCCTGTTCGCCGTCCACGAAGGCCACCAGGAGGCCGTCATGTGGTTCTGCGCCATTAGCGAGCTGTGGATGTT
The DNA here is from genome assembly GCA_017883415.1 of Bryobacteraceae bacterium. Classification (GTDB taxonomy): domain Bacteria; phylum Acidobacteriota; class Terriglobia; order Bryobacterales; family Bryobacteraceae; genus JADGNR01. The sequence continues at coordinate 39,991 of JADGNR010000001.1, read as the reverse complement.
CTTCTTCGGCGCGGCGGCGCTGTGCTGCTGGCTGCAATCGGCGGCGCGCAAGCCGGGGTGGCTTTGGCGCCTTGCCGGCGTGATTCTGTTCGCGCTGGCACTCTTGTCCAAAGAGTCGGCGGTCGTCTTTCTGCCGTTGTTCCTGCTGGTTGCTCCATCGCTTGACCGGCGCTGGCTGCTGCGCCTGGTCCCCTATGCGGCGCTCGGCGCTGTGGCGGTGGCAACCATCGCCGCGGGCCGCGCTTACTCGTTCCGCTTCAGCGACGGCAGCTTTTCCCTCCACGCTCCGTTCTGGATCACCTGGCCGCGCAGCTTCGCCCGCCTGCTCTGGATCTGGGGATGGGCGGCGGCAATTCCCCTCCTCCTCTGGCGCGACCGCCGGCTGCAGCGTGCCGCCCTCTACGCTCTCGCCTGGATCGGCATTGCGTTGGTGCCCTACAGCTTTCTGACGTACTCGACGCAGATCCCCAGCCGCCAGACGTACCTGGCCAGCGCCGGCCTGGCGTTCCTGTTCGGACTGGCGCTGGCGCAGGTGTCTGGTCGATGGGCCGCGCGCCCCGGCATGATTGCCGCTCTGGTGGCGGTGATGCTGGCGCACAACCTGGTCTATCTTTGGACGAAAAAGCGAGCGCAATTCCAGGAGCGCGCCGCCCCCACCGAGCAACTCCTGGCCCTGGCCCGCCGCACCGCGGGACCGATCTGGGTACGCTGCTTTCCGTGGCCCGGAATGGTGGCCGACGACGCCGTGCGCCTGGCCCTCGGCCGCGACCCCTCCACGCTCATCTGGAGCGCCGCCGAGGCCGCCCAACGCCCGCCCGCCGCGGTCTTCTGTTACCGTGCGACGCGTTGAGCAACGCTCCAACGTGCTAGACTAAAGATGGCATCTCCCACCAAGAGCCGTGCGGCAAATTGTTTTGCGGGCCCGCCGAACCGTCCGTCCCTGATGTCTCTTGCCAAGAAGGACGGAAGCATGGTCCACGCAATCTTAGTAGACGGCATGATCGAAAGAATCGAAGGAAACGCGGAGTTTGCGGACGCGGAAATCGAACGGCGCCGGGAAAGTGGACACAATTCCGCCTACTTATTCGCGGCCCGCAGCGACAAAGAGTTTGAGCGGAAGAGAAGGGTCAGGCCGCTTGTGCCCCGGCAGAGCGCTTCGACCCAATGAGACACTCGTGAAAATATTGGAGCGCTTGCAAGGCACCGGGACGGTCACAGCCCCGGATGGGAATGAGCTACAGGCGAAATACGACATCCAAATCACCCAGGACGAGCCGGAAAGTAAACCGGGAGTCCCTTCCATGGCCGGGTCCAAGCATATCTCCGGTCTGGTGTGGTCGCCCAGCGACCCGTACTTCGTGCCCGGTCATTTCCGGCAGACCATGACGCTCGAAATGGAAGACGGGCGCAAATTCAAATTCTTCCATCGGGACATCGACGGCAGTATTGGATTGAACAAGTGGCTCGGGTGACGGGGCTCAGTGGGATCGCCAGCGCAAGGCATACTTACCCATCCTAGTGACTTCGTCGGATCGGCGGTTTGCCTCCATGCTGTTTTTTAGTACCGTCCTGGCCCGATACTGAGCTTCCTCGAAGGACGCGGCAACCCCATGATCGCCGTGATCCGTGGACCAGCGGAAGTCGTTATGATGGTCCTTATCGGTGACGGTGTATTGGGCCCGATTCCCGGCAACGTCGATGAAGGTGAACGACTGGCTCATGGGCAATCTCAGTTCCCGGCATTCATCGCGGCCAGAGCCGCCTTCCCGCTCTCCAGTGCCCGGATCTGGTCTTTATGCCGAATGGCAATCACCATCGTCCTTACGTGCGGCATGGCCCGGTGCAATTTCCCGGGGAGCGTGCTTTGCACCCCGGAGTTAGTGTGAAGACTGTCGGATCGATATGCCTTGTACCGGGGCCCGGACATCTGGTGCATTTCGTAAAGACATGCATTTCCAGATTCCGTATGATCGTCCCACCGGGTCTGGTCGCCCGTTTCGAGTGACCGCAGAATACTCTGCAGCAGGTTCCTGGTGCTGTCGTACAACATAAAAGATACCGTTCCTTTCCACGATCTGGCTGCTGCAGGACCGAACCTTTGCCCGGATTGGCCGGCGCTCGGATCTAAAGGCTGGAGAACTTGAATATATTGCTATTGTAGCACACTCGTGCCTGTGCTATAGTGGTTGTGGTTTGATGCTCCTGCCAATTCGAGGCTGACCTCTTTAGCGTTGTTTCCGCTACGTTCGTCCACTTCACGATTAGCCGCCTTCAAATCAGTAAAGGAAAAAGAATAACTTGAAAAACATTTACGTTGGAAACCTCAGTTTTGGGGCTTCGGAAGATTCTGTCCGTGCGTTGTTTGAGACCCACGGTACTGTAGATCGCGTCAACATCGTCACGGACCGTGACACAGGCCAGCCTCGCGGCTTTGGTTTCGTCGAGATGGCCAACGACGGAGAGGGCGACAAGGCAATCGCTGCCATCAACGGCACGGATCTGGATGGCCGCACCCTGAACGTGAACGAGGCACGCCCCAAGGCGGATCGCGGAAGCGCCGGTGGCGGTGGCGGCGGCTTCGGTCGCAAGCGCTGGTAGTAAGGTAGGCCCCTCCCGGCCTGACCCGCGGCGAAGGCGCACGCCGACCCGTGGTCGGGCCGGGAGACAGTTCCTCCATGCCGCTCAGCGGCGCCCCGCACTCGCCCGAGCCCCAGCGCAGCCAGGCCGGCCACCCGGCGGTGTTACTTACCCACCACAAGAATCGAAAACGAATCCGGCAGCATCGGGCCCCGTGGGGCGCGGCCGCCGCGTCCCGGTGGCGGCGCGCCTCCCGGGGGCGGCGCGGCCGGCGCCGGGCCGTATTCGGCAGCCATCGTCAGGATATGATTCGTCTTCGTATCCAACGTCAGCGTCTTGGCGCCCGCCATGGTCTGAAGGTCCTGTTCCACGGCGAAGCTGGTCGGACTGTTTTCCCTGATGACGGTCATGGTGCCGTTGCCGTGCGAGCTGAACGCTTGCATCGTAGCCGGATTGAACACCGCGCCATCGGAACCGCCGGCCAGCGGCAGTGATGCGATGATCTTGCCGTCCTCCGCGTTGAGAATCACCATCATGGGCTGCGCGGGCGTGACTGCCGGGATTCCCGATTGTCCGCAGGCCGCGAATAGCACGTGGTTCTTCACATCCAGTGCCAGCCCGTTGCACCGGCTGCCCTTGTCTCCGAAATCGTAATGCGCGGCGACCTTCATCGCCTTGGCGTCGATCACCGCCACGTTGGCCTTGTCCTGGATGACGACATACACATGTCCCTTGCCATCCGTGGCCGCCTGCTCGGGTGCGCCGCCCAAATCCACCGTGCCCAGCACGGCGCCGTCCTTCGCGTCGAGTACCGTCGCGTCCATCGTCGGGTGGCTGAACACGTAGATGCGCTGGTTAAACGGGTCGGCAAGAATGCCGTCCGGGCTGCACTTCGGGTCGACATCAATGGTCTTGATGAAGGCCAACGTTTTGGTATCCCACATCGCCACCGGTTTGCTGCTGGCGAAACCATGGCCGGATTTGAGATCGACCGCCGCGCCATTGGCTCTGGTATTGGGAATTTCACCGACTGGCGCCAGCGTATCGAGATTAAAGACGGTCACCCGGGCTGCTATCGGGTTCTCTCCCTGCACCGCGCCGCGCGGAATGTACAGCCGTCGTCCGGCATCGTCCGCATAGATGTAGTCGAAGCCGCCCAAGCCGCCCACTTTGGCCGTCTTGAGCACTTTGTAAGGTCCTTGCTGGGCCATGCCCGCGGTCACTAACAGCATGAACCCCACAAACCCGAGGCACATCCGTCGCATAGCGCATCTCCTGAATCCCGCTTCCTGAAAGTATACATCCGGGGCGGCCAGGACCTATTGCCCCATCCGGAGTTCGATCCACTCGCGGGCGCCGATCACCCGGGTCTTCTTCCATCGTTCGGGAAAATGACGTTGATTGCCGGTGACGAGGTAATCCGCTGCGGCAGCCTGGGCGCACTCCAGGAATATATTGTCGTCGGGGTCGGTACATTCCTCTACACGAGCGCCTGGCTTGACCCAATGGCCCAGCTTTCGAATCGACTGGAGCGTGCTGTCGATGACCTCGGCTGACCGCTTGAAGCGCGGACGGCGGATCACTTCGTCATATTCGGCAAAGACGGAATCGGAGACGCAAAGCTGCACCTCACCGGAAAGGGCGAGCATCAGTACGGCAGCGCGGAGACCCTCAGGCTGGAGCAGCGCGGAGACCAGAATGTTGGTGTCGATAACGACCCGAATCATCGACCGGATTCAGACTTGGCTTTGCGGGCGTGCCGCTCGCGCCGGGATCGGGTGATCTCGGCGTCTATTTCTTTCGTAGCCAGTTTGTCGAGTCCCTGCCGCGTGGCACTGCCCCATGACTTTTCCAGCCAATCCGGGGGAGGGGCGAAAGTCCTCACGTAATCGGTCACGCTCCGAATCAGCACCGCGGGCTCTCCATTCCGCTCGACGAGGAAGCGCTCGTTGTTTTCGACGGCGCGGTTGTAGCGCGGAGGTCGTCGCAAGCTAATGAGCTGTATTGGTGCGGATGATAGGACTTGAACCTACACTCCCATTACAGGAACTGGAACCTAAATCCAGCGCGTCTGCCAATTTCGCCACATCCGCGTGGGCCGAATCGAAGGCCGTTGATCGAATTATAACGTGGCGCCGCGCCTGCGCGTCACACCAGGCCAAGGAACTGCGCCTCGTAGCCGGGGAACACGTCCTGCAGCGTCGCGTTGCCCATGTGCCGCGCCACCAGCTCGCCTAATACGTCGCGGAAATCGGTGGTGAGCGCCAGGTCGCGGCCCTCGTACAGTTGCTCGCGCGAGAGACCGGGCCACCGGCCGTAGACTTTGCCCCCCTTCACCGCGCCGCCCATCACGAACATACAATTGGCGTGGCCGTGATCGGTGCCGCGATTGCCGTTCTCGTGCGCCGTCCGGCCGAACTCCGACATGGTCACCACGGCCACGTCCGCCATGCGGTCGCCCAGGTCCCGCCAGAAGGCGCTCAGCGCCTGTCCGTACTCGCGCAGCAGGTTCGCCAACTGTCCTTCCGAGGCGCGCGGGCCCAGTTCGTTGACGTGGTGGTCCCAGCCGCCGATATCGGCGAACGCCATCTCCATACCCACGTCGGCTTTGATCAACTGCGCGATCTGCCGCAGGCTGTCGCCGAAACGCCCGCGCGGGTATTCCGCCCCGTAGGCCGGCGCATACGGCTGCTTCTGGATCGATTGCAGCATCGCCACCGCTTCGAAGGTCTCGCGGCCGGTGGCCACGAGCACCGGATCCTTGCTCTCCAGGTACATCCGCTCGAACTGCTTCGCCGCCTCCGCGTTGCGCACCTGGAAGGCGCCGATGCTCGCCAGCGCGATGGCCGGACGCGGGCCGCCAATGGCACGCGGCAGCACCGTTCCCAGCGATACGGCGCGCATGGGAGACACTTTCCCCTGCTCCTTCGCCAACGCGCGATTCATCCAGCCGCTCGCTGTCGCCTTCAGGCCGGGCGTGCCCGATTCCATATAGTCCTGCGCGTCGAAGTGCGAGCGGGTGGGGTCGGGAGAGCCCACCGCATCCACGATGGCGAGATGCTGCTGGTCGAACAGCGGCTTGAGCGGCGCGAGCGAAGGATGCAAACCGAAAAAACCATCCAGGTCGATGGCGGCATCCTCGCGCCGCTCGGCGGCCGCCGCCGGCCGCGGGATGGCGATCGTCGGCCGCAGGTCGTAGTACGCCTTCTCGCCGTGCGGCACCACCACGTTCAGGCCATCGGCGGCCCCACGCTGGAAAATAGCCACCAGGATCTTCTTGCGCGGTGACGGCGCATCGGCGGCATACAGCGCCCGCGTCAGCCACAGCGGCGCGGTTCCGGCCCCCACCATCGCCACTGCCGAATTACGGAGAAAAATCCGACGAGTCGTCATTGCCGTTCCCTCCCATCTCCAAAGAAAGCCCGGCCCGCAGGGCCGACCATTCCCTGGCCCCCGGCCCCTGGCCCCCGGCCCCTGTTTCCCTAGTGCTTCTGAAACTCGGGCGAGCCCAGCGGCACTCCCGCCAGCGGATCGTCGGTCCGCGCCGCCGGCCCCGCCTCCACCTTCACTCCCGGCACTTTGTTGCCGGCCAACTGCAAAGCGAAATTCATGCGCGCCAGCAGCCCGGCCGAACTCATCCAGTCCTTCCCCGAGTTGGAATACCCCGTCGGCTCCACTTTGCGGTACAAAGGTTGGCCGAGCTGGGCCACCTGGTTGGCCAGCGGCATGGCGTAATCCACATCGCCGTTGAGGGCACGCACCGCGCTCGCCACCATCTCGAGCGGCGATTTCACTTTCGACCGGTACGCCCCCACGCTCCAGAACTCCCTGGCGGCGACCATGGCCTGCATCACCGCGCGCAGATCGCCATCGGTCTTGCGGAACGCCTCCGCCATGCGGCGAACCAGCGCCGCCGGCGGATCGTCGGCGACGAAACGCTGCGCCAGCTTGCGCGCGATGAAAAGCGCAGTCGAGGGATGGCGCGCCAGGATATCGAGCACCTTCTCGCCGTCCTCCATGCCGCCTCCGGCCGCGATGGTCACCCCCAACACCACCTTCTCCCCGCTATCGTGCTGGCGGGCGTTGAACGTGAAACCGCCACCGCGCTGCGGCTGGTTGATGGTCCACCCGGTGAAGCAACGCGCCACTTCCGTGACGTCCTTCTGGGTGTAGCCGCCGTCCACGCCCAGGGTGTGCAGCTCCAGCAGCTCCCGGCCGTAATTCTCGTTCAGGCCGCGCCGCACCCTCGGCCCGCGCGCCTGCGGCCCGTGAGGGCCCACCGATTGCCAGTTGTCCAGGTAAAACAGCATGGCCGGACTCTTCGCCGTGGCCTCCAGCAGCTCCCGGAATTTGCCCAAGACGTGCGGGCGAATGGCATCGCGTTCGTACGCCGTCACCAGGTAGTGGTCCGCACCCTTATCCAGGTACACGTTGAAATGGTTGAACCAGAAATCGGCGAGCACCTCCGCGAGCTGCCGGTTGCTGTAAATGGCGCGCAGCAGCTTGCCCTCCATCAGGTCCTGCGCCACCACCTGCGCCGGTCCGTTGGCGAGCGAAATGCGGCGGCGCAACTCGGGGGACGCAACCTGGATAAGTCCCTGGCGCAGCGCCGGTGGAAGCGCGGCGATCACGTCGTCCTGCCACTCCCGCGACAGCGCCTGAAACGCCGCCAGCCGCTCCTGCGGCGCCCCTGTGCGCAGCACGCGGATCTGCTCCGGCGCCAGCAGATCGGCCAGGGCCTTCGTCTGTGGCGCATTGCCGTTCCCCTGCCCCTGCTGCCGCTGCAGTCGCGCCGCCTGCCTTTGGATCAGCAGCTTTCGGTCCGGATCGCTGGGAAACGGAATCTGCCCCGCCACCATTTGACGCACGATTTGCGGCGCCGGATAGTTGCGCACCAGTTCCTCCCCGCTCATCTGCAAGCTGTCGAGCTCCTTCAGCTTTCCCTCGAGCACGGGGTTCTCGGCGATGCGCTCCGGGTGGAGTTCGCGGTCGAGCCACTTCTTCAGCCCCATGGCGCGCACCCGCTCCGCGTCGCCCGGACCAGGGCCGAACGTCAGGCGGTTCAGAGCCTGCGCGATGCGGTCCTGCTTGGCGATCTGCTTGTGGAACTGCGCCGCCGGATCCGCGATCTTCTTCCTGGCGTGGACCGGGATGCCCGCGCACAAGGCAACACATAGGACCGCGGGAAGTGCCCTCCAGCGCATGGTTTATCCTCTGTATCTATTAAACTCCAGTTGCCCGGTTGGAGTTGCGGTCGCTTCGCTAAACTAGGGCAAGAGGCATATATGCCAAGAATCGCGTTGCTTCTGCTTTCCGCGGCTTGTGCCGCCCTCCTGGCGCAAACGCCCGCGCCGCGCGCCCTCCAGACTACCGCCGGCGGCGGCATTCAGGCCACCGGCACGGCCACCATTTCCGTGAATCCGGACCAGGCGCAATTGACCGCCGGCGTGATCACCAATGCCGCCACCGCCCAGGATGCGGCGCAACAGAACGCCTCCGCCACTACCGCCGTCATCGGCGCCCTCAAGCAGGTCCTGGGCGCGAGCGGCGCCATCCAGACCATCGGCTATTCCCTCAACCCGCGCTACACCAACTCCCAGACTCCCGTGGTGATCGGCTACACCGCCAGCAACACGGTGCAAGTGACGAGCAACGATCTCTCCCTCGTTGGCCGCCTCATCGATGCCGCCAATCTGGCGGGCGCGAACTCCGTGGGCGGTTTGAGCTTCGGCTTGCAGAATGCCGATCCCGTCCTGCAACAGGCGCTCACCCAGGCGGCCAAACAGGCGTTGGCCCATGCCAACGCCATCGCCACCGGCCTCGGCGCGAAGACCGGAGCGGTCATTTCCGCGCAGGAAGGCTCCGCGGTCACCCCCTACGCCATCGCCGGCGTCGCCGCTACGCCCACGCCCATCCAGACCGGAACCGTCGGCGTGAGCGCCACCGTCACCGTCACCGTACAATTGATTGCACAATAGGAGAAGTATGGCGACTCAGGAAACGGCGACGCTCGGCGGGGGCTGCTTCTGGTGCCTGGAAGCGGTCTACCAGAATATGGAGGGCGTGCTCTCGGTGGAATCCGGATACATGGGAGGGAAGGTACCCAATCCCGATTACCGCGCGGTCTGCACCGGCGCCACCGGCCATGCCGAAGTGGTGCAGGTGACCTTCGATGCCGAGGTTACCTCCTACCGCGAGATCCTGGAAGTCTTCTTCGCCATCCACGACCCCACCACGCGCGACCGCCAGGGCAACGACGCGGGGACGCAGTACCGCTCCGTCATCTTCTATCACAGCGAAGCGCAGCAATCCGTGGCCGAACAGTTGATCGGGGAGTTGGCGGCCGAACGCGTCTGGCGCGACCCCATCGTCACCGAAGTCGGCCCCGCCGCCGCGTTCTACAAGGCGGAGGATTACCACCAGGAATACTTCCGCAACAATCCGCAGCAGCCCTATTGCACCTACGTGGTGGCCCCCAAAGTGAAGAAGTTCCGCGAGAAATTCGCCGCCAAACTGCGACGCTGAAGTCAGCCTATTATGGCTATATGGCTCCCGAGCCCTGGCTGCGCGGCCCGATTCCCGGCGTTCACCCCCTGATCGCGCCCATCCTCTACTCCTTCCAACAGGCCCGCGAGGACCTGGCGCAGTTCACGGTGGGACTGACACCGGAACAGCTTTGGGCATCGCCTGCGGGCTTCGGCTCGGCGGGATTTCATATCCGGCATATCGCGGGAAGCACGGAGCGGCTGATGAGCTATCTGCAAAACCGCGAGCTCACCGCGGAGCAGATGGACGCGCTACGAGAAGAGGGGCAGCCGCTGGCGGTGGGCCGCGAGGAACTGCTCGCGATATTGGATGAAGCGCTGCAGGCAGCCGAGGTCGTGGTACGCGGGATTGATCCCGCCACGCTGGAGGAGCCGCGCCCGGTCGGACGGAAGGGATTGCCGACCACGGTGATCGGGCTGCTGACCCACATCGCCGAACACACGCAACGACATGTGGGCCAGGCGATCAGCGCGTGCAAATGGAGCCGCCTGAAGTGTTAACATCCCCAAAGGCCACCTTTTCGCCGGGATCGCCGGCGGAATAGGCATTCGACCATGAATACTCCAGAATTCAATGCGCAGGCTCCGCCGCAGGCGGCAACGGGACAAAACTACGGCCCCGCCATGGCCGTGATCTCCTCGATCTTCTTCATGTGGGGCTTCGTAACGGTACTGAACGACATCCTGGTGCCCCATCTGAAGGCTATTTTCGAACTGAATTACACGCAGACCATGCTGATTCAGTTTACGTTCTTTCTCGCTTACTTCCTGATTTCGATGCCGGCGGCGAAAATCATCTCCTGGATCGGGTATCACCGCACCATCGTGCTGGGGCTGGCCGTGATGGCCTGTGGCGCGCTCCTGTTTATTCCGGCCGCGAGCATACCGAGCTACGGGGCGTTTCTGACGGGGTTGTTTGTGTTGGCATCCGGCATGACGCTGTTGCAGGTTTCCGCGAACCCGTATGTGGCGGTATTGGGACCGCCGGAGCATGCTTCCGTGCGTCTCAACCTGGTGCAGGCGCTGAACTCGTTGGGGACCACGATTGGTCCTTGGGTGGGCGGGTTTCTGATCCTCTCGGCGACCACGCGCAGCACGCAGGAATTGAGGGCCCTGACGCCGGACCAGTTGCAAGCACACAACCTGCTGGAGGCCTCGACGGTGAAGCTTCCGTACCTGGGGATCGCGATTCTGCTGGCACTGCTGGCCCTGGCGATCGCGAAGTTCCGTTTTCCGACGCTGGCGCAGATCGAAGACCCCAGCCATCACACCGAGGTCGTGGGCGACAGCGTGTGGCGGCACCGGCACCTGGTGCTGGGAGCGTTGGGCATCTTCGTTTATGTGGGCGCGGAAGTGGCCATCGGCAGCTTCCTGGTGAACTACTTCATGCAGCCGGATATCGGCGGGTTGACCGCACAGCAAGCGGCCCGGTACGTGTCGTTTTATTGGGGCGGCGCGATGGTGGGGCGGTTCATCGGGTCGGCGGTCCTGCGCCGGGTGGATACCGGGACGCTGGTGGGGATCAACGCGATTGTGGCGTGCGCGCTGGTGACCACCTCGATTCTGACCACCGGCAGCTTGGCGATGTGGAGCATTCTGCTGGTGGGGCTGTGCAACTCGATCATGTTCCCCAGCATCTTCACGCTGGGAATCGCCGGCTTGGGCAGGCTGACGGGAAAGGGCTCGGGGGTGATGATCGCCGCAATCGTAGGCGGCGCCATCATTCCCATGGTCGAAGGAGCGCTGGCGGACCGGATCGGGCTGCACGTGGCGTTTCTGCTGCCGGCCGTTTGCTACCTCTACATCATGTTTTACGGGTTCGTGGGCTCGAAGCGGCGGACCCAGGCGGCGTGAGCTCCGTTTGACCAACCGTGCCGGCCCACCGGTCAGTTCCGAATACGCCATCAACGCCGGTAGAACGTTGGCAATGTGAATAAGCGCTGACCGACGTTGCGCGATGTGTCGTTCTCTTACATGTCGCTCCGAAAATCATAGAAGACACGAATGAGGTTGCCATCAAGATCGGCGGCCATAAACTCGCGTAGCTTCCACGGTTTGTCCTCGGGCTCGGGCGTAGGATTCTCGGAAGGAGATTGGTGCTGAACAGTCTGCAATTCCCTCTTGAGATGCCTGCAATGCCGCCTTGGTTGTCCCCCCCATCGAAGGTGAAGCCCAACGTGTTGACATAGTAGGCTGCGGCTTTGTCGACGTTGGCCGCGGGGATCTCCGGGACAGGAGAGGGGAACGTCATGAGTTTGTTGGCGTTCATCGTAGCACAGCACGCGGCTTTGACGGCCCAGGAATATGAGGAGCCGCTCGCCGTATGATCGCCTCGGGCATTGCGGAGAAGCGCTGCCGCGGGCTTCAGCATCGAAGCGCGCCATGAGTTAAGGTAGTGGCTTGATCATGCCATCCATTTGCCTCGCCATTGCCAGTGCCGACGGTGTCTCCGTCTGCGATCACCTCGCCCGCAGCACCTCGTATCTGCTCCTCGAGATCGAGGACGGGCGCATCACGTCGGGCGCCTGGCGCACGCGCGCGAGCGACACCTGCGGCAACCATGCGAGCTTCGTCGAAATGCTGCGCGGCGCCCAGGCCGTCATTTGCGGCGGTATCGGGCAGGGGGCGGCCGATTCGCTCGCCGCGCATGGCATCGAGCCGCTGGTCGTCGAAGGATCCCATTCCATCGACGAAGCCGTCAACCGCTATTTGGCCGGAAGCCTCGTCACTTCCGGCGAGCGCGTCTGCCTCTGCCACTAGGTGGGGTAGGCCTCCTGGCCTGCCCCGCGCCGAAGGCGCGCTCCGCGCGCGGGGCACGGTGGAAGGCCCCTCGTAAGCCACGGAAACCACGTGGAGCCGACCGGCCGGGCTTTCATCACCTTCCGCGGCCCTTCGGGCCATGGGGCAGGCCTGGAGGCCTACCCCACTGACCGACCGTTACGGTTTACGCGGTCGCGAGTCCGGGTCAAATGCGCGCTGGATGGCCAGACTCACCTGCCGCATGCGTGCCGCGGAAAGGGGTTCCCAGCATCGCGGTCCAGATCTCGACGCGACGATGTCAGCCCCTTGAAATATGCGGCAGTCCGACGCTCCAGAGTAACCCGGTTGGCGCCGATCGTGGTGTCGGCTTCGGCTCATGGTACATTCCTCCAGAGGACTTCCCCATGCGTCGCGTCCATCTTGCAACCTTGTTTGCGGTTTTGCTTCTGCCGGCAGCGGCCTGCGCCCAGGAGATCGACATCCCGTTTCAGAAGTTCGTCCTGTCGAACGGGCTTACGGTGCTGGTGCATGAAGACCACAAAGCGCCCATCGTGGCGGTCAACATCTGGTATCACGTGGGCTCGAAGAACGAGCGGGCGGGCAAGACCGGCTTCGCGCACCTGTTCGAACACCTGATGTTCGGCGGCAGCGAGCATTTCCACGGCCGGTATGTCGACGCCATGGAGCGCATCGGGGCCACCGATCTGAACGGGACCACCAACGAGGATCGCACCAATTATTTCGAAAGCGTTCCGGTTTCCGCGCTGGACTACGTGCTGTGGATGGAGTCCGACCGCATGGGCTACATGGTGAACGCCATCGATCAGAAGACGCTCGACCTGCAGCGCGGCGTGGTGCAGAACGAGAAGCGGCAGGGGGAAAACGAGCCTTACGGCCTGGCGGACGAGCTGATCCAGCACGACACCTACCCCAGCGGCCATCCATACTCCTGGAGCACCATCGGATCCATGGAGGATCTCAACGCCGCGTCGCTGGCGGATGTGCAGGAGTGGTTCAAGACCTATTACGCGCCGTCGAACGCCGTGCTGGCAGTGGCCGGCGACGTGACCCTGGATACCGTGCGGCAAAAGGTGGACAAGTATTTTGGCGAAATCCCCCCCGGGCCGCCGCTGGCGCGGCCGCGCGCCTGGATCGCAAAGATGAGCGGGACGCACAGCGCCGCGCTCGAGGACCGGGTGCCGCAGGCGCGCATTTACCAGACCTGGAACATCCCGGCTTTCGGCAGCGAGGATTTCGACTATCTCGACCTGGCGAGCGATGTGCTTGCCGCAGGCACCACCTCGCGCCTGTACAAACGCCTGGTCTACGACGATCAGATCGCGACCGATGTCGCCTGCGGCGTGAATCCGCGCGAGATCGGCGGGCAATTCCAGATCATGGCTACGGCGGCGCCGGGGATCGACCTGGCGCGCGTGGAAAAGGCGATCGCCGAAGAGATGGCGCGGTTTCTCGAGGGCGGCCCGACCGAGAGCGAAGTCGCGCGGGTGCGCACGCAGCACCTGGCCGGCTTCATCCGCGGGGTGGACCGCATCGGCGGCTTCGGCGGCAAGTCGGACGTGCTGGCCATGAACCAGGTTTTCCTGGGCGATCCGGCGGCGTACAAAGTCACGCTGCGGCGGGTGCGCGAGGCGGCGCCCGCGAATCTTCACGCGGCGGCCAGGCGATGGCTCGCCGACGGCATGTATGCGCTCGAGGTCCGGCCCTTCGGCGATCCGCAGAAGTCGACCGCAACCGTGGACCGCGGCAAGGCGCCCGAAACCGGGCAGCCTCCCGAACTGCGCCTGCCGAAACTGGAGCGGTTCACGCTGGCTAATGGCTTGAAGGTGGTGCTGGCCGAGCGGCACGAGATTCCGCTGGTGAACTTCGGCCTGCTGGTGGACTCCGGATGGGCCGCCGACCAGTTCGCGGCTCCGGGCGCCGCCAACCTGGCCGCGAACCTGCTCGACGAGGGCACCAGGACGCGGACCGCGCTCGAAATCAGCGAGCAACTGGCGCAACTCGGCGCCACCTTGAATCTCGGCTCGAACGTGGACACCATCAGCGCGCGCCTCTCCGCGCTCAAGCAGAACGTCGACGCGTCGCTTGCGATTCTTGCCGACGTGGTGCTGAATCCGGTGTTTCCGCAGGCCGACTTCGCGCGCGAGCAGAAGCAGCAACTGGCCGCCATCGAGCGCGAAAAAACGGAGCCGGTCGGGATGGCGCTGCGCGTGCTTCCCGAGTTGATCTACGGGAAGGGTCACGCCTATTCCGAGCCCTGGACCGGCTCGGGCACTAGCGCCAGCGTCGGTAAGCTGACGCGCGAGGACATGGCGAAGTTTCACGCCGCCTGGTTCAAGCCCAATCACGCGACGCTGATCGTAGTCGGGGATACGACGCTGGCCGAGATGCGGCCGAAGCTCGAAAAGCTGTTCTCCTCCTGGCAGCCCGGGGAGACGCCGAAGAAGAACGTGGCCGCCGTCGCCGTCGCGGACCGCCCGGTGGTGTACCTGCTCGACCGGCCGGGCGCGCAGCAGTCGGTGATCCTCGCAGGCAACATCGCGCCGCCCAGGAAGAACCCATCCGAAATCGCCATCGAGAGCATGAACAACATTCTGGGAGGCGACTTCGGCGCGCGCATCAACATGAACCTGCGCGAGGACAAGCACTGGTCCTACGGCGCGTATAGCCTGTTGTTGGGCGCGCAGGGCCAGCGGCCGTTCCTGGTGTACGCGCCGGTGGAAACCGACAAGACGAAAGAATCGCTGCTCGAGGTCAGCAAGGAACTGCACGGCATTTTGGGCGACCGGCCGGCCACCGAAGCGGAACTGGCGCGGGTGAAAGCCAGCGAAACGCTGCGCCTGCCGGGCTCGCGCGAGACCATCGACCGGGTGCTGAGCTCGATCCAGGAGTTGGTGGAGTACGATCTCCCGGAGGATTACTACGAAACCTATGCCGGGAAAGTGCGCGCCCTGACGTTGCACGATATCGGGAAGGCGGCGGAGAAGGTAGTGCAGCCGAACCATCTGATCTGGGTGGTGGTGGGGGACCGCGCAAAGATCGAAGCCGGGGTGCGCGAGCTCAAGCTGGGGGAAGTGCGGGTGTTGAAAGCGGAGTAGTGCAGGCGGGCCAGGGGACGCTCCGGCCTGCCCTATTGGGCCAGTACCAGTCCGGCGGCGCGCGCGAGCACGCGGGCGGGCTTCTGTTCCGCCCACGCGGCATCCGGGGGTGCAAGCACGTAGTAATCAAAGGAAGCGGCGGGCGAGTTCACCGCCACGCGCTCCCAGTTCCCTAAGCGATATCGCGCGCGGTAGAAATTCATGAGCGGCTCGAGCGATGGACTGGCGGCGATGCGCACCGGACGCGGGCCGGCGATGGCTCGCAACGCTTGCGCCAGCGACCGGGCGCCGGCTTCTTCGGCGCGGGTGGGGGCACCCGGGCGAGCGGCGCTGCGCGCGTGGCTCAGGAGCAGCACCAGAAGGATGAAGGTGGTGGCGACCGCAGGGACCATGAACCGCTCCGCGAAAACGACGAGCCCTCTGGCTGCCGTCGGCCCGCGCCGCAGGAAAACCATCAGGCCGACGGCGGCAAGGGCGGCGGCGGGCAGCAGGAACCGCGGGCTGTCCGCCACGGCCAAGCCCAGGCAGACCGCGGCGAGATTCAGGTTTCGCGGGGGCAGCGGCCGAGCGAGCATGAGATCGAGCGCGCACAGGGCGAGCGCCACCGGCAATCCGTATCCCCACGCGCTCCGATACAGGTCCAGCGTCCAGGGGTTGAGCGCCAGAGCGGCAGCCATGGCGAGCGAGAGGGCGCGCGGCCCGGGGATGCGTCGCGAGAAAAGCCAGACGGCCCAAAGGTAGAGAGCGCCGGCCAGCAGGCTGGGGAGCCGCAGGGAGAATTCGGAAAGGCGGAAGAACCCGATGCTGCGCTTGGCCAACAGGGTGTAGAGCAGATGGTTGCCGGGGTCGTAAGCGGCGAGCACTTCGCCGATGGGAGGCCGCACGAAGCGGTCGTAGGAGTAGGCCTCATCGGCGGTAGCGGGCTCGGTGGCCGCGCGATACACGGTCACGGCGAAGAGCGCCGCCAGCAGCAGGAGCGCGGCCTTAGTCGATGCGGTAGAAGCGGGTTCCATTGGCCTCGGCGAGTTGGGTGATGCCCCACAGGTTGGCGAACTGGTGCATATCTTGCGCCGCGGAATCGGCATCGTCCACCAGCAGGAAAGCGATGCCGCAGCCCTTCAGCTCGCTGGTGGCCGCGCGCCGCGCACCATGGGCGGCAGCCGAGCGAAGCGCTCTCTCGAGACGGCTCCCCAGCGACGATTCGTACCCCACAATAATCTCGCGATCGAAATACGCCTCGGGACGGCCGGCAAACGAGAAGAGCTTTTGCCCGGGTGGGACGCTCCGTTCGATGGCGGCTCTCAGAGCATAGCCCGGAATGTGCCGCGCCAGAAACACCGGTTCCGGTTCCAGGCGGAGCGCGGCGCGGACGGGGATGGAACGGATGCGCCAGGCATACTGGTCGCAATAGAGGGGAAGCACGCTGGGCCAGCATACCAGCGCCTGAAACAGGGCGAGCGCAGGCATGACGCCCCAGGAGTTCGCCATCGCCAGCCCCATCGCCAGAGCCAGCGGAGCCAGCGCGGGAATCAGGAAACGGACTTCGGTATTCCAGTAAGCCGGAATCGCAAACACGACAGCCGCGATCAGCAGACGCCGGCCGTGCGGATGGCGCAAGGCCAGGAGCGCAAACGGGGCTAGGAGAAACACCGGGCCAACCATGCCGGGCACAAGGCCGCCAAGGACCGTTAGTTGCACAGGAATCTCCCAGTAATACTTCACGTGCGGGTAGTCGGCCAGGCCGGCGAGATACTCGTGCTCCTCGCCGGGCTGGTAATAGGGATTGGGAAACCAGCGATTGAGAAACGGCGCTGCGGGGTTGCCCAGCCAGAGCCAGTTTCGCAGCAGCCAAGGCGCCACCAGGATGGCGGATGCCAGCAAGAGAGGAAGCAAAGCTTCGAGCCTGGCGCGGGCCGTCCGGGGTGCACAGCGGAACCAGACGAACGACGCGGCAAAAGGTAGTATAACTCCGGCCGAATACTTGACGACACAAGCAAACCCAGCCAGCAAGCCAATTAGGATGATAGCGTTGCCACTATGTGTCTCATCCCAAACTTGAAGCAGATAAAAAACTGCAAAAAGCAGCGTTGCAACCGCCAGATCGTTGTAAGCCGAGCTGCCGTCGATGCCCACTACCGGGCTGGCATATACCAGGATCGCCGCGAAGACGGCTGGCGCAAGAAAGCCGAAACGCCGGCCGTAACACACCACGAGCAGGGGTAGAGCGGCCTGAAAAGCGAGATGGACCAGTGCGGCCGAAGAATGGCGGCCAAAGGCAAATGCCACCAGGAATAGCATCTCCAGGCCTTGCGAAAGGTGGGAGTAAATGCTGTGGTACTGCCAGGCGAAGCCACCTTCCCGCCAATAGCGCGCGACATTTCCCAAATGGTACCCGCTGCCATCGGGGCTGATTTCCGGGGCTAGAGCATTAAAGAAATAGACCAGGAAAAAGGCGGCAAAAACCACTATGAAAAAGGAAAACCAGGCCCGTGGAATGGCGGGCGGCGATTTCGGCCGCGCTTCCCTGCCCCTGGTAAAGGCCGCCCATGCGATCACTACCGTTCCGCCGCCCAGGAACACGGCAGCGCGAGCCTGGTGAATCAGGCAGAGGAAGAAGGTGGCCAGACTCAGGCAGGCGGACCCGGCAAGGAACGCGAACAAGGCGGCTTCGCCACGGAGGAAAGTCACGCGCAGCCGCCGCAGGAGGATCATGCCGGCGGAGAGCGACACGGCGATGGTGAAGGCAGCGCCGAAGATCACTCCAGCCAGCGATGGGAACTGCGCCACAGGACTGCGAGTATAGCAGGCACCGAACGGAGCGTCGTGTTATACAGGAAGGACGTGGTGGATGTTGGGGATACTTGAGGATCTGCGCTACGGCCTCAGGGCGTTAGCGAAGCACCGTGGTTTCGCCGCGGTTGCCATTCTGTCCTTGGCATTGGGGATCGGGGCCAACACCACGATCTTCACGCTGATCAACGCGCTTCTGCTGCGGCCTTTGCCGGTTGCGGACGAGGCCGCGCTGGCGGCGGTATATACTTTGGACGCGCGGGATCCCGGGCTGCTCTATTGTTCTTATCCCAATTTCCAAGACTACCGCGATCAGAACCGGGTGTTCTCCTCCCTTTTCCTTTACAGCGGGGTGTCCCTGAATCTTACCGGACAGGGCACGCCGCAATTGATCCTGGGCGAGATTGTTTCGGGGAATTACTTCTCCACGCTGGGCGTGAAGCCGGTCATCGGGCGCGGATTTCTCCCGGAAGAGGACGCGGTTCCGGGAGCTTACGCGGTGGCGGTGATCAGCGACCGGTTCTGGAAAAGTCATTTTGGCGGAGATCCGCGGGTGACCGGCCGCACCCTGACGCTGAACGGCCGCCCGTACACCGTGGTGGGGGTAGCCCCGGCGGGATTCGCCGGCCTGGACACGCTTTCCGCGAGCGATATCTGGGTGCCCATGATGATGTACCAGCAGGTCTATTCCAACGCGGCGTGGGTGAACCGCCGCCGGGCCCTGCTGTTCGGGATGGCCGGCAGGCTGAAACCAGGAGTGGGAATCCGGCAGGCGGAGGCGGCCATGCAAGTGGTCGCGCAGGACCTGGAACGGCAGTATCCGGAGGACAACGCCGGGCGGCGGGTAAAGTTGATGGCGCTGGGAGAAAGTGCGCTGGCGCCGCAAGTGCGGCCGACCATCGCCAAAGCCGGGGCGATCCTCATGATTGTTTCGGCGCTGGTGCTGCTGATTGCCTGCGCCAACGTGGCCGGCCTGCTGCTGGCGCGCGGCGCGGGGCGGAACCGGGAGATTGCCATCCGGCTGGCATTAGGCGTGAGCCGCTGGCGCCTGGTGCGGCAATTGCTGGTGGAGAGCCTGCTGCTGGCGGTGGCGGGCGGCACGGCGGGCCTTCTATTGGCGCGCTGGATGCGGGACCTGCTGTGGGCGATGCGCCCGCCGATTTTGGTTTACGCCGCCCTCCATCTGGACCTGGACGGCCGCGTGCTCGGCTACACGGCGGTGGTTTCGCTGGTGACGGGACTCCTCTTTGGTCTGGCGCCCGCGCTCGGCGCCACGCGCAGCGACCTGGCGGTCGATCTCAAGGAGCGCACGGGCGCCAGCGGTACGCGGCGGGGCGCCTCGGGCGGTTGGCATCCGCGCGCGGTGCTGGTCATGGGGCAAGTGACGCTTTCCCTAGTGGCCCTGGTCGGCGCCGGCCTGTTCGTGCGCAGCCTGCGCCAGACGGGCCGTATCGATCCGGGGTTCGACGCGGCCCACTTGGGCACCATCGCGTTCGACGCGGGGAGCCGCGGCTACGACGAAGCGCGCGGGCGCGATTTCGAAGCGCGTGCGCTGGCGCGCGCCGCGACGGTTCCGGGGGTTATCTCGACGACCCTGGCGAGGGATTATCCCTTCCGGGTCGCCCTGGCGCGCACCGTGCTGATGCCCGGCCCCGACGGCGCCGCCGGGCGGGAGGGACGGATCACGCTGATGGGCGTGGTGTGGCCCGGATACTTCCACGCCGTGGGCATTCCGCTCGAGCGCGGCCGCGAGTTCAGCGCCATGGATACGCCGTCGACGCGGCGCGTGGCCCTGGTCAACCAAGCGGCCGCGGCGCTGTTTTGGCCTGGCGAGGACGCGGTCGGGAAGCGTATCCAGTTTTCCGGGGACCGCACGCCGGTGGAGGTGATCGGCGTGGCGCGGAATGCGAACTACCAGACCATTGCCGAACGGCCGCAGGCGCTGATCTACCTCTCGCTGGTCCAATACTACTTTCCGGTCTCCGTCCTCTACGTGCGGACGGCGGGCGACCCGAACGCGGTCCTACGGTCGGTTCAGAAAGAGGTGCAATCGCTCGACCGCGACCTGTTGCTGGACGCGGACGCGGTGCCGGCGATCATCGACCAATCGCTGTGGCCGCAGCGCCTTTCGGCGGGGCTGTTGGCGCTATTCGGAGCCATCGCCCTGGTGCTGGCGACGGTCGGCATTTACGGCGTGATCTCCTATTCGGTGAAGCAGCGCGAGCGGGAAATCGGGGTGCGTATGGCCCTGGGCGCCACCGCGGGCGACGTGCGCAGGATGGTGCTCGGCGAGGGCCTACGCCTGGTGGCGGTGGGCGTCGCGGCCGGCACCGTAATCGCGCTGGGCGCATCGCGCGTGGTGGAGAGCATGCTGTTCGCCACCAGCGCGCGCGACGCCGCAACCTTCGTGCTGGTGCCGGCGATCCTGGCGATGGTGGCCGTGCTGGCCTGCTGGATGCCGGCCCGGCGCGCCGCGCGGATCGATCCCGGCGTGGCGCTGCGGGATGAGTGAGGCGGAAGAATCCGCGCCCGCCTGTCCCATGGGAGGATGAACAAAGCGGACGCTTTTATGCAAACCACGGTGAATCTTCCCGACTCCCTTTACCAGAAGAGCGAAGCATTGGCGGCTTCGCGCGGAGCTACGGTGGAGCAGTTTATCGTCGAAGCCGTGAGAAAGGAAGTTCAAGACAACCTCGGATCAGGCGCTTCCGACACGTACGGCGATCGAGAGGTAGACTTGCCGATAATCCGCTCAAGGCGGCCGGGAACGCTAGACCTGTCCCATTTCGACTTTGATGACCTTGGACCTTTCCGGCCGAGGTCGTCATGAGTGTTTGTAGACCTGACCACGGGTATCGACAGTGAGGATATGGATCAATTTGGCTTCGCGATCTACGGTGAATAGGATTCGCCAGCCGCCAACGCGGGACTTTCGGATGCCGGTCCTGACGGCGAGCGGCGCAGACAGGCGAGGATCGAAAGGGTCAGCAGCAAGTTGCACAAAGCGAGCCCGAACACGCTGTTCAGTGGAACGGTCGAGGCGATCAAGAATCTTTTCGGCTTCGTGCGCGACGCTGACTCGAAAATTCACAGGCCGCGTTCGCGCTCGTATTCGGCGAGAGGCTTCACACGACCCGCGGCAACATCTGCGAGGCCGCGATCCAAAGAGGCCAGCGCCTCGGGGTCGAGCGGCGGCCCGTCTTCGTCGGCGGCATCGCGGAGGTCCTGGAGCAACGCGCGCGCGAGTTCCGCTCGATCGTCCGGCAACTCATCCACGAGTCGATGCAACGCTTCGCGTGTCGTCATGACGGGACTTCCTTCCCCTTCATCATAACTCCGCCCCTGTTCCAGTTCCGCGCGGCGGCCTACGGGAACGGCGGCAGTCCCGCTAGAATCAGATTTGGTCCTCGTACAGAAGGTTTCGAAGCTGTATCGGTTGTACCGGCGGCCGTCGGACCGGCTGCGGGAGTTGCTCCCTGGCAGCCGGCCGCGGCATACCGATTTCTGGGCGCTGCGCGATGTCGGCTTCAACGTCGAAAAGGGCGAGACGCTGGGACTGGTGGGTCCCAACGGGTGCGGGAAGAGCACGCTGCTCCAGATCGTCTGCGGGATTCTGCAGCCGACCTCCGGGCGCGTGGTGACGCGCGGACGCATTGCCGCGCTGCTGGAGCTGGGCGCAGGCTTCAACCCCGAGTTCAGCGGGAGGGAAAACGCCCGCCTCAACGGCGAGATCATGGGGCTGAGCCGCGGCGAAATCGAAAAAGCCATGCCCTCCATCGAGGCCTTCGCCGAAATCGGCGAGTTCATCGACCGGCCGGTGAAGGAGTATTCGAGCGGCATGTACGTCCGTCTGGCCTTCGCCACGGCCATCCACGTGGACCCCGAGATTCTAATCGTGGACGAAGCGCTGGCGGTGGGCGACGCCGTGTTTGCCAACCGCTGCGTGCGCAAATTTCAGGAGCTGCGCGAGCGCAAAGTGACGGTGCTGTTCGTGTCTCACGACCTGGGGCTGGTGAAGCAGCTCTCCGACCGCGCCATTCTGCTCCTCAATGGCCGCATCGCCGCCGAGGGCACGCCCAACGACGTGATCAATCGGTACATCGGGCTCGTGTTGCAGCGGGAGGAGCCGAAGGGCAGGAGAGACGATCGCGTGCGCGCCAGTTTCCGGCACGGCGACCGGGCCAGCGAAATCCTGGGCGTCGAGATTCTGAACCGGCGCGGCGAGGCGGTGTCGTCGGTGGCGGGCGGCGAGCCGGTGACGGTGCGGGTACGCGCGCGCTTTCTCCAGGCGAACTCCGACCCCATGGTGGGGATTCTCATTCGCACGCGTATCGGCATGGAGGTGTATGGCACCAACACGCGCATCGAGCAGACGCACCTGGGCGATTTTCAGGCGGGCGACGAGTTGGAGGTGGATTTCCATATCGAATGCTGGCTCACTCCGCAGCAGTATACGCTGACCGTGGCCACACAAAATTCCGATGGCACGAGCCACGACTGGCTGGACGACACGATCGCGTTCGATGTGGTGGACCAGCGCGCGGCCGCGGGCGTAGCGAACTTGAGGGCCAAGGTGGAATGGCGCGTATCACGGTAAAGGTGCATGCGCGCGCCAGGAGGACGGGGATCGCGGGGCGCCTCGGCGAGGCCTGGAAGCTGGACCTGGCGGCGCCGCCGGTCGATGGCAAGGCCAACGAGGAGTGCGTACGCTTCTTCGCGGAACTGGCGGGTGTGCCGCGCTCGCGCGTGCGAATTGTGACCGGCGCTACCGGGCGAATGAAGGTAGTGGAGATCGCAGGGATTCCGCAGCAGGATCTGGAACGGCTGCTGGGATGATCACGCCTCCCGCGCAAAGAAGCGCGTGCTCAACATCGCACCCGCATCGCGAGGGTCGACCATCTGTAAGGGATGCGTGGCCGAAAACTCGTAACGCCGCCCGGTGGCTGGACCCGCGACGACAACGCGGGATGTCTCGGTGTAGCGGACGGCAATCGCCCGCGGGCCGTCAATCGCCGGAGCGTTGGCGGGAACAGAGTGGCGGGGCTCCGGCAGGCGGGTTGGCATGAGCGTCTGATTCCGGGCCACATTGTCAGTCTTGAGGTTGTCCCTTTTCTGGCCGCAGCACATGGGTGATTTCTCCTTCGTAATGAAATTTGGGTAACTCGGGTGTTTCCCGAGTCAAGCGTTCCAACAGGCAGATAGCGCCGGACAACGCGAGCCAGGTCAGAACCCCATCCACAACCCGGTGCGCGACGAACCAGGCCAAGGGCGCCGCCACCCAAAGGCTCAGGCAGTAGAAGCAATCCATCAGCTTGCCGGGGAAGCTGGTTCCCAGCCACGCCCGCAAGCGATAGATCAGATCGGCCGGGCCGTCCTCGCTGGCCAGCAGGTGCGTTACCCGCCAACCAGCCAGGGCGGCAAGAGCCAATTGAACCGGCAAGCTCATTTTCCGGCCGTATTGGGCAGGTCGTTGCAGATGCAGAACGGGAAGTAAATATCCGCTTGATGGCGGCCTCCCCCAAGGCTCGGGCACACCGAGGTATCCCACACGCTGAGGTGGATAATGAAGCCGCAGCACTCGCCCCGCTGCAAAACCAAATCCGATTCGAGCGGATTGGTGTTGCAAACCGCGTCCAGCCGGCGCATATCCAACATGGTCAGGATCCCATCCGTCTTGGGCGGGATGGGTCCCGGAGGAGGGACGGCATTGGCGCAGCGGACGCCCGGGTCGCCGATGCGATTGGTCCCGACGAAGGACAGCGGCGGCGAGGCCGGTGGCCAGGGGATGTGCCCTGCCGGTCCGGGAATGGGAATGCTGTGCCAACTGCCGCCCGCCTTGTAGATCTCGAGCGAATATCCTCCAAAGTTGTCGCTGGGGGCGGTGGTGTTCCCCTCCAGAATGTATTCATCGTAGGCGATGCCCAACAGCGGCGCGGGCCAGGCCTTACCGCAATCGGGTGAATTCCCGGAGAAGCTGGACAGCTCGATGGTGGTGCAGGCTGGAACCGAGCTGATCTGTGAAATCTCGCCGTAAATGTTCTTGTTATCGAACCAGACCTGCTGGAGATCGTCGGTTTTGTTGCCACCGGTGTCCTCCACCGTGAGCCGCAAGGTGTACGGGCCGCTTTGGCAGTTGGGCAGCGCAAGGGGCGCGGAATTCCAGGTGCCCGCCGGTGCGTCGGGATACGGTCCGGGAGGATCCGGAAATTGCAGGGCAAAGGGGCCCCCTGGAACCTGCGTGCTCCAATACACTTCGCTCAGATAATCGCTGGCGACATCGCACTGTACATGGGGAGACGGGAGCGGGTTGACATAGCAAAACGGCATCTCCTCCCACTGGCTGGTCAGCACCCCTTGAAAGATCTGATTCAACGTGGTGTCGATCTGGAACGGAGTATTGTAGTCGACCTCCCAGAACTGGGTCCAAGCTCCGGCGGTCGTGGTGGTGAAGCCCTGCTGGTAGCTGAGGGTGTAGCGTTTGATGTTCTGTCCATTGCAGCCACCCACGCTGGCGGACCCGAATACGCGCAACGCCGAGCCGAAGGAGCGCACGTTTCCCGCGCCATCCACCAACTGCGCCGAGGGATCGAACACGCCGGGCGGCACCGCCGCGTTGATGCCCTCGATGCCCTCGATCCAGACCAGATTGCGCTGGAGCTCGAAGAAGATGGTGTGGACGCACGGAGCCACATTGGGCTGGCTGGAGAAGACCGTCAAACGAATCTCCACCAGTCCCGGAGCGACCAGCGGAAAGGTCTTCAGATATCCCAGGACGCCGCCAAAAACACCACAACTGCCTTGGGCCGCGCCTCCGGGGTATACGATGCCGCCGCTTTGCCATAAACCGATGCCCTGCCGCCATTCGAGCGTATAGTGGTCGCAAAACGCTCCCGCGGCAGTGCCCGTGATTTCGACGCCGCGGAAGACGCCCACGCCGGGGAATGCGGTTTCCTGAACGCAATTGGCAGGACTGGTAAGATCGCAGATCAAGGGACGGAAGCAGTCCCGCAGGCAGCGCGAGTAGAAGACGAGACAACGCTTTATCTCCCGCACGCTGCGGACGCGCGCCAGGCAGCAGCCCAGGCAGAGCGCACAGAGGCACCAGCAGCGGCAGAACCAGAACGTCTGATCGCCGGTGCGCTCCTTAAAGGCCGCTTCGCCCAACAGGGCGCGTGTGGCGCCGGTGTTCAGCAGGCGCTGGAAGATCTGGCAGATCTCGGCCTCCCCGGTGAAACAGTCGATCGTGCCGGCGAGCACTTCCCCGGGGATTCCCTCGGAGAACTCGACGGTCGCCAGTTGGTCGGTAAGATAGGGCTTGAAAGCCTCGGCCAGGGACTTGACCAGCGACGCGAAGTCTTCACGCTCGGCCGCCGTCGGAGGAGTGCCGACGGGCGTTCCCAGTATGCGGCGGACGCAGATCCAGTACAGGTGCAGATAGTACGACCAGGCCTTGAAGCTCCGCGGGCCGCGGCACACCAGCCAGCCAAAGATCAGGCAACAGCGGATGTACAGAAGACACCATCGCGTGGCGCCAGTTTCGCCGGCCAGTTTGCGGGCTTCCTCCGGCAGAAAGCTGAGCGCCACTTTCTCGGCGGCAAATCTCTCGAAGATGCGATTGGCGAGCTGCAGCTCTTCCTCGCAATCGCGGATCTCCGACACCTCCGTTTGCTCCGGCGATTTGACCCGTTTCAGTTCTTCCTCGAGGATGGGCTGATACCCAGCCAGGAGTTCTCTGAGCGCAAGCTGGAAGTTCTGATCTTTGGTTTCCGGGTAGGAATCCGGCGATGGAGGTCGGCCGGTCTTGTCGTCGTTCATGGTGATTTCTCCTCAGCAGATAGTGAAGCCGGGGAGGCTACCGTTACAGACAGGCGGCGGCCGGTTCGGGCGTGCCCGCCGGCGCCGGCGCAGGGGCCTGGCCAATGGCCCGTCAGCCGGGATCGATGGTGGCAAACTGGTCAGGTATGGGCGGCGGCTATTGGACCGCGATGTTCTTGGTAACTTGCAGGTCGGCTGCAAATGCGCTGAAGTCGAGTGTGCCGCCACCCACCAGGTTTGCGGTGAAGGGCGTTGCAGTCGACATACCAGTCACCGCCAGGCCGCCAAAGTTGGCGCCGCTGGCGCCGACCGGTTGCAGTAAAGCGAGTGCGGCTCGCGGCACGGTGTAGGTGCCCGGACTTGCGGGTACCGTGCAGTTGACGGAAACGATGTGGTTGAGCGAGCCAATCCGTGTGGCGCTATTGACTAGAATGGCCACCTGATCGAATCCGGTGCCGGTCCAGTTTAAGGTTAGCGGTTGCGTGCGATCGATCTGCGTAATCGAGTCCCAATTCGTTACCGTGAAGCTGGTGGGGAAGGTGACGGACGCGCTGAATGGGCCCACCTGGCTGCCGCCGTTGCCGGTGAGCGTGTACTTGCCGTTAACCAGGGTGCCGACGGCCGGTGCGGTGCCATAGGCCGGGCCGATCGGGGTGGAAACGGTCGCCAACGCCACGCCGGACGCCACATTGGGGCCGCTGAGAGGGAGATTCGCGCCCGCGTCGAGAAACGCCTCGGGGCTGGAAGGATCCTTACCGCCGACGGGGTAAGTTCGGTCGTAAACGGTGCAGGCGTCGAACCTTGGGCCCGAGAAGAGCAGGGCCCACTCGGCGGCCGTAAAGCGGGCGAACTCGCCGCTCACGGATTCCTGGACCACCTTGCCCGCCGAAGTATCGGCCGTGACCTTGGCTGCTGCAAACGCGCCGAATACGATGCTGCCACCCGCGTCCAGTCTGGCCAGCGCAGCCGGGCTCAACTGCGCATTGACGCACGCGCTCTGGCCGGCGGGGGCGATGGCGACGGTCACCGCGTTGCTCGTCTGTCCGCCCGCGCTCACCTGCACGGAAGCGAAACAATCGGGCGCGATATCGGCGGGCAGGGTGAAGTTGACCTGCCACAGGCCCGGAAAACCAAACGACGTGCCGGCGTAGAGCGGCGTGACCTGGCGGCCGCCCACGGTCACCACGAAATTCCCCGCCGCGGTCTGATCGCCGCCGCTGGTGCCCGCGTCGCTGGCCGGGTCGGCGCCGCCGCCGGTGCCCCACAGCGTGAGAATGTCGCCGGGGTGCGCCGGGGTAAGGGTAAAATTCAGTCCGTTGAACGCCAGGCTGCCGCTGGTGAAACGCACCAGGCTGATGCCGCCGTTGACGTTGGCGATATTCGATTGCGCCGGGCCGGTCCCGCCGCTGTTGATGCTCACGATGCCGAAACTGCGCGCCACCACGGTGACGTTTTCCGGAGCGCTGGTCTGGCCGTTGTAGGTCACCCGCACGGCGTAGGTGCCGGGAGCGGTCGATGACGGAAGCTCGGCGGCCACTTGGCGATCGAGCGTGTAGATCATTTTGGCATCGATGGCGGCGCCGCCCGAGACCGGCGTAAAGGTGATGGAAGTGCCGGAGAGCAAAGTGGGATAGTTGGGGGCCGTGGCCAGTACGATAGACGCCGGACCCATGGCGCTGCCCAGGACCACGAAGACGCCGCCGGGCGCCAGCAGGTTCTGGTAGCCGGCGGCATTCTGCACGCCGCCCGCGGTGATCGCCAGCCCGCCCGCGCCCGGCCCTCCTCCGCTCCCGCCAGTCACGGTCAGGACCACATCGATGCTGAGGGGCGAATTGGTCGTGCCGCTGGCCACAATGGATATCGTGCCTCGATAATTGCCGGCCGCAAGCCCGGTGGGGGTCACCGAAGCGGTCAGCGTTGCCGGCGTAGTTCCACTGCCCGGCGTCAGGTGCAGCCAGTTGCTGCCCGTTAAGGCCGCGGCCGCGGCGCCGAATGTGAATGCCGAGCCGGTGCTGGTGATGGTCACATTCTGATTGGCCGGGGTGGCGCCGCCAATGGTGTACGCAAACGCGAGCGAATTGGCGCTCGCGGCAATTCCGGGACCACCTGGGGTCACCGTGCCGCTGCAACCGGTTATCGAGTCCACGGTGAACGTTGGCGACCCCGTAGTCCCTGCGGTGGTCAGGATATCCAGTATCGTCCACGCCGAAGCGGGCGGGAGCACGGCCGGCAAAGGAGCAGCGGGCTGCAACAGATTGGTGGGGCCTGCCAGCGATATCTGCGCGGCCACGGCCGACGTTCCCACAATCCCGCTGACGTTCATGATCAGGCTGGTGACCAGTGGGTTGAAGTCCACCTGGATCAAGGCGACAGTTGGCGGAGACAAAGAGTAAGTCGTGGAACCGATGCTCAGGCTGGCACTGTTTCCGGCCACCGCAATGAGCTGATACGTATAGAATGTTCCGCCCGTACCGTCGGGGGTAATCGTCGGCGCTGGAAGATTCGTAATGTTAATTGTGAGGCTGGCCGCAGTTCCGCTAGAAAACCGGTAGCACTGGGCATTGGCGCCGCGAACTCCCGCCAGGGCCAGAACGCACGCTAAGAATAACTGAATTCGCCCCGGGCAACGCCGTTGCGAGCAACCCTTGTGATCACCGCGAAACCCGAGATTTCCCATAGTCCCCCCTCAGCACCAGGACGAAAGTACCGGACCGCAAACTGGCCCATTACGCAACGTGTAAAATGCCGCCGGCTTGCCTCTTTTTCTTGCCACTTTTTCGGCGAAGCCGCTTACCGGTTCATGTAAAATACACGAATCGATTACAGCGCACACCGGATGGAAAGCATGCTGACACGATTCGCGCCGGGGCGCACTAAAGGAACTCTAAAGAAATCTAAAGGAAGCTAACCCTATGGGACTCAGGGCTCTGGTCGGGGGAGATTGGGAGGGCGCCGGCCGCCGGTGGCGCTTCGCGCAATGCGAATTCGACGAATTCAGCCGCGAGTTGCGCGTCAAAGGCGCCGCCGTGGACCTGGAATCGAAGCCGCTGGAGGTGCTCTACCAGTTGCTGTTGCGGGCGGGCGAAGTGGTGACCAAGGAAGAACTGCTGGAGGCGGTGTGGCCCGGCGTGAGCGTGGTGGAAGGTTCGCTGGCCACGGCAGTATCCAAGCTGCGCAAGGCGCTGGGAGATGACGATTCGCCGATCGTGCTCACGGTTCCGCGGATCGGGTACCGGCTAGCAGTACCGGTCCAGCACAAACGAGTGGCCGCCCCGGCGCTCGAACTCGGCTTCCGCGCCGGTGACTCCGTGCCGGGGCGGGACCAATGGCGCCTGGTGCGCAACCTGGACGCTTCCGCCTCGAGCGAGGTGTGGCTGGCGGAACACCCCAAGACCCGCGAGGCCCGGGTTTTCAAATTCGCCTCCGACGGGGTGCGCCTGAAGGGTCTGAAGCGCGAAGTCACTCTGGCGCGGCTGCTGAAGGAATCGCTCGGGGAGCGGCCGGATTTCGTGCGCGTTCTGGAATGGAATTTCGACGCGCTGCCGTTCTACCTGGAAAGCGAATACAGCGGGCAGAACCTGGCGGAATGGGCGGAGAGCCAGGGCGGGTTGCGGAACATCCCGTGGGCCACGCGGTTGGGCATTCTGGTGGAGGTGGCGCAGGGCGTGGCGGCGGCGCACGATGTGGGCGTGCTGCACAAGGATCTGAAACCCGCCAACGTGCTGGTGGCGGCGCGCCCGGACGGCGGCTGGCAGACCAAGGTGGCGGACTTCGGCAGCGGATCGCTGATGGAGCCGGCGCGGTTGAACGAGCTGGGAATCACCAATCTGGGCTTTACGCAGAGCGGGCCCGCCGAAGCGAGCAGCTTGACCGGTACGCTGATGTACCTGGCGCCGGAGGTACTTGCCGGACAGACTCCCACCGCCACGGCCGACGTATATGCCCTGGGGGTGATGCTGTATCAACTGGCGGTCTGCGATTTTCGCAAGCCGCTCTCGCCGGGATGGGAAGCCGGCGTGGAGGACCCGCTGATCCGGGAAGACATCGCCAGCGCCGCCTGCGGAGATCCGGGCAAGCGGCTCCCCAGCGTGGCGGCGCTCATCGAGCGGATCGAGAGCCTGGAGCGCCGGCGGATCGAGCAGAGTGAACTGGCGCTCGCCCGGGAGCGGGCGCAATTGGCGGAGCGGCGCTGGGCGGCAGCGCAGGCGCGGCGTCCCTGGGCGGCGGCTGCCGTCCTGCTGCTGGTGGCGGGTTTGGTGGCCAGCCTCCTGCTCTATCGGACGGCGCTGCGGGAACGGGACCGGGCCAACCGCCAGACGGCCATCGCCGGGAGTGTCAATCAGTTTCTGGCCGACGATCTGCTGGGGCGCAGCGATCCCTTTCAGAGCGGCAAGGCGAATGAAACGCTGCTGGACGCCGTCAAGCAGGCGTCCCCCAATATCGACCGTCAGTTCCGCGACGCGCCGGAAGTGGCCGCGCGTCTGCACCAGGCCATCGCCAAAGCCTTGGACAACCGCAGCAATTTTTCCGATGCCCGCGGGGAATACGAGCGCGCCGCCGCTTTATTCGGCCAATCCGGGGGAGGGCTCTCGGAGGATGCCATCGTGGTGCAATTGCAACGCGCCACCATGGAAGCGCGAACCTACCAGACCGGGGCGGCGCCGCTGGCGCGATCGATCCTGGCGGAGCAGGAATCGCGGATGGCCCGGATTCCCAAGCCCCGGGAAGATGTGGCGGTCTGGCTGGCGTCGGCGCGGGGGATGATCGCCCTGATCGACAACAACGCCAAGGTGGCCGCCGAGCAGTTTCAGGCGGCCAGCGACCGCGCGGAGAAGCTGCCGGCATTCGACGAGCGCGCGCGCCTGACCCTGAAGCAGCGCCTCGCCTTCGCCTCCATCCGGCTGGGCGATGGCGGCAAAGCGGAGCGGCTCTTCCGGGAGCTGATTGAGGCATTTTCCAAAGCGGGCGGGCCGGACAACCCCAGCGTGCTGCGGGTTCGTCTCAACCTGGCGCAGGCGTTCATGATCCAGGGAAAGAACGAAGCGGCCATCCAGGAGACCAGCAGCATTTATCCGGAGTATGTCGCCCGGCTGGGCGCGGACCACGAGCTCACCATGCAAGTGCTGACCACCCGGGCGCAATGCGAAGGCACGCTGGGGCGTTGGGACGACGCCATTCGCGACGACCTGGCGATCTACAGTCTGGCCCTCCACAAGCAAGGGCCCAACTCTTTTTTCGCCATCGCCACGCTGACCGATGCCGCGCTCGCGCAGTGCCGCGCCGGCGATTACGCCCAGGGCGAGCCCAACGCGCGCAAGGCCTTCGAGGCGTCGACCAAAGCCTTCGGCCCGCGCGCCGGCTTGACCGGCGGCACGGCCTATTCGCTGGCAAGCTGTTGGATCGGCCGCGGCAAGTTGCAGGAGGCCTCACAGCTTTTGCAGGGGATCGATACCAAGGCAGTGGCCCAACTTGCCGGGATGCCGGACTGGAGCGCCAACGTGGCCCTGGCCCAGGGAGAGATCGCCTACCGCAGCGGGGATTACCAGGAAGCGAGGAAGTACCTCCAATCCGCGGCGCCGGTTTTCTCGCGGCCCGAAGCGGAGCCGTACCAGAAGCACGCTCTGGAAACGCTCCGCGCCGCGATCGATAAGCAGGCGCCCCGCTGAAGCCTCATCCCGTAGCTTGTCACCGAATTAGCCCGCCTACACGGAGGCGGTTTCCAGGTAGACTGTAGATTCAACCACCATGGAACTCCACCGAATTCAGCAAGAGCTGCGCGCCCAGAAGCTCGATGGGTGGCTATTCTTCGACCACCACCAGCGCGACCCGCTGGCGTACCGGGTCCTGGGTCTGCCCACCACCACCGTTCCCACGCGGCGCTGGTATTACATGATTCCGGCCCAAGGCGAGCCGCTGGGCATGGTGCACCGCATCGAGCGCGGCATGCTCGGCGACCTGCCCGGCGCGCGGATTCCCTACTCCAGTTGGACCGAACAGGTGGGCGCTCTGCGCAAGCTCACCGCCGGGATGGCGCGCGTGGCCATGCAGTATTCCCCGCTCTGCGCCATTCCCTATGTCTCCATGGTGGACGCCGGCACGGTGGAACTGGTGCGCAGCGTGGGAGTGGAGGTGGTGAGCTCGGCCGAGCTGATCCAGTCCTTCGAGGCGCGCTGGACGCCGGAAGCGCTGGAGATGCACCTCGAAGCAGGCCGCCGCGTCGACCGCATCCGCCACGAGGCGTTCGCCATGGTCCGGGAGCGTTTGCGCGCGGGCGCCGCGCCACAGGAAGTCGAAGTGAAGAACTTCTTCCGCGAGAGGTTTGCCAAGGATGGCCTCATCACCGACCACGGCCCGATTGTGGGCGTGAACGCCAACGCGTCCGACCCGCACTACGAACCCACCGAAGCGAATACCACCCCGATCCGCAAGGGTGACTGGCTGCTGATCGATATGTGGGCCAAGCTCGACCAGCCCGGCGCGGTCTACTACGACGTCACCTGGACAGCGTTCTGCGGCGACAAACCGCCGGACCGCATGCGCACCGTATTCGACACCGTGAAAGACGCGCGCGACGCCGCAATCAAGCGGGTGATAGACGCCAGCGCCGCGGGCGAGCCGCTGTGCGGATACCAGGTGGACGATGCCTGCCGCGCGGTGATCGCGAGCCGCGGCTTCGGAGAGTATTTCACGCATCGCACGGGCCATTCCATCGGCCAGGAAGTGCACGGCAGCGGCGCCAACATGGACAACCTGGAAACCCACGACGAGCGCCGCGTCGCGCCCTGGACCTGTTTCTCCATCGAACCGGGGATTTATTTGCCGGAATTCGGCGTCCGCTCCGAGGTGAATATGTTCATCGGCGAAAAAGACGCGCGCGTCACGGGCGAGATCCAGCGCGAGATGCTGCTGCTCTGATGCCGGCGCAGGCGCTGGCCGCGGTGGCGACGCTGCTCGCGTTTGCCCCGCATGGCAACCGCATCGAGTTTGTGGCGGATCGGGGCGGCGCGGAGCTGGTGTGGATCAGCCCCAGCACGTTCCGCTTTCGCCGGTCGCTCGAAGGGCCCCTGCCGGGAGTCACCGAGGCGGAGCGCGAGCGCGTGCCGGTAGAGATCGACGATACGCCGGGAGCGGTGCGCTTGCGCACGAGGTTCCTCGAGGTAGCCGTTCAGAAGCACGGCCTGCTGCTGCGCGTGCGGCGCGCGGACGGGGCGGCTCTGCTGGCGGATCTTTCCGAGCCGCAGGCGGATGGCTCGGGTCTCGCGTGGGAGCGCCAGGCGCCACCCGGCGCGCGGTTCTACGGTTTGGGCCCGCGCCCCGATCCGGTCTTCGATCTGCGCGGAAAGGCGGTCGCGGCCGAGGTTCCGTTCCTCCTGTCGACCGCCGGGTTTGCCGAATATCACGCCGGCGGCGGAGAGTACCGCATGGACTTCACCGCCCGCGACCGTTACCGCATTCACGCCCCGCGCGTCGACTATTTCTTCTATTACGGGCCGGCCCCGAAACAGATTTTCGAGGAACACAACGGCGCGCGCGGGCCCGCGTCTCCCGGGCCGCTTCCCCGGCAGGGCGCCGAAGGGGCCGGCACCTGGGCCACGCTGCGCGCATCGCTCCTGCGGCTGGTCCAAGGCGCCATTTCGGCGGCCCCCGAGCCGGTGTTCGACCTGGCCCCCTACGCCCACGCGCCGCCCGACCTGCTGCGCCGCGCGCGGCAGCTCGGATCGCTGGCGCCCCAGGTGACCGCGGGCACGGTGGGACTGAGCGGGTTTCGCAAGCAGTTGGCCAGTTTTTTTGAAATCTACGAAGTGGAGGTGCGCGACCACGGCCATCCGGTGTGGCACCCCCTGCCCTTCCAGTTTCCCGACGATCCGGAATGCGCGCGCCACGCCGACGAGTTCATGCTCGGCGACGAAATGCTGATCGCGCCGGTGTATGGGCCCGCGAACCAGCGCCCGGTCTACCTGCCGCAGGGCATCTGGACCAACCTCGAAACCAACCAGGTCTTGCCCGGGCGGCGCAGCATCACCGTGGACAGCGCGGCGCTACCGGTGTTCGCGCGCAACGGCACCATCGTGCCCCTCAATTCGGGGGACGCCATGGGGCTGCACTACTTTCCAACGCTCGCGGCGGAGTTCTTTCTGCTGGAGCGCGACGCCGGCGAGTATACGCAGGTTCACGCCGCGCCCGCCGCCGACATCGTGCGCCTGGAGATCGAATCGAAGGCGGAGCGGTCTTACCAATGGGTGGTGCACCACGTCGAGCGGCCGGTGGAAGTGGCGTTCGAAGACCGGAAGTACGAGCAGGCGGAGCGGCTGGAAGCGCTGGCGGACGGCGCCTGGTTCTACGACGCCGCGCACAAGAATCTGCACATACGGGCGCGCGTGAAGGCCGGCGAGGACTGCATTATCAATCTGGCGTGGTGAGCCGTTCCATGCCGCTTGGTGTGGCGGTCCCCCTGGACCGCGGCGGACGCCCTCGTCCGCCTTCCGAAAGGCCGGCCAGGGGGCCTGCCGCGGGCGAGGGCGCCCGCCCCACTCTTCTGTCACCTATTGCCTCTGTTCTGCGTCTTAGTAGATAGATGCCCAATTACGTACCCTTCGTCCTCATCTTCCTGGCGTATATAGTGCTCATGAAATGGGTGCTGCCGCGCCTGGGCGTCTCCACTTGAATGTCGCAATCCTGTGACGCCGCGGCGCGGCGTCCTACCGATGCAACGCGGCCACACCAGGCAACTGGATCCCCGCCAGAAACTCCAGGGACGCTCCGCCACCCGTAGAGACGTGCGTGATCCGGCTGGTTACGCCCGCCGCCTTGATGGCCTTTTCCGAATCGCCGCCGCCCACCACGGAAGTCGCGCCCGAATCGGCCACGGCCTTGGCCACGGCCACCGTGCCCCGGTCGAAGGGCGGCTTTTCGAAGATGCCCATGGGCCCGTTCCAGATCACGGTCTTGGCTCCGGCGATCACTTTTGAGAATTTCGCCACGGTTTGCGGCCCAATATCGACTCCGATCTTGCCATCGGGGATGGTCTCGACCGCTTCGTTAGCCGCGCCCGCGGCGATCTCCGACACCACCACGTGATCCACCGGCAGGACCAGCTTCCCGCCCAACTCGCCGAGCAGCGTCTTCGCCAGCTCGACCTTGTCTTCCTCCACCAGCGATTTGCCCGTCGGCTGGCCCTGCGCCTTCAGGAACGTGTACGCCATGGCGCCGCCGATCAGCAGCGTATCCACAACCTTGCCCAGGTTCCGGATCACTTCGATTTTGTCCGACACCTTCGCTCCGCCCAGAATGGCAACGCAAGGCCGCTCCGGATGGCTGGTCACCATCCCCAAGTATTTGAGCTCCTGCTCCATGAGCAGGCCGGCCGCGGCTTGCGGGACGAACCGCACCATGCCTTCGGTGGAAGCGTGCGCGCGGTGCGCCGAGCCGAATGCGTCGTTGACATAGACATCGCACAGCGCGGCCAGTTTCCGGGCGAACTCCGGGTCGTTCTTCTCCTCCTCGGGGTGGAAACGCAGATTCTCCAGCAGCAGCACTTCGCCCGGCGCCGGCTTGAGGGCTTCCACTTCCGGGCCCACGCAATCGGGCGCCATCTTCACCGGACGGCCCAGCAACTCTTGCAGCCTCCGCGCCGCCGGCTGCAGGCTCATCTCCGGATTCGGCTTGCCCTTGGGTCGCCCCAGGTGCGATGCCAGGATGACGCCGGCGCCGTGGTCGAGCGCGTATTGAATGGTGGGGAGCGACGCCTGGATGCGCTTGTCGCTCGTGATTTCCATTTCGCCCTTATCGTTTTTTTGCAGCGGGACGTTGAAATCCACGCGGATGAAAACCCGTTTCCCGTTCAGATCGAGATCGCGTATGGAGAGATAGGACATGTCTGGGCCTCAAATGCAGGTTTACATTTGAAGGTAACAAACTTCCCACCATGGCAGGTTGGGGAGTTACGACCGGTCGGGCGTGCGCGTATTCTCGCCCCTGGTGATCAGCCGTGCTCCGCGGTTGCGCGTGATGTAGTTGTACACCCACTCGACAAACACCAGCAGGCGATTCTCGAACTCCACCAGGTACATCAGGTGCACGAAGACCCACAGAAACCAGGCCAGGAAACCAGCGATGTGCACCTTGCCGAATTCCGCCACCGCGCGATTGCGTCCCACGGTGGCCAGGTTGCCCTTATTGAAGTAGTGAAACGGCGAGGCCGGCCGGCCGCGCACTTTGTCGCGAATCAGGCGCGCCACATACCGGCCCTGCTGCATGGCCACCGGCGCCACCCCGGGCAGGGGCTGGCCGGTCTGATGGGGGAAATTGGCCAGGTCGCCGAGCACGTGGATCTCGGGATGCCCCGGCACGCTCAGGTCCGGCGCCACCAGCACGCGGCCCGCGCGATCGAGCGGCGCCCCCGCGCGTTCCGCCAAAACCTTGCCCAGCCGCGACGCGCGCACCCCCGCCGCCCACAATACCGTGCGCGCCCGGATGTGCTCTTCCCGGTCACCGGTCTTCACCGTCACGCCCTCGGCATCGACATTCGTGACCCGCGCCCCGAGCAGCGACCGCACACCCAGCGCTTCCAGTTGCCGCTCGGCCTTGGCCGAGAGGTCCGGCGGGTACACCGGCAGCACGCGATCCTCGCCTTCCACCAGCAGGATCTGCGCGTCGGCGGGATTGATGTGGCGGAAGTCCCAGCGCAGGGTGTCGTTGGCAATCTCGCCCAGCGCGCCCGCCAGTTCCACGCCCGTCGCCCCGCCGCCCACGATCACAAAGTTGAGCCACGCCCGCCGCTTCTGGGCGTCCGGCTCCCGCTCGGCCATCTCGAAGGCCAGCAGGATGCGCCGCCGCATCTCGGTGGCATCCTCCACCGTCTTTAGCCCCGGCGCCAGCGCCGCCCATTGGTCGTTACCGAAATAGTGATGCGTGGCGCCGGTGGCGACGATCAGGTCGTCATACGCTACCTGGGCGTCACTCAGGATCACTCGCCGATTCTCGACGTCCAGATCCACTACTTCGCCCAGCAGCACTTCGACATTGGCGTACTTGCGCAACACCACGCGCAACGGCGACGCGATTTCACCCGGCGATAGCCCGCCGGTGGCCACCTGGTAGAGCAGCGGTTGAAAGAGGTGGAAGTTGCGCCGGTCGATGAGCGTCACGGAAACCGGCGCCCCGCCGAGCGATTTCGCCGCGTGCAAGCCGCCGAAGCCGCCGCCCACGATCACCACCCGATGGGCGCTGCCGGCGATGGAATGCGGCTTGGACTGCTCTTGGTTGGGCACTCAGTCATTCGATGCCGTGGCGCGCGGCGAAGATCCGCTGGCGAGCGCCAGCACCGCGATCAACGCGCCGGTGGCGGC
Organism: Bryobacteraceae bacterium; assembly: GCA_017883415.1. Lineage (GTDB taxonomy): Bacteria > Acidobacteriota > Terriglobia > Bryobacterales > Bryobacteraceae > JADGNR01. The sequence goes on along the minus strand of JADGNR010000001.1, from coordinate 3,040 downwards.
CAGCGCCGCGATGTCCCAGCGATGGCGGACGAGCGCGCGGTATTTCCAGAGCTGCTTGCGGTATTTCCAGGCCAGTTTCAGTTTTGTCGTATTGGTCATAGTGTGCCCTGCAGACGTAGCATACGCGCCGCCAATGTACGGCGGCGCACCGGTCGATTGTCGATCGCCGCACTCGCTATTGCGTCCTAAGCTCCCCGGGCCGGGCGATCGCCGACTTCAATTCCAGCCCCGGCGCGAAGCGCGGCACCCGCCGGGCGGCGATCTCGATGGCGCTGCCGTTGCTCGGGTTCTTCACCCGTCGCGCCTTGCGATGCGAGATCCCGAAGGTGCCGAAGCCCGAGATGGTCACCCGGTCTCCCCTCACCAGGCTGGTCCGAATCCCCTCCAGAAGCGCATCCAAGGCCCGCGTCGCCTGCGCGCGTGTCAATCGCGCATCCACCGCCATCTTTCCCACAAGCTCTCTTTTCGTCACGGGGCACACTCAATGCCCGCGAGTAATATCAAAGCGCGAGGCCCGGTGTCAACCACCGGAGAGGCACGTACACGCAAAGGCCTTTCCACCGCCGAGGCGCCGAGACGCCGAAAGGTCGGGTTTCCGAGCGCCTCGGCCGCCTCGGTGCCGATGCCTGTTGAGTGCACGCGCCAGTCTGTCTCGCCAGCCGAGGAAGCGGAGAACCGACTGACTTGGTTTTCCTCGGCGTCTCGGCGCCTCGGCGGTGACATCGTATCGACGGATTACGGCCCGGCTTTTCCGACTCCCGTACCCGATTCCCGGACGCGGGGTGTATGCTGTAGTCGGACCGGGCGCGGTCCATGGAAGTGAAGCATGTATTGTCCGCAGTGCTTGACCGAGTACCGCGAAGGGTTCCTCGAATGCGCGGATTGCCGGGTGCCGCTGGCGGCGGGAGTACCGCCGTTACCGGAGCCGGAACCGGCATGGAAGCACGATCTGACGCTGGTCACCGTGCTGGAAACCGACGACACCTTCGTTCTGAGCATGGCGCGCGGCGCGCTGGACGAGGCCGGGATCGACTACCTGGTGGCCTGCGACGAACACGGGCATCATCCGGAATTCCCCACGGCATTCCCCATCGGCTCGGCCCCGATCTGCTGCTGCTGGTGCCGCGTCCAGGTAGCGGTGGAGTTCGAAAGCCAGGCCCGCGAGTTGCTGTGTACGCTGCAGAAGCCCGATCCGCTCGAAGCGGAGTCGGCGCTCTAGCCTACGCCTCGAACCGCGCCACGTAAGCGCAACGTTCCATGAATCCCCACGTGTAGCCCTCCGGGTCCGTGACCTGGAACACGCGGATGCCGTAAAACTTGTTCTCCGGCGGTTCCACCGTGATCCCGGCGGCTGCGACCCGCGCAAACATGGCATCCACATCGTCCACCCAGACCCCGATCCACTCCTCGGGGCGCCGCCCTTTCTGGTTCCAGTACTCCGCATCGCCCTCCAGCCAAATCTCCGTGCTGCCGGCGAACAGCTCGGCATTGCGAAGCGCGCCCTGCGTGTCCAGCCACCGCCCGCGCTCCGTGAATCCGAACACGCGGGTGAGCCAATCGACCATCGCCGCCGCGTCGTCGTAATGCAGGTAGGGCGTGATGCCTTCAAACTGTGGTGCATCGGGAACCATGTCTTGCCACCTCCCCCCAGCCCCTCACTCTTGCGGCGGTTGCGCCGACCATGGCGGCACAATGCCGTTCATGCGGGCGTAAGCGATCGCCTGCCCCAGGTGCTCCGCCATATGGGTGTCCATCGAAGTGAGCACCCCGCGCCGTGTGGTCGCTTTCCCGAAGAAATCCACGCTGCGGTTCAAAGCCCCGGTCCGCGCCGTCTCGAGCGTGCTTCGCGCCGCCCGGAAGCTCTCGCTCAACGCTTTGAGGACTCCCTCTTTATCCATCTCCGCGCCCTCGCGCTTCATCTGCTCCTCGATCTGCTTCATCAACACGTCCCGCTCGGGCGCGTTCTCGGCAATGTTCAGCAGTAGCTGATTGCCGTACGCAATGTGGAGGAAAACCTCGCGGAACGAGCGCACGCCGGCGGCCGGTCGCCAGGCATACTTCTCCTCCGGCACCGCCTTCGCCAGCGCCATGACGTGCGCCTCGATCTCGGAAAACGGAAGCAGCAGTTCCGCCGCGGCGGACGGTTGCGGCGGGGCGTCCTTCGCTTCCACCAGTTCCACGTCGAAGATCAGCTCGGCCTTGGGCGGAATGGTTCCGCGGCCCAACTCGCCGTACGCCAGTTGATAGGGGATGAACACGCGGCGCTTGCCGCCCACTTTCATCCCTTCGAAACCATTGTCGAAGCCGGCGATCACGTCCCGGCGCCCTTGTACGAAATCGAGCGGCTTCTTGCCGATCGAGGAATCGAATTCGGTCCCGTCGCGCAGCCAGCCGGTGTAGTTGACTGAATACTGCTGCCCGGCTTTGGCCGCGGCGCCGTCGCCGGTCTTGATGTCGATGTAGCGCAACGTGGCGCTTTCCACTACCTTGCCCGATACCGGCGGCACCGCGGCCGGCATCTTGGGGTCGAAGGTCTGCGCCGAAAGCGCGGTAGCAATCAGAGCCGCGGCCGTCAGGGAGCAGTGGCCGAATCTTGCGTGGAGGGCAGCGTGGGGAAATCGCATCCCCACATTATACGTGCGGCCGGTCAGCCCAGCTTTTTCCGGGCGAACGGCCGCGCGAACGCCCCCGGAGGATTATGCGAAGTCGTGCCGGTCGCCTTGCGGTAATATTCCATGGCCTTCTCCTTGTCCCCCGCCGCCTCGTACGCCTGGCCCATCAGGCATTGGATGAACGGATCGTTCTGGTTCGCTTGCTGCAACTCCTCCAACGCCTTCTTGTGGTCGCCGCCGTAGAGCGCCACGTAGCCCGCCAGGTAGTGGTAGAACATCTCCTGCGGCGGATTCATCTTCGGGCTCCGATCCAGGATCGCCTTGGCCGCCGCCACGTGCTTCTGCGCCTCCGCCTTGTTTCCCCGCCGCGCCGCGATGCGCCCCTGAGCGTGCTCCCAGCGGAATTCCCAGAGGTCCTTCCGCTCCGG